>JACZVF010000088.1 GCA_022572805.1 Chloroflexota bacterium
ACGCCTCAGCGGGATGTGTAATTGGTGCCAGTTGTCCGCTGTTTAGGACACGGCAAGCGGGGTCAGGCCCGCCTCAGGCCGCCTCGGTAAAGACAGTTGTTCCAGCGGCATCGCACATCAAGCGTCAGATGTCATTCGACACGCCCAGGACGAACGGGATTCCATACTCAGGTTCGTGGTGTCCGACTCAGAAATAGGAATATCTTCGGACTCCGCCGCGGCGAAGAGCCTGCCGGACCATAAGCCATAACACAATTTTTTGCTCAGAGACCGTCACAGCCGTGCGCCGGCCTTATGCGCCGACCAGACTTTCCAACGCCGCCATCTCCCGCGAATTGGGGTCGGCGTCCCGCCACTGCGTCTTGGCGTGGCTCAGGTTCTTGCCGGCGGCGTCGGCCTGGCCGGTGTTGGCCTGGGCGCGTCCCAACCAGTAGCTGTCGCGGACAGACGAGCGGCGCTTCAGACGCTCCGTCAGCATATCCTCCGCCTTGTCGTACCGGCCTGCGCGGAGGTAGGCCTCCAGAAGCGTATCCTCGAAGACCTCCCGCTGTGCGTGGCTGCCGCCGATGCGGGCAAGCTTCGGAAAAACGGGCTCCAGGTACGTTACAGCGTCGTCATACGCCTCGGCCGCGAAGGCGTCTATGCCCATTACCAGGGGCAACGTTATCTCCTTGGCCAGCGCGTCGCCCGCCTCGGCCGCCTGCAGTAGGCGCGCGGAAAGCTTGCCAAGCAGCACATCGTCGCCCGATGCAGCGAAGGCTAATGCCGCATGGGCGTCGCGAAACGCCGGGCCTGGTGTATCTGCGGCCACGGCGGCCTGGTCGCAAATCTCCTCGATAGGGTAGGGCGGGTTCTCGCCGCCGTACATGCGCAGCCGCCACATGAGCGACGTGCTGTCCTGTAAAGACGCGGCCCTTCGCTCCTTTACCGACGGCCTGATGTCGGTCTCGTAGAGGTCAACGGCCTTGTCGTAACGGCCCTGGGACAGCTCGAACAGCGCCTGATGCCACGACAAATGCACGTGGAAGGGGGACCGCCTGTCGTAAGTCGTCAACCAATCTCCCAGGAAGTCGCCGCCCGCGACAGGGTCGCCCGTCTCGAAGTAGACGTGTGCCACCGAGTGGGAGGCGTGACCGCTGGTGGGGCGCTGCGCCAGAGAGCTTTCGGCCAGCTTTAACGACTCGGAAAGGTAGCCCATCTCGTGGTGGGCAAAGGCGTACATACCCTGAAAGGCCCAGTCCTCGCCGTAGCTGGGTTCGACGCTCCTCAGCATGGCGAAAAACTCCTCGGGAAAGTTGGCCACGCCCGCGCCGCTGCATCCCAGCAGGTACAGACGATTGGCCACCCGGAGCATCAGCGCGTCTCGAGGAAATTCGTCAAGATGCTGCCGTGCCAATGCCAGCGACTTGGGACCTTGGCCATTCACGAACAGCCGCACGGCCTCCACGTGTTGCTGCTCCCGGCGAGTGGCGTAAGATGCCAGCGTTCCGGCGTGACTCGCCGTCGCCCGGGCCTCCTTAATGTCTCCTCTGAACATCTGCATGATGGAGATACCGGCATGGGCCAAAGAGAAGCCGTCGTCCGCCTCCACTGCCATCTGAAACTCAGCCTCGGGGCCGAATCCCTGCTCCAGGAGCAGGTCCAGACCCTCGACGTAGTGTTCCGCGGCGTTCGTTGACGAAGTGGTCATGGCTAGGCCGTAGCGGTCCTTGAGTGCCGTGGCGTTTGGCATGTGTAAGCTCCTCCGGCGTGGGGTACCAGACCTGGATGCAGGTATGAATTGCGTTAGGTATAGCACGCCCCGCCGACGATTGTCCATTTGATTGCTTCCGTGGACCTGGAGATTCACGCGGGGCGTCGCCGGCTACCGCCGGTCCGAGCCGTACATGGACATGAGGCGTTACTTGCTCCCGCCCGTGTCCGAAAACAGGCCGCTCACGAACTCGTGAGGCCGGAAGGGGGCTATGTCGTCGGCCTGCTCGCCGGTGCCGATGAACAGGATGGGCAGGCTCAGCTCGTCGGCTATGCCGAAAATGATGCCGCCCTTGGCCGAGCTGTCTACCTTGGCCAGGAACACGCCCTCGCACTCCACCGCCTCGGTAAAGGCCTTGGCCTGAATCAGCCCGTTCTGGCCTGTGGTGGCGTCGATGGTCACCAGTACCTTATGCGCCCCCACTTCCTGACGCTCCATTATCCGCTGGATCTTCTTTAGCTCTTCCATGAGGTTGGTCTTGGTGTGCAGCCTGCCCGCCGTGTCGATTAAGACTACGTCCGTGCCCCGGGCCTTGGCAGCCTGTATCGTGTCGAATGCTACCGCGCCGGGGTCGGCTCCGGACCTGTGGGCGATGACATCAATCCCCAGGCGTTCGCCCCAGATCTGCAACTGCTCTATTGCGGCGGCCCGGAAGGTGTCGGCCGCGCCAAGAATGACGCTCTGCCCCGACTCTATGTATAGCTGGGCCAGCTTGGCGATGCTGGTGGTCTTGCCCACGCCGTTCACGCCTACCATGAGGATGACCAGCGGTCCGTCCTGTGCCTCCAGCGTCTCGTCCGCGTCCTCGAAGTCCACCAGGTAGATCATCTCGTCCTTGAGAGTCTCCATGACCTTGGCCGGCTCGGTGATGCGCTCCTCCGCGATTCGGGTCTGCACGGTTTCCAGCAGCTTGAGCGTGGTGGTCACCCCAACGTCGGCGGAGATCAGCAGCTCCTCCAGTTCGTCCCAGGCGGCATCATCCAACTCGGGCCTACTGAACAGCGTGGTCATTTTGCCAAACCAGGTCTGGCGGGACTTCCGGACTGCCCGCGCGGTATTCTCCTTCTCTTTTTCTTCGTTTCTGCGGAAAAATTTGAGCATTGATCCTCTTAATTGGGCTTGCATTGGCCGGCTCGAATGGGCGGGATGATGAAATAAATGCCGCCGAAACCTCTAGTCCGGAGAAATCTTGATGATGACGCGCTGCTCGTCGGGGCTCTGGGCACGGCCAGGGTACTCGTCCACGCCCATGTACTTCTTGGCCAGCTTATCGATGTGTTCATTGGCGCCGTCGTGGGTCATCTCCACAACACGGCCACGAATAGTCACCCCATCGTAGGGGTTGTCCGCGCTGGTGACGGAGACTGCTACGCGGGCGTCTCGGCGCATATTATTCGTCTTTACCCTTCCCTCGGCCGTGTTGAATATAACGTGCTCCCCGTCGGTGTCTATCCACACCATGGTGACATGGGGCGAGCCGTCCGGGTTCAATGTGGCTATGGTGGCGAAGTTCTTGCCCTCGCCAAGCATCTTGCGGGCGTTGTCGCTAAGAGTGGCCATCTGTTATTCTCCTAATTCCAAAATAGCCGGCGAATATTAGAGCGCCGAACCTTCTAAGATTAGCATGTACGGAATTAGGCGGGCAAGGCCGGGGTTGCTGTTCGTCTAAGGACAAGTCTCAGGCAAAAAACAAGGAACGCCTGCGTGTGCAGAGCGTCCCCCGTCATATCAAGTCGGCTGTTAGGCCGGGAATTATTCGTTTAGCCGAGATCGGACCCGAGCGGGGCCGATTTCGGTAGCTGGATTTCGATTGCCAACCTAGCCCAAGAAGCCGGCGGTCTCGTTGTGGACCGTGTTAATGTAGTCCTTGCGAGCCTCTTCCATCCTGGGCCCGCCACCCGCGTTGTAGCGCTGGATGCCGGCAAGGTAGGATTCGAATCCCGAACTTGGGTGATTGCGATAGTTCAGGTGCTTAAGTGTGGCCAAAACCCGGTAGAGCATTCTTTCTATTCTCCCGTCTTTCTTTGTTTCGTAGATTCCTGATATGACTTTCAGTATTTCAGGTACATATTTATTATTAATCCTTTGTGGCATCATGTAAACGGATATCGTGTGATAGGATATATTAGGTTTCGTGATGTAAAAGTTTTGGGGAAACTAACATGGAACTGAGAGAGCTTCGAAGCTTCTGTACTGCGGCCCGCGTTCATAGCATCTCAAAGGCGGCGGTAGAACTTGGGCTGGGCCAACCGACCGTGACGACGCATATCAAGAAGTTGGAGGAAGAGCTCGGCATGGTGCTTTTCGACCGGGTCAAGCGACCCATCCAGCTCACGTTGGCCGGCGACCGGCTGGCGGCAATCGCAACCCCCCTGGTAGAAGGGATCGATTCGCTGGCAACCATGACATCTGAGGCCGAGGAGCGAGGACCGGTCCAGATTGCCTCTACCCCGGATATTATTCCCCATACCCTAATTCGCGTAGTCCGCGTCTTCCTGGCGCGCTTTCCCCAGGTACACCTCAAGATACGCTCCGGCACACGCGAAGAGGTGCTCCACATGGTGCAGGATGGTGACGTGGACCTTGGCGTAGTGCAGCACCCGGAGAAGAGCTACGGTCTCGAATTTCAAGGACTCTTTCTTTACGAACGTGTATTGATTACACCGCTGGACCACCCACTGCTCGACGAGCCGCTAACGTCCCTGGACCAGATTGTCCGATACCCGTTGATTCTGATGGGCAGGGGCACGCACACAAGGACTATTCTGGAGGAGCAGTTCCGCCGCAAGGGCCTGGAGTACGACATAATCGTGGAGCTGGACAGCATGGATATGATCAAGCGCTACGTGGCCCTGGGCATGGGGATTTCCGTGGGGCCTCGATTGGCTATCGACCCCGAGGACAGGAAGACCGTGGGTGTCATTAGCCTGGCGAACTTGTTGCCAGTGGAGCAGGCAGGCATCGTGACCTTGCCGGGCAAGACCGTCTCCAGCCCCACCCGGAACTTCATGTCGGTAATGCGCGATGTGTTGGCGCCCGCGGGTTCGAGGCGGTAGCGGCCCGCCCACTGAAAACGCGACTAGCCGTCTTTCACGCCGATAAGGTCTGCGCTCACAAGAATACGGTGGTCGTACACCAGGCTTGGTACGCATGCCACCAGCGTCAGCGTCGCGCCGGAGGTTTCGTATAAACGCATGTCGTCCTGGTGCACCACGTCTGTGCGGGTTACGCGGTACAGGAACACGTGGCCCTGTTCATTCTCCAGCTCCACCAGCACCTCATCGCCGTTGCGCAGTTTCTCCGGGATGTCGGGCAGCCGCTGGAATACGTTGCCCTCCCCCCTGATAGGACTTTCCAGGTGGCCAAAGAACCAGGCGTTGCCCCCTTCGCCGGCGTTGGACGATTGCGGTATATGCCCCACGGTGTTCTTGGGTGTCTCGTACGCACGGCTGCTGCCCAGGTCCAGGATTTCCAATTCCTTGATATTGGAGTCCACGCCAATGCTGGGTATGGAAATGCGCGTGGTGTTGGAATCACGACTGCCTATCAGAGCGCCGTCCGCCGCGGATAGGGCGCGAAAACCCTCGGGCAACCGCATTCCGGTCTCTTCAGGGCTGTAGGAGTACGGCTTACCGCCGGACCATATGGGCTCGGCCCAGAACTTGGGGTGAATCTGGGTGCCGGGGTAGACCGACGCGTAACTGGACACCGGGAATGCCGTCTCGTCGGGACTGCCAGGGAGAACAGGCGGCAAATCCAGCAGCGGCGCGGAGGCTGACCGCAGGGGCGGCGCCGACCTAACAAAGGCCTGGTTTGCCAGCTTGGCATTGGGCGGGTAGGATTTGGGCCGAAACGCGCCGGAGAGGGGAACAAGCGCCGCCGATTCCGCAGGGACGTAGACCAGGGAGCCCAGCTGAGCGCGGGCGTAGCTTCTGTAGCCGTAGTACGCACCTACCGCTCCCAGCAAAACCAGGCCCAACAGGATCATCGCAATCCCAGAAGCCCCGGCAAAACGACCATAACCCTGCATCATCTAGCTCGCGCCCCTTCGGCTCACCCAACGTCCTCCAGACATACGCCTACTCATTATGAGCGGGGCAAGCCACCGAGGCAAGGGCCAATCAGGCTGCACAACCATTGGGATGCCCAGTGTGTCTGCCGGGAATCGGATGTCAGATATTAGATGAAGATTACGGCGTCGTGGATTCCCCTGCCCCGCGTGAACTGAGAGACAGCTAAAGGGCCTACGAAATCCGGCCTGGCAGCCTACCTGACTCTAGGGGTGTGCATGGAGCCATTGGCGATAGGCTCATTCAGGTAGACATCGCCGTTGCGGATCTTGATGTTAAATCCGCATCCGGGGCTGCTGCATACCCACGCCTTGTAATGAATAGGTGCGCCCTGACTTCCGAAGTCAGACAACGGGAGCAAGCTTCCCTCTGAACACGCGCGGCATTCCGGCCAACCTTGATGTTCCACGGATCCCTCCTCGTTTTCCACCACCCTGGGGGTAAAAGCGCCGCAAGTATAGCATTATGGCGAAAGCCTTAACAACCCCCGACTATATCAGGTTAGGATAACCGCCTCAAAGGGGAATGGAAACCAGGCGTCTGTGTATCGCGCCATCTGGGTGGAGCTCCGTCCGCATGAGGCTGACGCGCTCCACCGGTATAAACGTCCCCGGCTCGATAGGCGTCTCTTTGAGGACGTCGGCTGCGCTCTTACCCGACGGAGGGGGCGGACCGTTGCGAATGCTTGGCCGAAGTCGCGCCAGGGTGAGGTGAGGATTATAGCTGCGGTCGTCTCCGGCGAATCCCGCTGCCTCCAGCGCCGCCTCGATGTCCGACTGCAGAGAGGCCAGGGCCTCCGTATCTCCGTTTATGCCTACCCACAGCACTCGTGGCCTGCGGAGAGTGGGAAACGCCCCAACTTCGCCCAGCTCAAGCCGGAACGGAGCGTGTCCGGCGATGGCCTTGGAAAGCGCTTCGGTCACGGCTTCTACTCGGTCGGCATCCACGTCGCCCAGGAACTTCAGCGTCAGGTGTATGCCTTCAGACCGCACCGTTCTGATGCCAGGAATGTCCGAGGTGTTCAGGGCATCGATCACCTTGCCTAGCCCGCTTTTCGCGGCTTCAGGCAGCTCCACGGCGACAAAGAGTCGTAATTTCTTGGCCATTTATTTATATGCCGCCACCCTGTGTTCGCCCACAGGCGTAGCTTCGTGTGTAATGAACGTCAATTGCGACGGGACCTCACGCTGTCTCTAAACTCACGCAGTGCCACGTACCACCGCACCAGGTCATCCAGCGAATAAGCTGCGTTGGCGGGGCTTGGATTGGGTAGCAAAAACACCTTCGACGCGCCTATAGTACGGTCCTGAACGCCCAAATTCGGTCTCTCGTTGACCCCTTCGGCGTGCCTCAGGTAGCTGCGGTAGGCCGTGACCCCGTGGAAGGCCGCGATGCCCGGCTGGGAAAGCTCCAGCTTTTCCTTGAGGACCGGCGCCCACTTCTTGAAATCGGCGGCCCTCAGGTCCGAGGAGCCGGCGGTGGGGCGTTTGACCACGTCGGTAAAGCCTATGCCGAACTCCAGCATTCTGTGGTCTGTCTCTGCGGTTAGCTTCTCCGGCAGAAGCCCGGAACGGTTTACGGCAGGCCAGAAGCGGTTCCGGGCGAAGGCGAAGTAGTGGCCCGCCTTCACCGAGTTGAGGCCCGGATTAAGCCCTATCAGCACGATGTCCAGACCGGGCCGCAGGTAGTCGGGCAGTGTGTTCATGTCGGCCTAATAAGGCATCTGAGTGCCGGGGTTTTGCTCCAGGTAGCGGGCCTGCCTCACCCCGAAGTCCTCCTGCAACTGCACCGTGAGGCCTCCGTCTACAACCAGCGCATGGCCGGTGATGAACGAGGCGTCGTCCGAGCACAGGAACGCGATGGCGTTGCCGATGTCCACGGGCCGCCCCACCTTGCGCAGCGGGTACTGGTCCTCGAAGAACTTGAGCCCCGAGGGGTTGTCATCCCACTGCTCTTGCAGGCGCTCGGTAACAATGTGGCCGGGGCAGATGGCGTTAACCCTGATGCCCATGGGTCCGAAGTCCGTGGCCATCTGTTTGGTGATCCCTATCACCGCCGACTTGCCGGCCTCGTACACCAGCCGCTCGGGAGCCATGAGCAGTCCGTGCACCGAAGCGATGTTAATTATGTTGCCGCCGCCGTTCTTCCGCATCTCCGGCACGGCGTACTTGGTCGCCAGGAATATGGACTTCACCAGAACACTCATGCCGGCGTCCCAGGCCTCCTCGGTTACGTCCAGGGCCGAGCCGCCTGCGCCGTGGGCCGGGCTGTACGCGTTGTTAACCAGGATATCCAGTCTACCCCATCGGTCTACGGCCGCCTGCACCATGCCTCGGATGTCGTCGTGGCTGCCTACGTCGGCCCTCATCACGTCCGCAATGCCCCCGGCCTCCCGAATCTTCGCCGCGTTGGCCTCTGCCGCAGTCATATCGATGTCCGCAACCAGCACCCTGGCCCCGTCCTCGGCCAGCCGCCTGCATGTGGCGCCGCCAATTCCCGACGCCCCGCCGGTCACAATGGCCACCTGGTCTTTAAGTCTCTGCATCATCGCAACTCCCGATTTGTCCTCGAACTTTACTGGTAGAAAGGGCAGAAGTCATTTTACTGCCTGCGCGCCCGGCAAGGAAGTCCGTGCCTGAGACCTTACATGCCGCTATCTGATAAAATAATTACGCTTGCGGTCTTTGCATTTACTGGGTCCGGCACGATTCGGACAACAGGGGGCGCTTAATGAAGTGGAGCTCGGCAGTATCAGACAAGTTTTCGCTGGCGGAGGCTTTTGTGGAGGCGGCCGATAACATCCGCGAGGACCTGGGCGATGCCGCGCCGGACCTGGTCGTCGCGTTCGTGTCGGCACACCACTCGCCCGAGTACGAAACCCTCCCACAGCTCGTCAGCGACCATTTCGGCGAAACGCTTCTCGTGGGTTGTTCCGGTGGCGGGGTCATTGGCTCAGGCACCGAGATTGAGGAGAGGCCTGGCTTCGCCATCGCCGCGGCTGTGCTGCCTGGAGTTCGGCTTAGCCCGTTCCACATCGAGACCGACTCGCTGCCCGACGGCGATGCCCCTCCCGAGGAGTGGGGAGGCCTTGTGAAGACGCCCTGGGGGCAAGAGGCGGCTTTTCTGATTCTGGCGGACCCATTCAGCGTGGACGGCGAGAGGCTGCTCATGGGCCTGGACTACGCCTTCCCGGACAGCGCCAAGATCGGGGGCATGGCCAGTGGGGCCAACCGGGAGGGCGGCAACGTCCTGTACCTGGGAGACGCGGTGCACAACTCCGGCGCTGTGGGAATTTCCTTGAGCGGCAACGTCGTTGTGGACACGGTTGTGGCGCAGGGCTGTCGACCCATTGGCGAGCCCATGCATGTGACGGGCTGCGAGAGAAATCTGCTCACCGGGCTGGATGGACGGACCCCCTTTGAGGTCCTCCGCGAGTTGTTCGCAGGGCTGGATGAGCGGGACAGGGAACTAGCCCAGCATTCGTTGTTCCTGGGCGTGGTCATGGACGAGTTCAACGAATCACCTCAGCAAGGGGACTTTCTCATCAGAAATATCATCGGTCTGGACGCGCAGAAGGGTGTCCTGGCTGTGGGCGAGCTGCTTAAAGAGGGGCAGACGGTGCAGTTTCACCTGCGAGATGCCGAGACCTCATCGCAGGACCTGGACGCCATGCTCGAGCAGTACGTGGCCAATAATACGCAGAGCAACCAGGGGGCCGGAGCGCTCCTTTTCCAGTGCCTGGGACGCGGCGCCCACCTCTATGGCCGTGCCGACCACGACACCGACATGTTCAAAGAGATAGTCGGCGATCTACCGCTGACGGGATTCTTCTGCAACGGCGAAATTGGGCCGGTTGGAGGGACGACTTTCTTGCACGGCTACACCAGCTCCTTCGGCATTTTTCGTCCGAAAGACGGGCAGACGCAAATTATCAGCCCAAAGGACTGAGCAATCTTTCAGCGTTGCCACCCAGTATTGCTGCCTTATCGCCCTGGGCCAGTGAGGACTCTTCGACCTGCCGGATGAGCCTGGCGGGCCTCACGAGAGCGTAGTCGCTGCCCATCAGTATCTTGTCCGCGCCCACCAGCCGGGCCACAATCTCGAATACGTCTGATGTGTACAGGAACGGCGAAGCGGCGGTGTCGAAATATACGTTGGTTAGAGACTTCGTCACCTCCGGCATCAAGGCGTAGAAGGGCAAACCGCCTCCCCAGTGGGCGCACACGATCGTCGCCTCGGGGTAATTCAGGATAAATCGCCAGAGGACCTCCGGTCTTGTGCGGCCCTTGCCCCGGTAGACATGACCCACCGGCTCCGACGAGTGCGTGGTAAATATCAGGTTCCTGGCCAGCACCACCTCCATGACGGGAGTCATCGTTTGCTGGTCGCCGAGGTCGAAGCCCTGGGAGTCGGGGTGCAGCTCACCCACGCCGCGAAGTCCGGCGTCGGCGCAACGAGACAGCTCTCGCACCGCGTCCTCGCCCCAGGCAGGGTTGATGCCGGCAAAGCCCACCAGTCTGTCCGGGAAGCGGCTTACAGCATCGATGATGTAGTCGTTAGCCTCACGGGCCACACCGCTGTCGGCCCACCCAATTCCCATAACCACCGATATGTCCACGCTATCTTCATTCATCGCATCAATCAGGTCTTCCGCCGTGGCGAGGCGTGTCTTGGGATCA
>JACZVF010000294.1 GCA_022572805.1 Chloroflexota bacterium
CCGATGTTATTTCGGGGGTGCTGTCGAACCGGGCCCACGGTCCATCAGGCAATTGCCGACACATGCGCCATCGACGCCCCGACATTCGATCTCGCCAGCCGGACGGTGAACAACGCTCCCCAAAATGAAAACTGATTGCTGACAACTGAAAGCTAATGGCTAACATTGGGAATCGTACCAGTCCAGAATCTCGCCACCGGTCATCAGCGCCACGTCGTCGTGGGACGTGATGTAGTCCAACAGCTTTTCAAGGTAGCCGATGCGGTGCGGCACCCCTATAACGTAAGGATGCAGCGCGATACACATGATTCGCGCCGATTCCTGTCCTTCACTGTAGAGCCTGTCGAACTGGTCCTTGCCGCGGTCGAAAATCTCCGGCGATTTGTGGTTCTGCACTACGTACATAGTGATGTCGCTGGTCTCAACGGTATAGGGGATGGACACCATGCGTCCGGTCTTCACTTTCATTGGCACGGGCAGGTCGTCCATAACCCAGTCGCAAATGTACTCGATGCCTGCAGCGGCCAGAAGGTCCGGTGTGTCCCACGTTTCGGCAAGGCCCGGGCCCATCCAACCCCTGGGCGCGGTGCCGGTGGCGTCTTTGATGGCCTCAACGGTCTTGCGTATCACGGCCTCCTCGTCGTCCTCAAGGGGCAGCGCCTTTTGCAGGAAGCCGTGGCCCATGATCTCCCAGTCGGCGTCCACCATAGCTTTGAATATTTCAGGGTAGGAGTGAATAACGGACGCATTCAGGCTAACGGTGGCCCGAATTCCAAGCCTGTCCAGTAGAGCTTTGACGCGCCAGAACCCCACGCGCATGCCATACTCGTGCCAGCTATAGTTGGGTATATCCGGCACAACGGACGCTCCCTGGGGCGTGGGCAACACCTGACGGGCCATCTTGTCGTTGATGTCCCATTCCTCCACGTTGACGACGACCCACAACGCCAGCCTGGCCCCGTCAGGCAGCTTCAAGGGCTTCCTCGTGTTGATCGCCGAGTAGTCTGCTCGTGGGTTGCTCAATTAAATTCTCCCGACAGCTTTTGGCCTGGCAGATTAAGACTCATTTTGAGGCCGTATTCTCTCCCAAAGCAAAGATAAAGTCCACCTGACGTCTCCGGCCAGCATAGGCAGGGATTCCAGCAGATGGGTGACTATTTGCCGCTCATCGTCAATCGCATAAGTGCCACAGCGGGCAATCATCTTGTCCGTAGCTCGTTTGGCCTCGTCTGGAGTGCTGCGCGCCAGGTTGTCGGCTGCGGGCCTTTCCCTACCCGCAGCCATGAGCAAAACGCCCGGACTGCCTTCCGGATCTTAAATTATTCTGCCGTAAGGCCCATCTCCGTGGGGCTTGAGAACGCGCCCATCCGAGCATATGGCCTCATATGATTTCAGGCTCCACGCCCCTATGAATCGCTCATCGGTAATGTCGATAATTCAGCCCCGTCGTTGTTTGCTGAAGGCGCCGGCGACGCAATGCCCACGGCAGGCGGTCTGCGGGTGAACCTTACCAGAAATTCGCCTTGTTAGAAAGAGCCTCCATAGGATGAAGGGGTGCCGGAACCATGCGCTGGGTAAAAGTACCTATCCCACTTGAGAACAGGCTCGGAGCATTCATAAGGAGGACACCCATGACCTGCAGCCACCGATAACAGAACATGGTCGGAACACACCAAACGCACACGTCAAGCGGTGCCGAATATCGCAAAGTCATGCCGGGATGAGGGGCGGAAAGATGATCAGAGACATGATGCTAAGTCGACTGGGCGCGAACATGAAAAAGTCGTACGCAGCGGCGGCCACCGGGACGTTGCTTCTTGTCTTGGCCTGCGGACCTATCAGCGCACGGGACGCCCAGGGGGTGCTGGACACCGGCCGTGAAATTCAGAGGCTGCAGCAGGAGGAGATATCTCCCCGGCTGAACGCTATCGCCGAGCTCCGTGAGGAGATAGAACCTCTTGAGGCCCGACTCCGGACAATCGAGAAAGAGGCCCGGGAGATCGAACGAGAATCCATTCGGCCAATCGAGGACGAATTCAGGGATTCCAGGTCCGGCCCCGACCATGACCTTATCCGTGAATTGGAAGAGGAATTCCAGGCCCGCATGCGCGAGATCGAAGACTATCAGCGCCTACTGGAGCAGGAGCGACGCGAGCTGGAGACGGCATTCCACGATGAATCCCGGGCCTTCGAGGGGAAGTTCCAAGACTTCGAAAACGAGAGGTCTGAGGGGATGAGGGAGATCGACGAGGAGCTGCGCCGCCTCTACCGGGGTAGCGAGGACGAGATCCGGGAGCTTCATGAGGACGCCAACAAAGTGGAGAAGAAGAGGGGCCGTATCGATTGGAACGATCCCGATGAGGCCCAGAAGGCGGAAGAGCTTGAGGACGAGCTAAAGGAGATCTACGACCGTATCCGAGACGTAGAGGATGAGAACCGCTACAGGATAGAGGAGCTTGAGGACCAGCGCTTCGCCCTGGACGACGAGTCCTGGAACTTGCAAGAGGAGATGCAGGGATTTTTCTATGAGCTGGACCAGCGCATGAGAAGCGAGTTCGAGGCTATCGAAACCCGCCGGCTCGAGCTGGACGAGGAGCGTTGGGCGCTGGACGAAGGTATGCGCCAGAAGTTCGAGGAGGCCGAGAACACGTTCAGGGAGCAGGAGCATCAGGCCGAGGAGCGTTTGATGTCTGTCGTGGACGAGCAG
>JACZVF010000295.1 GCA_022572805.1 Chloroflexota bacterium
CCTCAGAAGCGACACCCCGACTTCGCCGAGCTGGCCCGCGGCAAGACTGGCAGGGTGTACGGAAACTTGATGGGCCTGCTCACGCTACTGAAGGGCCTGCCCATGACCTACAACAGGGACATGCAAGAGGACAAGGAAGGCTTTTTCGATACATTCGACACGCTTTTGGACACTCTAACGATTTTCGCCGGCATGCTGCCGAAGATGACCGTGAACGCTGATCGCATGCGTGACGCCGCGCAGAAAAGCTACCTGCTGGCCACCGACGTAGCGGACTACCTGGTGGCCAAGGGCATGCCTTTCAGGGAGGCCCACGGCGTGGTCAACCGTCTGTCCGAATACGCTTTCGAACAGGGAAGGTTCCTTCACGAGCTAGGTATTGCCGAATACCAGAAGTTCTCAGACGTTTTTGAGAAGGACGTTCTCTCCATCAGCGTCGAATCGTCTGTGGAGGCCAGAAACGTCCCCGGAGGCACAAGCTTCAAACGAGTCGCCCAGGCCGTCAAGGAGGCCAGGGCAAGCCTGGAGTCGTAATATGCCCAGCGAACGCCGCATTAAAATCGCCCCGTCTATCCTGTCGGCGGACTTCAGCCGTTTGGGCGAGCAGGTCGCCGAGGCCGAGGCTGGCGGCGCGGACATGATTCACATTGACGTGATGGACGGACACTTCGTGCCCAACCTTACTTTCGGCGCCATAGTGGTGAAGTCCATCCGCCGCTGGACGAGCCTTCCTTTCGACCTTCACGTAATGATCTCAGAGCCAGACATTTTCATTCCTGAATTTGCCAGGGCAGGCGCCGACACCATCACGGTTCACGCCGAGGCATGCACGCACCTGCACAAGGTCGTTCAGCAGATAAAGGAAGAGGGCAAACGCGCCAGCGTGGCCATCAGTCCGGGCACGCCCATATCGGCCGTTGAAGAGGTGCTGGATGAACTGGACCAGGTGCTGGTCATGACGGTAAATCCGGGCTTCGGAGGCCAGGCCTTCATCGAGAGCATGTTGCCCAAGATAGCCCGCATGCGAGCGTTGCTGGACGAGCGCGGACTGAATACAGACCTGCAGGTGGACGGCGGCATCAGCGTTGCCACCGCCAACAAGGTCGTCGAGGCTGGAGCCAACGTGCTGGTGGCCGGCTCTGCTGTATATAATAAAGACAGCACCGTCGCCGAGTCCATCAAGAGGATCAGGGAAAGCATCCTGTAGGCGCAATATGTATGAGCAATCACCCATTGCACTTGTAAGGGACCGATTCGAATTGTCCGATGACGACGTTGCGAGTTTCTGCCTGAAAAACCACATCCGGCGAATGGCATTGTTTGGGTCCATCGTTCGCGAGGATTTCCGGCCGGAAAGCGACGTGGACGTACTGGTTGAGTTCGATCCAGCACACACGCCCAGCCTGTTCAAATTTTCCGGAATGCGGCTGGATTTGTCGGAGCTTCTTGGCGGCAAAAAAGTAGACTTGCATACCTTCAAGGGCCTTAACAAGTACATTCGCGATGAAGTGCTATCCGAGGCCAAAGATATTTATGACGAGGGATAAGACCGCCGTATCCCTGCGCCAGATGCTGGACCATGCGTTGGAGGTTGTAGGCATTCTCGAAGGAGTTGACCTACGACAATTTCAGTCCGACAGGTTAATGAATTTAGCGGTTGTTCACTTGGTCGAAATTATTGGTGAAGCTGCCAACAGGGTATCTGCTGATGCTCAAGCACGGCATTCGGGTATTCCCTGGCTGGAAATTATTAATATGCGAAACGTCATCGCCCACGGTTATGACATCGTGGATCTGGAGGCTGTCTGGAAAGTTGGACTCGAAGACCTGCCTCCCCTAATTTCCGTACTGCAAGAGATAATTGGCGACGACGGCTCATAACGTTCCCGTCGATATTCCTCAGCCTCTCCCTAACCCAGCGCCCTCCGCGCGGCGTCTACTGTGGCATCGATGTCCGCATCCGTGTGGGCGAGCGAGACGAACATGGCCTCGAACGGCGACGGCGGCAGGTACACGCCTTCGTCCACCATGCGGTGAAAGAACCTGCTGAAACCGTCCCGGTCGGACGCATTCACCGAGTCCCAACCGGTAACCTCACCGGCATTGAAGAACAGCGTCATCATGGAGCCCACGCGGTTGATTCGCAGAGGCACCTCAGCGTCGGAAAACACCTGTTGCAGCCCATCGGCGAGCCTCTTGCCCTTGGCTTCCAGCTCCTCGTAAACGCCGGGCTTCTTCAGCAGCTCCAGAGTCCTTACGCCTGCCGCCATGGCGACGGGATTGCCGGATAGAGTCCCGGCCTGGTACATGGGCCCCAAGGGAGCCACAGTCTCCATGATGTCGTGGCGTCCGCCGTAGGCGCCTACGGGCATTCCTCCGCCGATGATCTTGCCCAGGCACGTGATATCGGCCGACACGCCGTACCTCTCCTGCGCACCGCCATACCCGACACGAAAGCCGGTGATGACCTCATCGAGAATCAGCAGCGCTCCGTGCTTCGCGGTAATCTCGCGCAACCCCTCGAGGAATCCGGGCTGCGGGGGCACCACACCCATGTTGCCGGCCACCGGCTCCGCGATGACACACGCGATGTCCTCCGGGAATTCGTCGAAGTGTGTCTGTATCGAAGGCAAGTCGTTGTACTGCGCCAGCAATGTGTCCCTGGCGAACGACTCGGTGACGCCTGCGCTGTCGGGC
>JACZVF010000089.1 GCA_022572805.1 Chloroflexota bacterium
TGCGAAGGTCCTGGCCTTGACCGCTTGTGACATCCTGTCGGATCCCAAATTGCTTGCCGCGGCGAGGTAAGAGTTCGCAGTACGAACCGGGTGATAGCGTCGATCATCTAGTTACCAGGCTGAGATGGCGGCGCCGGTAAGTAGAACCTGAGCGCCCCATCGAATCTAGATGCGTCGGGCCGGCGTACAGTTGCCTTTTGGTGTGGTTTTCCGGACATGAAATCGGCATGACGAAATGCTGGTCGGGGCGACTGGATTCGAACCAGCGGCCTCCACGTCCCGAACGTGGCGCGCTACCGACTGCGCTACGCCCCGACGGTTTGAATTGTAGCCTGCGCCACACCTGAGAGCAAGGCATATGCTCTGCCTGGCCGCCCTGTCCTGCCACGCGTCGGGCTTTAGTCAGGACGAGAGCTGTCGGCTTCCTTAAGGGCCTGCTTCAGTTGACTGACCACCGACGCCGGGCTTTCAACTATTACGGATGCGGTGAAGGGCTCTTTCACCTGCACAACCCGCAATAGGTATCGGCGGTCCGTCAGCGGCACCTCGGCGTCGATGACCAGGGCGTCGAACGGCGAGTTGTCGGCGAGATCCAGCGCAGTCGTGCTGCTGAGGGTCGTCGTCACGATGTACCCGTCGCCCTCGAGAATTCGGGTTACCCTGTCAGCCTTTTCCTGTTCGTCTCCAACCAGAAGAACGCGGCGTATTCGGTTGGCGGTATTCACGATGTGCATCGCTTTCTACTGAGGTTATCGAGGTTATGCCTTATCACGGGAAAATATCGCACATTTTCGGGGCCAAATGCTACAGCACGGATTTCGCCCTCATCTGTCTGCGGCGCAGTTCGGCTGCATATGCATTCAAGAATAATCATCCGGTCGCCAATAACGCCAATGCGGATGAAATAAGGGTGAATAAAACTGTCTAACATCAATCCGAACTCGCGATTAGTCGCATTGGGCATAGCCCATCGAAAGCCCTCTATATTCTACTCGTCATTATTGACTGGGTGGGTCTACATTGATAGACTTGGAGCATTATAAGGCTGTGCGTCAATTCACGAACCGGCGTTCACATCTGCCCCCGTAAAGGTGATTCGAACTGGGTGGTTCGCCTTACGAGCAGAGCAAAATTGAGAATGCGTCAGGAGGCAGGGCATGACCAGTGTCCAGACGAATCAGGAAACGGCGCTCATGGCGCATCTTCTTCGCAGGGCTTCCTTTGGGTCAACCCCGGAAGAGTTAGAGCGCGCCACCCGGCGGGGTTATGAGGAGACGGTGGAAGACCTCCTGAACCCCGTCGAGGTCAACGAGCTTCCCGAGGACCTGATTCGGCGGTACCACGTCGACCAGTCCGATCTTCGCAACCGGGCATCGGCAGGCGCGTACTGGGTGTATCGCATGGTAAACACCAGGCGCCCACTGGAAGAGAAGATGGCGCTGTTCTGGCACCGAGTGTTCGCCACAGCCGCCACCAAGCTCATCCAAGCTAGGGTCGTAACCAGCCAGATCGAAATGTTTCGCCAATATGGCATGGGGAGCTTCCGGGACTTGCTGGTCAGGCTTTCCAAGGACCCGGCCATGCTGATGTGGCTGGACAACCAGGACAATCACAAGGACTCCATTAACGAGAACTTCGGCCGAGAGATTTTGGAGCTCTTCTCCATGGGCGTGGGCAACTACACCGAGGACGATATCAAGGAGTGCGCGCGTGCGTTCACCGGCTGGCGCGTCGTGAACCCGGAATACATGTCCATCAAGATGCGAAACAACACCGCACGGCCCTACGGCTACATCGCCTGGCAGTTCGAGTACGATGAGGACGACCACGATCACGGCATCAAGAATTTCCTGGGCGAGTCCGGGGACTTCAATGGCGAGGACGTGGTGGACATCATCTGCAAGCAAGACGCCACACCACGGTTTATTGCAAGACAGCTTTACCACTTCTTCGTGGCCGACGAACCTCCGGTACCCCAGTGGCCGCACACTGAGCCCAGAGACCCCGAGGCCATCGATGTAATGGTGAAGGCCTACTTCGAGCACGACTACAGCATAAAGGCGATGCTGCAGGCCATGTTCAACTCTGATTTCTTCAAGTCCAAGGATGCCAGGTTCGCCAGAATCAAGAGCCCGGCCGAGATGGTCGTGGGGACGCTGAGGCTCGCGGGAGGAATTGGTGTGCCGTCCATGGACACCTATACAGCAGCCAACGTATCCGCGTATATGGGCCAGGACCTGCTCAATCCACCCAGCGTGGAAGGTTGGCAGGGTGGCGAAGAGTGGATTAATACGGGCGCATACGTGCATAGGATTAACTTCGCCAGCAAGGTGATCGGTGACGCATCCAAGCCCGGTATCAGGTCTCTCGTAGACCGGGTGGGAGGGCGGACCGACAATAGTCCGTTACCTCCAGACCAGTTGGTAGACACGTGCTTGGAACTGTTGGGGCCGATGCCCGTGCTGGAGACCACCAGGCAGGGCCTGATCGATTACGCCGGCAAATGGGGCGACCTGAGATTCGACAGTCCCGACGCGATCGCCGAGTCCGACAAGCGCATAATCATAATGCTTCAGCTAGTTGTGACCACCCAGGAATACCAGATGGTGTAGCCCAGGTATTCTGGACGGCGTGCGCGACCGAGGCATGCCGGATATCACGTGTGAAATCATGAGGGTAATTTAATGGCAACAGATACCGGCACAAGAATGGTCAACCTGGAATACGTGGACACCATTGGCTTCGTGGCGGACCAGGGCGGCCGAGGCTTCCACCTTCCCATGGGGATAGCCATCAAAGACGACGGTCGAATATACGTGGCCAGCCGAAGCAATACTCAGTCTTTGAACATCGTGGGCATTCAGGTTGTGAACCTGAAGCATGAGTTCTTTGGCCAGATCAACTCCTACGGCAAGGGCGACGGCCAGATGATATGGCCAACGGCTCTTGCGCTGGACAGCCAGGAGAACCTTTACCTGTCCGACGACTTCCTGCAGCGCATTACCATATTCGACGGGGAAGGCAACTTCAAGACCAAGTGGGGGGCCAAGGGAAACGGCGATGGGGAGTTCGACGGGCCCTCGGGCATAGTCTTCGACAGCGACGACAACATGTTGCTCGTGGACCACAGGAACAACCGCGTTCAAAAATTCACCAAGGACGGCCGGTTCATAAGCAAGTTTGGCTCCCAGGGCAGCGGCGACGGCCAGTTCGATCTGCCGTGGGGTATCTGTCTGGACGACGACGGCTACATTTACATCGCGGACTGGCGTAACGACCGCATACAGAAGTTCACCTCCGACGGCGAGTTCGTCGCGAAGTTCGGCGCAAGCGGCGATGGCGACGGCCAGCTAAACAGGCCGGCCGGCGTGGCCGTGGACTCCGATGGGAACATGTATGTGGCCGACTGGGGCAACCAGCGGCTGCAGGTTCTCGCCCCCGACGGCAGTTTCCTGCTGAAGCTTCGCGGACAGGCTACGCTGTCCCACTGGGCGAAGGAGTATTTGGAGGCCCAGGCGGATGAGCTAAAGGCCCGGGAGTCGTTCCAGCCTGTATTCGACGTGGATACCGACGATCAGCACGAGGTGTCGGCCCGCATCGAGCCTTACTTCTGGGACCCGGTTACTGTAATCTTGGACAAACAGGACAGGGTCTACGTACTGGAGACATCGCGCCATCGTTTCCAGGTGTTTCAAAAGGCGTAGCTCCATATAAGATAATCAGCCTCACGGGCAAACGGTATCGAGGAGGACATTTAGCTATGAGCGGTAAGAATCGAAAAATCGTCATGGTGCAGTTGTCGGGCGGGAACGACTACCTGAACTGCATTGTTCCGTACAACGATCCCCTTTACGTGGACAACAGGCCCAACGTCCGGACGGAGCTGGAGGACGTGTTGCCGCTGGACAGCGATTACGCCATGATACCGAGCATGAGTCCAGTCAAAGACCTGTTCGACGACGGCAAGGTTGCCATTATTCATGGCGTGGGCTACCCGACGCCAAACCGTTCGCACTTCCGCTCCATGGACATCTGGCACACCGCCGAGCCCGACAAGGTGGGCGACCAGGGCTGGTTGGGTCAGGCGCTTCGAGAGATGGACCCCAGCGGCGAGAATGTGGTGGCCGCCGTGAACTTTGGGGCCGGACTGCCCAGGGCCCTGGTATCCAAGGGCGTGCCCGTGGCATCCGTGACCGACCTTGAGAGTTACGGCCTCCTGACCGAGATTGACGGCAAGGACCAGAGGGCGGAGGCTTTAGAGCTTTTCGCCAACATGTATTCCCAGGCCATCGGTAGCGGGCCGGTGATGGACTTTCTCAGCCGCACGGGCCTTGATGCGCTTAAAGGCGCTGATGTCCTGCGTACCGTTCCGGAAAAATACTCTTCCAATATCGAGTACGGCAACAACCCCTTCGGGAAAGCCATGAAGGGCGCCGCGCAGGTCCTGACGGGCGATATCGGCACACGAATCGTTTACACGC
The DNA here is from genome assembly GCA_022572805.1 of Chloroflexota bacterium. GTDB lineage: Bacteria > Chloroflexota > Dehalococcoidia > Lucifugimonadales > JADFKI01 > Casp-Chloro-G4. Next base: position 4,482 of record JACZVF010000089.1, read on the forward strand.
AGCACGGCAGCTTCGACGTGCATACCAACGGGGTCGCGTTGCAGGCCAGCCTCTGGACCGACGTGGCGGCAGGTATTCACGACCTGTACAGCGACCTGAAAGAGCAAAACCTCGGCGATGACGTTCTCATGTTCGTCTTCTCGGAGTTTGGCCGGCGCGTCAGGGACAACGGCAACGGCACCGACCACGGCTCCGGAGGCGTGGCCTTCATGATAGGCGACTGTGTTGAGGGCGGTCACTACAGCGAGTACCCGTCCCTGGACGCCGACAAGTTGGTGGAGGGTGACCTGGAGTTCAATTACGACTTCCGCGGCCTCTACACCGAGGTGCTTGAGGACTGGTTGGAAATAGACGCCAAGCCAATCGTGAACGGGACGTACGAAAAGCTGAACTTCCTCAAGGGGGGCTAGGCAGGAATTCTTGTAAAGACCAAAGGCGGGTGGACTTGTTTCCACCCGCCTTTTTTCATTTCAGGCGACGGCGAGCCAGGCCGATTACCTGGAATTGGTTCGGCGTCGGAAGTAGCCGTAAGGAGAATGAAGTGCCACCTAAGAACCTAATCCAACTCAGCGTTGAAGTCGAGAGCGATCAGGCCGAATACCTGAAGAAAATGGCTGAAGAGTACGGCCTGGCCGATGAATCCAAGGCGCTGCGAGTGCTGCTGGACTACGCTATCGTCGATTGTGAAGCCGAATCCATATACGACATGCGAAACATGCGCTGCCGCCACTGCGTGATTTAATTACTTTCGGAACTCACCGTCAAAGGTCATCAGGCGGCGCAGGAAAAAAAGGGCTACGGAATCTAGTCCGCAGCCCTTTCATTGAGCGTTAATAATTGCGAAGGCTAGCCAAGCTTCACACTTAGCCTGTCGTTGCGAAGGCTCTCCACCTTCTGCCCGTTTTTCAGGTGCTGCGTTACTATCTCCTCAACGTTGTCTGGCGTCACGATGTACCAGGTGCCGCCCTTGTCTGCGCCGGGGCCGTAGACTATGACGCTGCACTGCTCGGTCTCGCAAAACCTGTGCTGGCTTGTGCAACCGGTGTTGGAAATCATGACCTTCCCCAGCAGGTCGTGCTCCTTGAGAAGCTCGTTGAACCTCTCCCGAACGGCGAATCCTCCCTTGTCCCCGCAGTGGTTGTCGTCGCCTGTCACCGTGTTGCAGACAAACACCTGAGCATCGAATTCCGGCATGGTCTCCTCCTAATCCAATTCAGTTTCTATTTCTCAATCTCAATGATGGCTCCAAAGCCGGCGGCGCTCCCGTCTTTCCAGCATCGTTCACCAGATGTTTCCCTGGCAAAGCCAGTGCCTTCAGCCGGTGAACGGTTCATAAAACCAGCCTTGCGTTGCCCAGTCCTCTTGCCGGTTTCGTTCACCACACTCATTGGCACCCGACTAACATCAGCGGCGATAATTTGAAATACAAAATCAGCGGACGCGGATGTATTTTTGCAGGCGGGCGCCGTCCAAAGTCTCGCCCACGTAGATGCTTCCTTCGGAGTCTATGGCAAGGGCGTGCCCCGCTATGATGTCACCAGGGGTGTCTGTACTCATGCCCCAACCGCCTAGCCAACCGCCTTCGGAATTCAAGATCTTAACGCCCGAAGGGTGTGATATGGCGTTAGGGGTTGGCTGGGTTGGTGACAGGCCCTGGCGCCACCCAAGTTCCGCCACGTAGAAGTGGCCGTCCGCGCCCTGCAAGATGTGGTCTGGGCGATGCACTCCGCGCCACTCCCGCAGGTACTGGCCGTCTGCTTGAAACACCTGAATGCGGCTATTCTCCCGGTCGGCGACGTAAACCAGGCCTGTGTCATCCACGCAAATGCTATGGGGTATTTGGAACTGGCCTGGCCCCGAGCCCCGCTCTCCCCACGACCGTATGAGCGACCCATCGGGCGTGAACTGATGGACTCGCGCATTGCCGTACCCGTCGGTGACGTATATGGAGCCATCATGCCCAAGGGCCACGTCGGTGGGCTTGTTGAAGGGTTTGCCGCTAAAGGGCTCCGCGGGCTCGTTGGGCGTGCCCAGCATGAGAAGCTGCTCCCCTTTGGAGCTCCACTTGCGGACGGTGTCGTCGCCGATGTCCGTAGTGTAAAGCGTGTCGTCCGGTCCCACGAACAGGTGGTGCGCTGTCGTGAAAACGTCCTCGCCCCAGGTGGCCTGTATGCCTCCGCCCTTGTCCAGGACTATCATCGGGTGGGCGCTGCGGTTGTAGGCGTAAATGTTGTCCTGGCTGTCCACGCCGACGCCGACGACATGGTTCCACTCCCAACCATCGGGGAGCGGCGCCCAGCCCGGCACATGCTCGTAAACGTACTCGCCGTAGCTTACTCTCATTGGACTACCGTCGTTTGCCATATCGCATATGTCTCCCTTTCGCTACGCCGCGCGTTGCCGCCTCGGTCCGCATGTATTTCTGAGGCGGTACGACGCGCAGGGCGCATTATATCATCGGCATCGCATACCTGTAGCGGGAAATCAGGAATTGCAATGCAGCGGGACTTTGGCAATCATCCGTCCGGTGTAATGCCCCGTTGTTATGACAGGATGGCCTTCTCCAGCGCTTTCTCGTTCAGCTCCACTCCAAGTCCGGGCCGGTCTGTTAGCTTGATGCTGCCATTTTGTGGGAGGATGGGGTCCACGAAAAGCTCCGCGACGCGCTCCGCCGGCCCCGTGAACTCTTCGGAGAACTCGTGGGGGCGCACAGCGTTGGTGACAGTGCAGTAGGCGTGCAGACTCGCCAGGGAGTTGGCTCCGATGTTGGGACTGTGCGGCATGAGGATCTTGTTGTTCGCCACCGCCATCTCGTTAACGCGCACAACCTCGGACAGGCCGCCGACGTTCAGGATGTCGGGCTGCAGGATGTCTGGGTTGGCCAGGTCCATGAGGTCGCGGAACCGCCAGGCAGAAAGCTCCTGCTCGCCGGTGGAGACGGCGCAGTCCAGGGCGTCCACTACCTGGCGCAGCCCGCGGAGATCGTACTGTGGCAGCGGCTCCTCGAAGTGGGCAATGCCTAGCTGTTCGAACCTGCGGCCCTGCTCGATTGCCGTCGGCACCGAGTAGCCGTTGTTGGCGTCGAAGCTCAGGGGAACATCGTCGGGCAGCCACTCCCGGCACGCCTGGAAAATGGCCAGGTCCTTGGCCGGGTCGCTGTCCTGTCGGTAGTCCTTCCAGTCCATGCGCACCTTGAAGGCCCTGTAGCCCTTCTCGTAACCCTCCTGGACCTCCTCCAGCATCTGGGCCGGCGTCTTGCTCCAGCCATTGCCTCGGCTCCAGTAAAGCGGAATCTCGGTGCGGTGCGCCCCGCCCAGAAGGGCATAGATCGGGAGACCAGCCACCTTTCCCGTGATGTCCCAGCAGGCCACGTCGATCGCGCCTACGATCTGCGACGGCAAACGTGTGGCCCGCTCGCCGACGCCCAGGGCCAGCGCCTCCCATATACGGCGCGGCTGGACCGGACTCATGCCAATAATAAGAGGCTTGATCACGTCGTCCAGGTACGCCCGGAAGACGCCGAGGTGCCGTGTACCCTCGGCTATCCCCGTGACGCCCTCGTCGGTGAAAACGCGCACTATGAGCCGCCCGCTGACCGCTCCGGGGTAGCGCTGGGCATCTGACCCTTCCACACCCTTGAGCTGGTTGACCTTAATGTCCGTAATCTTCATACTCGCACCCCCATTTGTAATTCGGCGACATCTTAACACTCCGATGGCGCTGCCGGCTGCGAATTGACAGGGCCGCCGCTAACGGCTTAGGCTTCACTTCGTACTGATTGAGCTTTTATCCAAATGCCGGGAGACGAGGTATTGATGAACTACTTCCCATTGACGGGGGAACAGCAGGCGTGGAAAGACAGGGTTTCCTCCATCGCCGAAAAAACCATTGGCCCCAGGGCAGCCGAGTACGACCGGCTGGCCAAGTTTCCACAGGAGTCGCTGGACGCGCTGAAGGACGCCGGCCTGCTTGGTCTGCGAGTGTCGAAGGAGCATGGCGGTTTGGGCGCAGACATGGTGACGACCTGCCTTGTGGTCGAAGAGGTCGCCAAGAAATGCCCGTCCACGGCGATGTGCTACAAGATGCACCTGGAATCAATGGAGGCCGTTAGCCGGATTCCCACCGCGTACCAGCTTGAGAAGTTCGTAAAGCCACTGGCCCGGAAGAAGATCTTCGCTGCGGCGGCGGGCGGCGAATCGCGAGGACAGACGGGGACAGACTGGCGGCCTGTGTCTGCGCCGGACACGCCCCTCAAGTCTGTGGACGGCGGTCTTCTCTTAGAGAACGTTCGCAAGTCCTACGTCACCTCCGCCGGACACGCCGAGGTGTACATAATGTTCTGCCGGGTGGAGGGCGGCCGCACCGACGGGCCGCCTGACCTGCTCATGATAGAGGCGGACCAGGTCGAATGGGAGACCGTGGGCGAGTGGGACGGGCTGGGAATGCGCGGAAACGCCAGCACGCCCATGATTTTCAATGGCGTGGTGCCCTACGAGAACCTGCTGGGCATCGAGTTGGAGGGCGAGAAGGAGCCGGTCATGCAGAGATACATGATGCCGGTGCTGATTCTTACGTACGCGGCGGCGTACCTGGGCATCGCCTCCGGCGCCTTCGATTTGGCGTGCGTGGAGGGCGACAGGCGTTTCGCCAGCGGAGCGCGGCGGCTGGACAATCCCATCAACAAACGGCGCATCGCCGAGCTAAGCGCACAGATCCAGTCGGCCAGGGCTTTTCTGCATACCGCGGCCTCCATGGCCGATGACGGCCGGGCCACCTCACTGCTGCCGTACATCCAGGCGAAGGTAATCTGCTCCGAGGTCGCGGTCCGGGTGACACAGGACCTAATGACCATGTTCGGAGGCACGGCATTTTCCAAACAGTTGCCCTTCGAGCGCTACTTCCGCGACGCTCGCGCCGGGCTGATAATGGGCATGGCCAACGACCAGGCCTACGAAGTCATAGGCGACCTGATGTTCCCGGCGTTGTCCAGTTGAGGCGGCCCGGGTCTTGAATCGCTACGAATCCCTAGAACCCGGTGGCTGAGAACCAGGCTCCTCCTGGAGAGGTGACGAATATTATGGGCGCGATGCACGGGCTTGGGAGATTTACGTTGTCCTCTATCTCAGAGTTGCCGGCCATGTCGGCGGGGAACAGGCCTGTCTCCACATTGACGATGACGGCATCGCCGTCCCCGTCTTTGGACACGCAACTCACGATCGCCTTGAAGAAAGGTATTGGATTAATTCCAGCGCGCCCCAGGGCGATGACGGTCGGGTCGTCGGGATCGAGCACCAGGCCCTCTACCTTTACTTCGATATCTCCGTTGGTTTCCAGCTCACCCACCGCCTCAGCGACGACCCAGGGTAGGCCGCCGCCGTCCACGCCTCTGATGGCGTTGCCTTCTCCGGCGGTGAAGGGCCTTGGCAGCCCAACCATAGTGTCGAAGTCTAATATCTTATCGCCGCCGCCTGCCTGGGCCTCACCGCCCGTTATCTGCAAAGCGAAAAGGCTACTTCCCGTTGCCAGGAACAGTGCAATCAGTACTAGCAATACCTTTCTCACAACTCTCCTCCATTCTCATATGTATTCGTATGCCATTGGCGAGTCCGAAATACTACCGCCAAAGCGGCGAACGTTGCTGTGCTCACACCGCAGACATGACACCATACGCGGGAGGAAACGATATGGATCAATTATTCCGAGGAGAACGGTAGTGGGTGGGGAATAAAAAAGCTGTACTAGTTGCCGGTCAAAGGGACTGTCGCCACGAGAGTGCCTACCTGCTCTTTAGCTATGCGGCCCTCTTCCAATGTAATCGTGATAGCGTCCAGCTCGTCCAAGTCCACGGGAATGAGCCGCCACAGATCGTTCCCCAAAGGCCACATGTTCCCGATATTCGTGCTGACGCCGTCTTTGACTGCCCACGCATGATATGCCTTT
>JACZVF010000296.1 GCA_022572805.1 Chloroflexota bacterium
GCTACAATATTTAGTGTGGGCTCTGTTCTTTAAAAGTTTTTGTGCAACCTTCCAGCGAGGGATGTCGCCTGCTACCCAGCAGATGGACCGTGAGGTTGTCAACGCCAACCCCTGCCTGGCAGTGCTCCTCGATAGTGGCCCGTGAGGGCTTCTCAGTGGGGGCGAAATCCCCGCACGTTCCTGCCGACGTAATAAAGATGTGGGAGTTTTCTGAGCCGGCCCAGCTTTACGGCGTCGGATGTGTGCCAAATACGGTGATGGACGATTCCAGCCGGAAAGACCCTGCCGGCTTGGGACTGGCCAAAACCAGCCGATGACTCGATTAACGCGATATGTAAGTGAGGACCGGTGACGTTGATGTCGGGAAGAATCAGCTATTTGCTGGTGGCTGTAGCGGCGGCTCTACTGCTTTTGCCGTCCGGCGAGGTGATGGCGCAGTCGGGCGGCATTGAAGTTGTGTCGTCCAGCGTAACCAGCGAATTCCCGTTAGGCATAAGGTTTCGAGTCGAGGCCCGGTCCGACAGCGAAATCGAGGAGATTGCCGTCCGATTCAGGGTAGGAGAGCAGACTAGAGGCGAGTATACGTACCTCGACCTGGGCGAGGCCGGACAACTGGTGGATTCGGAGCTGCTTTTCAGGACCAGCACCGGGAGCAGGTACATACCCCCGGGGACAATCATCCGCTACAACTTTGAGATAACAGACGCTGAAGGCAATCAGCTGGATACCGAACGGGAAGAGTTCATCTACGAGGATGCCCGCTTCCAGTGGGACGAGATTACAGAGGGAGCGGTAACTGTGGCCTACCACGGGCCCGTGCTGCGGCGGGCGCAGGCGATATTGGACGCTATTGTCGATACAATCGGCGTTATGGGGCCAATTGTCGGCGTCGACATAACGGAGGAGCCCATTCGCGTGACCGTTTACAACAACGTGCCTGAGATGCTTCCCGCACTGCCGCCGGGAAGCTCGGCCATCCGACGGGACCTGGTCACCGAGGGCCAGGCCTTCGTCCGCTTCGGCACGTTGCTGGTGCTTGGCGGCGCCAGCAGGCCCAGGGGCACCGCATCTCACGAGGTAATGCATATACTCACTCATAGGGCGGGGGACAGCGTGGGCCGTCGCGTGCCCTCGTGGCTGAGCGAGGGTCTGTCCGAGTTGGGCAATCTGGATCCCGGCGTGTCGTACGACATCGCCCTGCAATTTGCGCTGGCCAACGACAGGCTGTTGCCGATAACCTCGATGGCATCGGTGCCCGGCAACCCCGAGGATGTCATCATCTTCTACGGCCAGGCGAGGAGCATCGTCCAGTACATGGTGGTGGAATATGGCGCGGATAAGATGGGCGAGCTCATGGCCACCATGAAGGCCGGCACCAACGTTGATGATTCCATTCAGAAGGTCTATGGCGTGAGCCGCGTGGAGCTGGAAAACCTGTGGCGAGACACTTTGGGCGCGCCCGAGTTCGTTCCACCGAATCTGGACGCCCTCCTGCCGACGCCCCTGCCCGCGCCTGTGATTGAGCTGTTCACATTCGATTCGCTTCGAAATACGGGGGCCGCCGCCACGCCTCAGGCCGCTGAAGTGCCGTCGCCGACTGCAGCGCCGGAACCCACTGCTACCCCGGTTGTGGAGGCAACGCCTGAGGCCGTGGCCAAAGCCATACCCGACACCTCAGCATCCGAGCCGGAAGCCCCCGCTGAGGCAGACCCGGCCGATCAGCCGACCGGTGGAGCATGCGGAGTGCCGGTCCACGGCAGCCCGATAGAGCTGTTCACGCTTGGACCGCTGCTGGGTCTGGTCGGTCTTGGTCTCCGAAGAAGGCTTCGCCGATAGATGGCAATGGGGGATGCCCGGTGTGAGCAATAAGTAACTATCTTAAAATCGTCATGGGGGAGTCCAGAGGGGCTTTTCCCCCTCTGGCAAAGGGCCTGGGGGATGTGCCCCCAGGGACAAGGCATCCGCCTTTTTGAGATGGTTACTAAGAGCTTGTAACAAAACTATTGAAACAAGAAACGGGAGCATATGATGAGACAGCCGATGGTAAGCAAGGCTTCATGTATGTCCCCGCGGCGCTCAAAGCGTATCCGGAGCCTCCGAAACTGATGCAACCAGCTCAATGTTCGCTCAACAACCCATCGAGTCACTCCGAGACTGCTGCCGTGGGGCTCACGGCGTCTTGCCAGGGCAGAGGAGATATGTCGTCGCCGCAACTGCTCGCGCAGCGGCTGAGAGTCATTTCCCCGATCTCCTTGCCGCCCTCGCCCCGACGTGTCGGGGTGGCCGCCCTCGCTTGCCTTTCACTGGAGCTATCGCGTCCACAAGGGGGAGCGCCTGGGTAACGTCGTGGGCATTGGCTCCGGTCACTATAGCAGCGAGTGGAATGCCCTGAGCGTCAGTGATCACATGATGTTTGCTGCCCGCTCTACCCCTATCGGTTGGGTTAGGTCCTGTGAGGTCCCCCCCCAAACCGCTCTCAATGAGGCGCTGTCTACAATTGCACGGCTCCAATCAATGCGGTTCGCTTTGTGCAACCGCTCCAAGAGAAGCCGATGCAAGTCATCCCAGACGCCGGCTTCCTTCCAATCCCGCAATCTGCGCCAACATGTCATTCCGCTGCCACAACCCATCTCCTGTGGTAGGTCTGTCCATGGGATGCCTGTCTTCAAAACGAACAGGATCCCCGCCA
>JACZVF010000297.1 GCA_022572805.1 Chloroflexota bacterium
CCTCCGGTCTGTCCGATGGAACCCAACACGGCTGCCGCGATCATGGCTAACGCCGCCGGGAAGTAGAAGAGCCCAATAATCGAGAGGAGCCCCAGCAGGCTGAAGAGCACCAGTACGATTGTCGAGCTCCACAGCAGGACCATGCTCAACATGCGCCTGCGATGCAGCTTCAAGGAGGCCAAAACTGCCACCGCTGTTAACGCAACCGGTATGGCCAGTATCGGAATGATGCGAACGCCGTTCACATCCACCAGAGTCGCAGAGAACGTCTCCCGTGTAACCCCTGGTTCGACTCGAGTTAGCGGAGCCCGACTGGGTAATTCTCCCGGCATGTTTACTGCCACGGGCGAGACAGATGAACCCGAGTAGGTAGGCCAAAACAGAAGAAACAGGAACGCCACCCAGGCGAACCCGTGGGCCAGCAACGCCACGGCCTGTGCAAGTCTAAGCATGCCCTCCCTCCGTCACGCCCAAGTCTCTCTCGCTACGTCGGCCCGTCCTCGAACAGGCTGCCCTGCAGGGTGTTGTCCGCCTTGCCCTGGTTGAAGGCAAGGCCGAAGTGCTCGTAGGCGCGGCGGGTGGCGACGCGGCCTCTGGGAGTCTTATCCAGGAATCCCAACTGCAACAGGTAAGGCTCGTACACGTCCTCTATGGTGTCCGATTCCTCGCTGATGGATGCCGCGATGGTGTCCAGTCCCACAGGTCCTCCGCTGAACTTCTCGATGATCGACCTGAGCACGCTGCGGTCCACGCCGTCCAGTCCCAGCTCGTCCACCTCCAGGCGGGCCAGGGCGTCGCGGGCCACGCCGGCGGTGATGACGTCGTCGGCTATCACCAGGGCGTAGTCGCGCACGCGCCGCAGCAGGCGGTTGGCGATGCGGGGCGTTCCCCGGGCGCGCCGCGCGATCTCTTGCAGGCCCTCGTCCTCGGCCTTAATCTCCATGATTCTCGAGGACCGGTAAACGATGGTGCGCATGGCGTCGCCGTCGTAGAACTGCAGTCGGTGGATGTTGCCGAAGCGGTCCCGTAGCGGCGCGCTCACCATGCCGTATCGAGTGGTCGCGCCGATAAGCGTGAAGGGCTTGATGCTCAGGTTCATGCTCCTGGCCTTGAGCCCCTTGTCGATGACCCAGGACACGAAGAAGTCCTCCATGGCCGAGTAGAGCACCTCTTCCACCGTGCGGCTTAACCGGTGAATCTCGTCGATGAACAGAATGTCGTCCTGCTGTAGCTGGGTGAGGATGGCCACCATGTCGCCGGGCCGTTCTATGGCGGGCCCGGACGTGGTCTTGATTCGCACGCCCATCTCCGTCGCCATGATGTTGGCCAGCGTGGTCTTGCCAAGGCCGGGCGGCCCGTACAGCAGCACGTGGTCCAGGGGCTCCCCCCGCTGCCGCGCCGCCTTGATGCTGATGTCCAGCAGGCCCTTTACGGCGTCCTGGCCGATGTAGTCGCTCAACTGGCGAGGGCGCAGGCCATTGTCCAGATTGTGGTCGTCTTCGTGGGGCGCGCCGGATACCATCCGCTGTGTCATGTGGTCACCTGGCTACTGCCGTGTTGGGGAAGCGTTTAGAACGTGCGTTCATTCTATGTCTAGACTGATATCACCGTCAAGGAACTTTGGGCCTTGCCCGACGGCCTATTAGACTTGTGATTTTCTTGTTCGTACGAAAAAATCCTATTGCAGGCTGTTAGGAGGCCCAATGAATATGGTACTCCGGGCGGCAGGATGAAGTCTGCGCCGCCCTCACATGGTGATAACTATTTTTCCCCGTGCGTGTTCGTCCTCAAGATATCGGATGGCTTCGGGAACATCGCTCAATGGGTACTGCCTGTCGATAACCGGGACCACTTCGCCGGCTCCGTGAAGCCCTTGAATAAATAGCAGATCCTCCTTGTTGGGCTTGACCAGAAGTGAACGTATTTTCTTTTTCGCAGTCATTGAACTCCACGGACCCAGGTACAACGTCTGGAGAAATTGAGCGGTGGAACCCCCTATCAAGACATAAATTCCCTCGGGACCTAATGCAGGCTTGCATTCTGTAATCGAACGATAGGCAGCAGCATCAACGATCAGGTCATAATGCCGCCCATTTTTTGTGAAATCCTCTTTGGTGTAATCGATGACCATGTCTGCACCAATCGAGCGCACCATGTCGACATTCCTTGTGCTGCATACACCAGTCACTTCAGCACCGAACGATTTGGCAATCTGCACCGCAAACGTTCCCACACCGCCAGATGCACCATTAACTAAGACCTTTTGTCCCGGCTGAATCTGTCCCTTGTCCCGAATAGCCTGCAGGGCGGTCACGGCTGCAGATGGCATGGCCGCAGCATCCTCGAATTTCATACTGGCCGGTTTCAGCACCAACGCCGCACTCTCAGCAACACACACATACTCGGCAAAACTGCCAAAGCCATGCCTGGACATGTCGCCGAACACCTCATCTCCTGGCTTAAATTCCCCTACGTTTCTGCCTACTGCCTCAACCGTCCCCGCTACGTCGGTCCCGAGTATCTGATGTTTTGGTTTTAGCGGCCCGGCTATGAGGCGGACTAGGAACGGTGTACCTCTCAGGAGGTGCCAGTCACCTGCATTTATGGATGCCGAATGGACCTTTACGAGGACTTCACCGTCGCCAGGCGTCGGTTTTTCGACCTCTTCAAGTTTT
>JACZVF010000090.1 GCA_022572805.1 Chloroflexota bacterium
GGGACCGCGACGTGCCGCAGACTCGTGAAGAAGCACTGGATATGGCGGCACGGGGAAGGTGGAGTGACCCGGCTGGCCGCGTGATGGCCCTTGGTGTTGTGGAAGCGCATTTCGAGGACTTGTTTGAACGCAGCCCGGAAGGCTACCGGCCCCTTTGGTACGCTGATGCGCGCGAATTGCTGATTACGTGGGAGACGAACTACAGTTGAGATTCAGTCGATCTTGCGGTCCTGCGGGAGTCAGGTTCGAGCTGGGATATTCGACCCGTCACCAGCGGCCGTCGCCGAATACCCGGCCGTGGCAGACGTAGCGATTGCCATCAAGACGGTTGCCACAGCCATACCCCGACGGGGTCCAGCGTCACTATCTTGAAATCGTCATGGGGGAGTCCATGAGGGGGAAAACCCCTCTGGCAGAGGGCCTGGGGTATGCGCCCCCACGAACAAGGCATCCGCCTTTTTGAGATAGTTACTTGATAGACTCCGGTGTCTGCTCTTCGATCCCCGGCATGACCCATGCCGGACGGGGATTGGTGTCGAATGTCACTCCCGGCATGTCTGGCGAGACGCCCACGATTGTGAGTTTGGTGGGTTCCAGGTATTCGATATCTCCGTTGGCTACTCTGAAGGGCCGGTCGTGTCCCGGGTATATGACGTCTGCCAACTCCACGATACGGTCGATACTTTGCGTGGCCTGCTTATCGTTCCAGAACACCAGCGGGTTTTTGCGAGTCAGCGCCACGTTGGAGTAGTGGAGCACGTCGCCGGAGATGGCGGCCAGCCCCGAGTCGGTCTCAACGAGGATAGAGATGCTGCCGGGGGAGTGACCGGGCGTGTGTATCACCCGGACGCCAGGCTCTATCTCGTACCCCTCATCGATCTCCAAGATGTCTGGCTGGAACTCAATCATTGCGCCGGTCCAGGCAGGGGTGGCCCAGTCGTTCTTGTGTGGATGGTGAGCGTACTTTCGTTCCGACTGGTGGACCAGCATGGGCGCGTGCCGAAACAGGTCGTAGTTCTGGCTGTGGTCCCAATGGGCGTGGCTCATGACCGTCTGGTCGATGTCTTCCGGCGTCAAGCCCCGCTGCTCCAGCGCCGCCAGGAGGGCCGTGCGGCGGCCGACGTGGCCCACATCCACCAGCGTGCGCTTCTCGCCTACGATAAGCACTACGGTGCAGAAGCCAACCACTCCCACATCCGTTCTGAGGGGGCTCCCTTGAAGAAGTACATCGATCTTGGGCATGGGCATCTCCTTTTGTTGTTATTGCTCAGACTGGTTCCATTGACTTTGGATTTGGAGTCTATGTCACGCCATAATAATCCACCGCAAATAAAAATGGAACCATCGTGACGAGGTTGCGAAATTCCCTGTTGCGTGCTTGTTTATTGCGGACGGAGTTGTCGTGAGCGGCCACGACTTCTCATTTAACGAGGGGGCAAACGTGTATGCTTTGCGGAAACAGCCTTGTCTTGCCACCTTGTTCATGTATTCCTCATGTGGCGGGCGGCCACCTGGCAGCCCCAACGATGTAATATATACCAGTGAAATTAAGACTCACCTTTGTGTAGTCGGCAGGAGGCCGCGTTAACATGGCAAATCCCCTTCGAGTGGTCCACTACCTGAACCAGTTCTTTGGCGGCATGGGCGGTGAGGAGCAGGCCAACACAACCGTGGAGGTGCGGGACGGTCCCCTGGGACCCGGCAGGCCATTGCAGCAGTTGCTAGGCGACAGGGGCGAAATAGTCGCCACGATAATTTGCGGCGACAACTACATCAACGAAAGCAAGGACGACGCCGTCGGAGCCATACGGCAGGCGCTGGTCGAGCTAAAGCCAGACCTCGTCGTGGCCGGCCCTGCATTTGATGCCGGCAGGTACGGCCTGGCATGCGGACAGGTCTGCAGACTGGCGCAGGAGATGGGCATACCGTCCATCACCGCAATGCATCCCGAAAACCCGGGCGTCCAGAGTTTCCGGCGCTACTCGGTGATCGTTCCTACCAGCGCCAATCCGGCTGAAATGCAATCGATCTTGACGTCGATGCTTCCCATCGCATTCAAGTTGGCGGCGGGCGAGGAGCTGGGCTTGCCGGCGGATGAGGGCTATATTCCCAGGGGCATCCGAAGGCAGATCGAACGCGGTGAACCCGGCTACAAGCGGGCGGTGGATATGCTGGTAGCGAAGCTACAGGGCCGGCCGTACGAAAGCGAGGTGCCTTTCCGGCAGCCAGAGGTGGTGGAGCCCGCGCCGCCGATACGTGACCTTCGCAGTGCGCGTGTGGCCCTGCTCTCGACAGGCGGCCTGATTCCCAAGGGCAACCCGGACCGTCAGCTTTCCGGCAACCCGGACCGGTACTTCACATACGATGTGGAGGGCATGGAAACGCTGACCGGCGACGAGTGGGAGGCGTTCCACGGCGGCTACTTCAACCAGATATCCAGCGGAAACCCGAATTACGTAATGCCGTTGCGATACATGCGAGAGTTCGAGCAAGAGGGTCTGGTCGGAAGCACGCATTCCATAATATTCACGCTTCCCGGAGTCAGCACCCCAGTGGACAAGTCCACGCGCTTCGGCGAGCAAATCGCGCAAGAGCTAAAGGACGCCGGGGTCGACGGTTGCATACTGGTCGCCACCTGAGGCACCTGCAACCGTTGCGGCGCAACGATAACAAAGGAAATCGAGCGAGTTGGTATCCCGGTGGCGATGATCTCGGCCATATACGGCCTGGCCCTGACCACCGGCGCCAACAGGGTCATCAAGGGCGCCCGCATCGAGCACGTCTGCGGAGACCCTGAGCTTGGCGCAGAGAAGGACTTCGCGTACGGTATGGAGATAGTCCGTACGGCGTTACGAGCGTTGGAGACACCCGTAACGGAGCCAACGCTTTTCGAGCCAGGCCAGCCCAGTGCGGAACGGGAGGTCGTTCATGCATCTTGAGATCGGCACGTTCCCCGTTCGCGATGTCGTCTTCGCCCAGCAGACTCGTTGGGACAACGGGGTACTGGAGATAAACAAGGACGAGATGCTGCAGGCGGTTCGGGACGACCCAAGGGTGCTGACTATCGACATTGAGCTGGCGTATCCTGGCGAGTCCGTGCGCATCTGGCCCGTCCGCGACGTGGTGGAGCCGCGTGTGAAGGTCGAAGGCCCCGGCGTGGTTTACCCGGGCATCTGCGGCAGACAGATAACGACCGTGGGCGAGGGCCGCACTCACCGGCTGTCCGGAATCGGCGTCGTGGAGGTGTCGGAGACCCCGTGGCACGAGGCAGGCGGTGACCACCTGCTGGTATTCCTGGACATGACCGGCCCGTGGGGTGAGCTGATGCCGTACAACTCGCTGATTAACATTTGCGTGGTAGTGGAGCCGGACCCCGGCCTGGGCGTGGATGCACGGAACGACACGGTGCACAAGGCGACCCTGACGGTAGCCGACAAGCTGGCAGAAGTCACGAAAGACCTGCAACCGCCGGAGACGGAAACCTTCGATATTTCCGAGGTGTCGCCAGGGCTTCCCAACGTGGTGTATGTTCAGTGCCTTCACTCGCCACAGGCCATGTCCGGGTCCCCCACCACATTCTGCACGTCTTCGTATGGTCTGACACAGCTCACGCCGCCGTGGCTGTTCCACCCCAACGAGATCCTGGATGGCGCCGTAACGGGACCGTACAGGACGGCCTTTGCAACATCGTGGACGGTAGTCAACAATCCCGTGCTTCTGGACATGTACCGCCGTCACGGCAAAGACTTCAATTTTCTGGGCGTCATAACCACCCGGACGGAGTGGACAACGCAGCACGAGAAGCAACTCACCGCCAACCAGACGGCCAAGCTTGCCACGATGATGGGGGCGAATGGCGCTCTGGTTACTTGGGATGCGGGCGGCAATGAGTTCATTGAGGTGATTCGCACCATACAGGCTTGCGAACAGGCCGGCATCAAGACCGTGTTCCTGACCAGCGAGGACGACCCCACCGGCAACGTGCCCACGATGCTGGAGCCGATAGCGGAGGCTGACGCCATCGTCAGCACGGGCTTCTTTAAGTCCGAGCTGCTGGGACTCGGTCTGTTGCCACCTGTTGATCGAATCATCGGCAGCAGGGAGAAGATCAGCGGACGGCTCAGGGACGGCCTTGTCCCGACGGCAGGCCCCCTGGAGCCTCCCCAACGATACGACGACCATTATGGATTCAATCGGCTCAGCAGCGTGGAGTATTAGGCGATTGGCCGGGCTTGCCGTCTGCGGTTAACGCTGGTGAAGAACCTGGTGAATTTCGGCGCAGTCGTCACGCTCGTCCCGGCAGTACGATAATCCCGAGGTGATGCTATGTTCGTAAAGCAGATCCAGATCGAGAGCCTGGGTAATTCTTCCTACCTGGTGGGAGACGAAAGCGCCAAGGTGTGCGCTGTAATCGATCCCGTCCGCGACGTGGACCTGTACCTCGATGAGGCGGAGGCGCTAGGCTGCAAAATCACCCACTCGCTGGAGACACATGTCCACAACGATTTCGTTTCGGGAAGCCGTGAGCTTGCGGCCCGTGTTGGTGCCACCGTATGCGCCAGCGGGGCAGGGGGGCTGATATTCCAGCATCGCTCTCTCAGAGAAGGCGACGTCATCGACGTAGGCGAAGTCAAATTAGAGGCAATGGCGACGCCGGGACATACACCGGAGCACGTCTCATATCTTGTAACCGACACGTCGCGCGACGGCGGACCTCACGCCCTCTTCAGCGGGGGCGCGCTGCTGGTTGGTGGCGTCGCGCGCAGCGACCTTTTAGGCAAGGACGTAGCGCCGTTTTTAGGACGCCATTTCCATCAGACAATACGCACCAAGCTATCTGAACTCAGCGACGATGTTGCCGTTTACCCAACGCACGGCGGCGGTTCGTTTTGCCTTGCCACACCTTCTGGTTCAGGCGCGACCACCACCACCATTGGACAGGAAAGAGGTAACAACGCCTTCTTCCAGGCCAAGACCGAGGACGAGTTTCTGGAGCTGGCGCTGTCCGACCTGCCGCCAATTCCCGCCTATTACAGCAGGATGGCGGCCATCAACACTCGTGGTCCGCGAATTCTGGGCGCCTTGCCGGAGGTCTATCCGCTTTCGCCGAACGAGGTGTGGGTGAGAATCCAGAGAGACTCATCTGCCATAGACTTGCGCAAACCGGAGGCATTCGCCAAGGGCCACGTGCCGCGCAGTTACAGCGTTCCATTTGGCGACTCCGCTGGGACATGGGTCGGTTGGCTGGTCGAGCCGGACAAGCCCGTCATATTCATTGCCGACGATGATCCTGCCGTGCGAAAAGAGATGGTGCGTCAGCTGATTCGCGTTGGCTACGATATTTTTGACGGCTACCTGGATGGCGGCATGGACTCGTGGACGCAGACAAGGCTTCCCGTTGCCAGTCTGGATGCCATGACGGCTGAGGAGCTATATGCAAAGCTTGAAGGCAGCAGCGACATTGTGCCGCTAGACGTGCGTTTCGGCTACGAGTGGCGAACCGAGCGCATACCCGGGGCCGTGAATATCGAGCTGGGCAATCTAACCAAAGACCATGACAAACTGTCCAGGGAAGCGTCGTACGCCGCCATATGCGCCGCCGGCGTCCGGGCATCCACCGCGGCGAGCATCCTGAAGCGCGAAGGCTTCAAGGACGTGACGCTTATGCTGGGCGGCACGAACGCCTGGAAGGAAGCGGGCTATCCGCTGGAGCATGGTGAGTCCTGATGCGAGGCCGCCGCTAACGCCATCTGTAAAAAACGGACACCGGGTCTACCAGCCGGTTGGCGAGTCGCCCCTGCGTAGTTCGCTGCAGGGTCCGTAGCTGAATCTATGCGAAAATTTCGGCGAAGACCGTGTCACCCGTCCTTTACACTTGGCCGGTCTCGTTACTACACTCTGACTAACCTCATGAATCTGCCCCAGGCGAGAGCGAGTGTTGGGTATGGGCCGTTTATCGTCTTCCATCGGAAACATAAAGTCTCACTACACCGTGGTAGTTATCGGCTCCGGCTATGGCGGCGGCATCGCTGCCTCCCGATTGGCCCGGGCGGGTCAGCAGGTGTGCCTGCTAGAGAGGGGCCGGGAAATCCGGCCGGGCGACTATCCTAATACCTTGATATCGGCGCTGCCGGAGATGCAGGCCGACCTTCCACAGGGGCACGTCGGCTCCCGCACGGCCATGTACGATTTCCGCGTGAACAAGGACATCAATGTATTCCAGGGCTGCGGACTTGGCGGCACGTCGCTGGTTAACGCCAACGTCGCACTGCGTCCGGATGACCGGGTGTTCCAGGACGAGCGTTGGCCGAAGGAAATCCGGGAGGATGAGGGGGGCCTTCTGAATGACGGCTACTCCCGCGCCGTTGACATGCTGAAGCCCCGGTCCTACCCCGATACCTACCCAGATCTCCCCAAGCTTGCGGCGATGCAAAAGATCGCAAAGCATCTCGATGCCCGGTTCTACAAGCCGCCGATTAACGTGAATTTCGAGGACGGCCGCAATCACGTCGGCGTGCATCAGAACGCATGCACCAACTGCGGCGACTGTGTTTCCGGGTGCAACTATTCCGCCAAAAACACGGTATTGATGAACTACCTCCCGGACGCCAGGAATCACGGCGCAGAGATATATACGCAGGTGATGGTGAAGCGTGTTGAACGCAGCGGAGACCAGTGGCTGGTACATTTTGAGCTGCTGGAATCCGAGCGCGACAAATTTGACGCGCCTACCATGTTCATCAGCGCTGATATAGTGGTCCTTGCCGCCGGCACCCTGGGCTCGTCCGAGATACTGCTGCGGTCCAAGGCGGCGGGACTGGCTACATCCGACAGGCTTGGGCGCAACTTCAGCGGCAACGGTGACGTTTTTGCCTTCGCATACAACACCGATCAGGCCGTCAACGGTATCGGCTACGGGGATAACGCCCCGGATAAGATGGAGCCGGTAGGGCCGTGCATCACGGGCATTATAGACATGCGCGACGGCCCGGATTTGGACAAGGGAGTTATCGTGGAAGAGGGCGTGGTGCCAGGCGGGTTCTCCTCGTTCCTTCCGTCGGCGTTGGCCTTCGGCGCAAAGGCAATGGGAAAGGATACCGACAAGGGCTTCATGGACGGCGTGAGAGAGAGGCTGCGGGCCTGGTACAGCGTTCTTCGCGGGCCCTACTACGGCGCCATGAAGAACACGCTGACCTACCTGGTAAACACCCACGACGACAGCAACGGTACCCTTGTTCTGGAGGACGACAGGGTACGCATCGACTGGCCCGGCGTGGGCGCCAAGCAGATCTTCCAGGATGTCTCGGACACTCTGCTCGATGCGACGCGCCCGCTGGGCGGCACCTTCGTCAAGAACCCGACGTGGAGCAAGCTAACCAACCACAATCTGGTGACGGTCCACCCCCTTGGCGGCTGCTGCATGGGCGACGACGCCGGCAAGGGCGTGGTGAACCACAAGGGGCAGGTCTTCTCCGGAAAGGGCGGCACCGCGGTACACGAAGGGCTGTACGTGTCGGACGGCGCCGTCATATCCCGTTCCCTGGGCGTCAACCCGCTGCTAACCATCTCGGCGCTGGCTGAGCGTTCCTGTATGCTGCTGGCGCAGGATAGGGGCTGGAGCCTGGAGTACAGCCTTCCGTCAAGCCCTGCCCGCGAAGATGAACCCATCACGGTCGGAATCCAGTTCACGGAGACAATGCAAGGCTACTACTCCGATGGCGCTGCCGGCGATTACCAGCAGGCGTCGGAGCGTGGCGAGCAGAGCGACTCGAGGTTCGAATTTACGCTGACGGTTATTTCCGATGACGTGGAGACAATGCTTAGTGAGGAAAGCCACGCCGCGAAGATGGTGGGAAGCGTCACCGCGCCCGCGCTGTCGGACAGGCCGCTCACGGCAACAGAAGGGGTGTTCAATCTTCTGGTCAAGGACCCTGACCACGCCGATACCTTACTGATGCGCTATCGAATGAAGCTGACGACTTTTGATGGCAAGGGCTACTACTTCACTGGCTTCAAGTCCATCCACGACGATCCGGGATTCGACACCTGGGCGGATACCACGACTCTATTCATCACTGTGCACGAAGGCGATAACGAGCAGGGTGCCGTGGCCGGGAAGGGAATCCTCAAGATTGCCACCGACGATTTCGCTCGACAGATGACCACCATGAAGGTGAGCAATGCGGCCAACCCCGCCGAGCAGGCGGCGGCGATCGCCAAGTTTGGCCGGTTCTTCGCCGGAAGGCTGTGGGATACCTATGGCCTTGGTTGATCGGCGAAGCTTCGGCGAGTCAGGGGGTGACCTGTGACAGTAGCTGAACAGGCCGGTCGGCTGCGCGATACGGTCCTGGAGTTCGAGTCTGTGGACGGACTGCCTCTGAACCTGATTCACGTCCAGGGGGATGACACCCCAACGAAAGGCCCTGTGGTGCTGGTTCATGGCGCAGGCGTGCGGGCCAACATATTTCGCGCCCCGGTAGAGACCAACCTGGTGGATTATCTGGTGGCCAACGGCTACGACGTGTGGCTGGAAAACTGGCGGGCCAGCATCGACTTCCCGCAGAACCAGTGGACGCTGGACAAGGCGGCCCTCTACGACCACCCGGTTGCGGTCAAGAGGATTGTGGAGGAGACCGGCGCGGAGTCGATAAAGGCTGTCATACACTGCCAGGGCTCAACGAGCTTTATGGTATCAGCCGTTGCCGGGCTGCTGCCGCAAGTCTCGACTATCGTGAGCAACGCGGTGTCGCTGCACCCAGTGATACCGAGGCTCTCCACGATCAAGCTAAACTTCCTGCTGCGATGTTTCGGATGGCTCTACCCCTACATGGACCCGCGATGGGGGTTGAACGCCCCGACCATTCCGGCCAAGCTGTTGGCGCTGGTGGTGAAGCTTTCGCATCACGAGTGCGACAACAACGTATGCAAGTTCTCCAGCTTCGTGTACGGAATTGGCTTTCCGACCCTATGGCGGCACGAAAACCTCAACGAGGCGACCCACGAATGGGTCAATCAGGAGTTTGGCGCCGTGCCGCGGACCTTCTTCGACCAGATCACCAAGAGCGTCGGCAAGGGCAAGCTGGTCCCCATTGATAGCCTGGACGGTCTTCCCTCGGAATTCGTGCCTCCCTCGCCCGGTACCGATGCCAGGTTCGCCTTCATCGCCGGTGTGCTGAACAGATGCTTCAGTAAGGAAAGCCAGGAGCTTACATTCGAGTACTTCAATTCGCACCGCCCCAACTACCACACGCTGAGGCTGATACCGGACTACGGCCACCTGGATATTTTCATGGGGCAGAATGCGGTCAACGACACCTTTCCAATAATCCTGGAAGAGCTGGACCGGGCCGTCTAGCGTCATTCGCCCTATGATAAAAGAGCCAGATTGGCATGGATATCCTTCGACAAGCTCAGGACGAACGTATTTATATGCTTACGCTCGTGGTGTCCGACTCTTTAGCTGGAATATCTTCGGACTCCGATTCTTCGGAGAGTATCGAACCACAGGCCATGAAACGACTTATGTCTCAGGCCATCGTGGTTGAACGCCAATCACTTTCGGAGGACTAACCCATGGGAATTCCCGGGAGAATCAGGCGGCAGCGCGGGCGCCATTCCCTGGTGGACGGCATACCCTTCCCGGTGCCGATAAATACCGAGCAGTCGCCTGCGATTATGGCCGTATTCCCGATCGATTACGACAGGGCGAGGGCGCTTCTCCCGGGTAACGAGATCCACCCTATGCGCCTGTGGAAGAAGGCGCTCCTGGTGGTGGCTATCATCAATTACGAGGTTACCGACATCGGCAAATACATCGAGTTCAGCGTGGGCATTGCCTGCACCCACGGCAAGAAGCCTGCTCCCAGACTGCTGCCGGGTCTTTTCATGCGCCATTACGGCACCGGACAGTACGTAGTCGATCTTCCCGTCAGCAGCGAGATCTCGGTCAAAGGCGGCAAGGGCATTTGGGGGATGCCCAAACACCAGGGCAATCTTGATTTCAAGATATCCGAAAACACCGTTAGCAGCCAGTACGAGCTCGATGGCCGGCTAGTGATGAAGCTGACCATCGACCGTCCCAAGAGCGCGTGGCTGCCGTTAAACGTCCGAGGAGTCAACTACTGCGGCTTCCGAGGTCTTCTGATGAAGTCAACGGTCTACTTCAAGGCCAAGGCCGGGTTCTCGCTGTTCAAGAAGGGGGCAGCCTCGCTGGTCCTCGGGGACCACCCTCGCGCACAGCCCATCAGAGACCTGGACGTAGGCAAAGAGCCAATCGCCACCGTGTTCATTCCGGAGGTGAACGGCGTATTGGATGATCACTTCGAAGGCT
>JACZVF010000091.1 GCA_022572805.1 Chloroflexota bacterium
GCAGGCCGCAAAGAGAGCTGCGTCGGGCCTGTAGAAATCGCCGTCTAGATTACTGGCGGCGTGTGCCGCCTCGCAGGCCCCGGCGATGTCCGGCCTGTACCGTTCCAACTCCCGCAGCCAAACGGATGGCCGCATCATGAAAAGGCCGCTGTTCCAGAGGTACTCCTCGGTGGCGAGCATCCTTTCGGCGGCGGCCAGGTCCGGTTTCTCGACGAACTCCGCCACGCTGAAAGCAGAGTCGTTGGCAGACCCCTTGTGAATGTAGCCGTAGCCTGTCTCCGGAGATGTCGGCACTATGCCAAAGGTAACCAGGTTTCCCTTGGCCGCCAGCTTGGCGCCGGTCTGGAGCGCCTTCTGGAAGCCCGGAACGTCCTTTATTACGTGGTCGGCCGGCATCACGAGCATCACATTGCCGTCGTCTGCCGTAGCGCCGGACGATGACCCGCTAGTCAGAATAAGGGCGGCCAAGGTGAGCGCCGGAGCGGTGTTCCGTCCTTCCGGCTCCAGGGCTATTGCATTCGGACGTATGCCAATCTGGCGCATGTGCTCCGCAACCAGGAAGCGATGTTCCTCATTGCACACTACGATGGGAGCCGCCACGTCAGGCAGGCCCTCAAGCCTGCCGATGGTCTCCTGAAGCAGGGAACGCTCCCCTATGAGAGGGAGGAATTGCTTGGGGTAGAGCTCCCGCGACAAAGGCCATAGCCTGGTCCCGGAGCCTCCGGCCAAAATGACCGGCTGAATAGTCATGTGTATCTCCCCGCGGGCGGTGCCGTGTGGCGCTGCGATATGTATGGCAGCAAGGCGGTACGGCTGGTCCGCATCACACCATAGCCTGATTATATGGACGGCGGTGCGAAGCGGTCAACGCCGACGGAGGCGCTGTTTTTACCCGTTGGTTGAAAGTTTACGCCGGCTCGAGGGAAAACCGGCCTAACGCCTATCCGCTAACGTCGGTGAGCGGGCCTGGGTATCTGCCATCTGCGCCTGGCGTTTTACGAGTCTATGCAGGGCTCGACGCGGTTTAGGGGATCATCCAAAAACCGAACTTGACATTTTTTGCGGGTTGCATTATCGTACCGAGAACAAGCTTTTAGAATGATTCTAATTCGTGGTAAATTTCACAGAATGATCCAAAGACCGCACCCATTGGCGAAATCGCTATGCTAGGCGAAGTCCTGCAGGCCAGACTTGGCGAGATGAAGGCCGCGCTGGCCGAGCGGGGAGTCGCCATAACACCTCGGCGTCAGCGCCTTCTGGAGGTGCTCCTTGCCAGCGACCGTCACCCCTCTGTAAGCGAGATTCACGAAGGCGTGAAGCGCTACTATCCCGGCACGAGCCTGGCCACCATTTACAACACCATAGAGTTGCTAAAGGAGACAGACCAGGTACTGGAAATCGAATTTAGCGGAGCCTCCAACCGTTACGATGGACGCATTCCCAAGTCCCATCCGCATCTCGTCTGCGAGGTATGCGAGAAGGTGGAGGACCTGGATATCGGGGAGCTGAAGGACCCATTCGAGGACATATCAAGCTCCACGGGATACCGTATTTTGCGCCGCCGGGTGGACTATTACGGCGTGTGCCCGGATTGTCAGGGCAACCCCCTCGCCTCTGCTCCGTCGGAGAACGGGGGTAAGTCGGGGAAATAATCGACTTAGGAAAAGAGGTGACGCGAACCCGGAGGTTTTCGTTGTTGCCGAGGTTGCAATGGCGGTAATTAACCCTGGTCAATAACGTAATTGGCAAGTCAGCTACTGGAAGGAGGACATGCATGGTAACTAAAGAGGACATTTCCCTATTTGCCCATCTGATGAGGCGTACGGGATTTGGCGCGACACGCGACGAGATAGAGACGATGGCCGAAGATGGCTACGAGGCCACCGTCGAGAAGCTACTCGACTACGAAAGCCAGGAGCCCGTCGACGACTATACTCTTTATCGATATCATCCGATCACAGAGGTGCCTGGAGGAGCGGCGGCTCCCGGGCAGGCCAACTGGCTTTACTGGATGGTGAACACGAAGCGGCCATTACAGGAAAAGGTGGCCCTGTTCTGGCACCACGTATTCGCTACCGGAAACTCCAAGGTCGACAACTGCAACCATCTTCTCGACCAGATCCAGATGTTCCGCGATGAGGGCATGGGCAACTACCGGACCCTCCTGGTAAAGCTTGCCAGTGACCCTGCCATGATCTTCTGGCTGGACAACAACGAGAACCACAAGCACGCCCCCAACGAGAACTGGGGACGAGAGCTTCTTGAGCTGTTCACTCTGGGCCAAGGCAACTACACCGAAAAGGACGTCTTCGAGTGCTCTCGCGCGTTCACCGGCTGGACCATAGGCGCCAAGATGCCTCGCTTCCCGTATGGACGCCACCCCTGGATCTTCGAGTATCGCGAAGAAGACCACGACAACACCGACAAGACCTTCCTCGGCCACGTCGGCAACTTCAACGGCGAGGACATCATCGACATCATCTTGCAGCAGCCGGCCTGTTCCAAGTTCATTGCCCGCCACCTGTACAACTTCTTCGTGGAAGACGAGGAACAGGTCCCCGCGTGGAACATCGACCCGCCCAGGAATCCGGCGGCCGTGGAGCTTCTTGCCAAGACGCTGGTGGAGAACAATTACGAGATAAAGCCCGTTCTTCGCGTGCTCTTCAAGTCTGACTTCTTCAAGGAGGCCCTGTACAAGAAGGTCAGGAACCCCGTTGAGGTGGTGGTCGGCACGCTGCGCATGACGGGTGACCTGAGCGGCCCGGATCCCAGGCTGGAGGCCATGGCGCGCGAGCCCGGCTACATGGGCCAGGATATTCTTGACCCACCCAGCGTTGAGGGCTGGCACACGGGCCACGAGTGGATCAACAGCGGTTCCCTGGTGAAGCGCGTGAACTTCGTGGCTGACAGGGTCAGCAACACGGACCTCCCAGGTGTGAAGCGTATTGTGGAGCGTGTGTCCGGCGCCAATGGCCCGGTTATGTCGCCCGCGGACTTCGTGGACCAGTGCCTGGACCAGATGGGCCCCCTCCCGGTCACCGACAAGACTCGGCAAGAGCTACTGATTCAGGCCGAGAGCGAGGGCGACGTGAACTGGGATAGCAACCCGGACGATTCCGCTCGCCGCACCGGAGAAATGCTGGCGCTGATCGGCTCCACAAGGGAGTACCAGTTCGGCTAAGCAGACCTGATGGTTCAACCGGAATGGACACGGTTCCAAACGACCAAACCAAGGAGGAACGAATGACAACTACGAACAAGCCACCGGTCCTGGTTGTGCTTCAGCTGACCGGCGGAAACGACTACTTCAACACCATAATCCCGTACACCGACGGCAACTATTACGACAACCGCAAGTCGCTGCAGATTCCTGAAGAGCGGATTCTGAAGCTGGACGATAAGATGGGCATGCATCCGGCTATGGGCCCGATGAAGGAAATCTTCGACAGCGGCGACATGGCGATTATTCATGGGATTGGTTATCAGAACTCCCCCAGGTCCCATTTCCGCTCCATGGATATCTGGCACACCTGCGAGCCGGACAAGGTCGGCACCGAGGGCTGGCTGGGCCGCGCGCTGAAAAACCTGGACCCTGATAGCGAAAACCCCGTAACAGGCGTCAACGTGGACCAGGCGCTTCCGCGGGCGCTGGTAGCCCCTGGCGTATCCGTTGCCTCGGTAGCGGACCTGGCCAATTACGGGCTGCTGACGAATATCGAGCAGGAGCAGCGTAGGCTGCAGGTGCTGGAGCGCTTCGCCAATATGTACGGCCCGGCGGTAGGCACCGGACAGGTCATGGAGTACCTGGGCCAGACCGGCCTGGACGCGCTGAAGGGCGCAGACATCCTCAAGGTGGCCCCCCAGAAGTACGAGTCCAGCGTCGAGTATGGAAGCAGCCTTATTTCTCAGAAGCTGCGTGACATCGCCATGATGCACACGGCAGAAGTAGGCACCCGCGTGTTCTACACAAGCCACGGCAGCTTCGACACACACGCAGCGCAGGCCGCTACGCATGCGCAGCTGTGGTCCGAGGTATCCGAGGCGGTGGCGGACTTCTGGGACGACCTTCGCGAGCACGACGCCGATGAGAACGTGATAATGTTTATGTTCTCCGAGTTCGGCCGTCGAGTCCGCGACAACGGCTCCGGGACCGATCACGGCGCGGCCGGCGTCGCATTCGCGTTGGGCCCCAGGATAAAGGGCGGCTACTACAGTGAGTATCCTGAGACGCGCGCAGAGGCCTTGGAACAGGGCGACATGGTGCCTAACCTGGACTACCGAGGTGTCTACTCCACCATCTTGGAAGACTGGATGCACATGGATGCTCCTCCCATAGTTAACGGCCGGTTCGAGCAGCCAAAGTTCATTCAGACCAACGGCAACTAGAGTTTACGGTCGACAAGTACAAAACGAACTATAGGCGCCCTCCGTGGCATTAGCTGCAGAGGGTGCCGGAATCCAGAAAATTAGAGGTGGAACGATGCTAACTACGACTGTGGCCGGCCGCACCTGGAACTTCAGCCATTCCATAGGCAGGAACGCGGCGGCGGGAAACGGCTTTACGCAGCCCACCGATGTCGCGGTAGGTCCGGACGGCACTCTTTATGTGTTGAGCCGTGGCAACGACGGCGCCGGCGGAGTGGTCGCGCCGAACAAGCGGATTGGCAAGGTCACCATGGACGAGCAGTTCCTTGGGGACTTTGGCCGTGAGCAGTTGACTTTCCCCAGCAGTCTGGCCGTAGACAGCGAAAGCAACGTCTACTGCTCCGACGAGTACGAGAAGGTAGTCAAGATATTCGATGTCGACGGACAGTTGACTACCGAATGGGATGGCGAGGGCGGACTGCAAAGCCCTTCTGGTCTTGCCTTCGACGCCGACGAAAACCTACTGGTGGTTGACGCCGCCACAAGCCAGGTGAAGAAGTTCACCAAGTCCGGCAACTTCATCTCCGCGTTTGGGAGCGAAGGAAGTGGCGCGGGCCAAATGAACAGGCCCTGGGGTGTCTGTGTGGACTCTAAAGGCGATGTCTACGTCGCCGACTGGGGCAATGACCGCGTGCAGAAGTTTTCGCCGGACGGGACGCATCTCCTTACCTTCGGTGAGGAGACCAGCGGACCGGCGGGCTCACTGGACCATCCCTCCGATGTAGCGGTGGACAGCGAAGGCGATGTCTACGTTGCCGATTGGGGCAGGAAGCTGGTGAAGATTTATGATGCCGAGGGCTCCATCATAACGCAGCTCGAAGGCGACGCCGTGGAGTTCTCCAAATGGGCGAAGGAGGTCGTGGAGTCCAACCCGGACGTGGTCAAGGCATATCGCAGGGTAAAGGACAAGTCCGCCATTGGTCTGTTCAACCGCCCGGTGGGCATTGCCATAGACCAGAACGACAACCTGATCGTAACCGACAGCACTCGTGGCAGGCTGCAGATCTACGCCAAGGAGAAAAACTACATGGACCCACAGTTCAACCTGTAGTCTTCGGCCGTTAGCTGTCAGGCTTCAGCTATCAGCGGACAGGGTCCGGGTGCGCCCGGGCCCTGTTTTCTTTTACAGGAAGAAACCTCCGGCTACGTCAGCGACACCGGGTCTATATCCACGATCCAGCCGCGTGGCATGGGGGCCTTGTCCAGCAGCGACCGCGGTTTTGGGCCGCGCAAGATAATGTGCCACCGGTAGCGGCCGCGTAGCATGGCGGGCCAGGCAGGCGTTGGGCCCAAAACTTCGGTGTCGGATAACCCCCACTCCTTCTGGATGGAGCGCAGCACGTCGGCCATGCGAGTCGCTTCGCCTTCAGACTTGGCCCGGTTGGTATCCGCGTGCACCAGCCGAATTAATCTGCTGTAAGGCGGGTGAGAGTGGTCCCGCCGGAACGCCATCTCCTTGTCGTAGAAGCCCTGGTAGTCCTGCGCAGCCGCCGCTTTGATTGCGTAGTTGTCCGGCTGGTACGTCTGGATGATAACCCTGCCTTCGTACGCGCCGCGCCCGGCCCTTCCCGCTACCTGGCAAAGAAGCTGGAAGGAACGCTCTCCAGAACGGTAGTCAGGCACGTTCAGCCCGATATCTGCGGACACCACGCCCACCAGCGTTACGGAAGGGAAATGCAGGCCCTTGGCTATCATCTGCGTGCCGACGAGAATCCGGGCCTCGCCGGACCTGAACCGGGCGAGAATCTCCTCATGGGCTCTGGGCGTAGTGGCGGTATCCCCGTCCCAACGCAGCACTTCGACGCCGGGGAACCGCGAAGTCAGTTGCTCGGCGATGCCCTCGGTGCCGACGCCGTAGAAGCTCAGGCGGTAGCCCAGGCACTGGGGGCACTGGTCCGGAGGGACTCTGCGCGCGCCGCAGTAGTGGCACAACAAACGCTTGGCCCTCTTGTGGTACGTCATGGGCACGTCGCAACTGCGGCAGCGCAGGCTCAACCCGCAGCTGCGGCACTGGAGGTAGGCTGACGAGCCGCGACGGTTGATGAAGACCATCATCTGCCGCCCAGCGTCCAGGCACTCCGTCATCGCGGTCATCAGAGGTCTGCTGAAGATGTCGCGGTGTCCCTCTCGTAGCTCGGCGCGCATGTCCACGATCTGGACCGAGGCCAATGGAACGACTACTGGAGTGCCCTTCTCGTTCTCTGACGGGTCCTTATTAGACGCTATGCGGTCGGGCAGCAGGCGGAGTCTGTACGTGCCGCGCCGGCCTCGGTGGTAGGACGACAGGTCCGGCGACGCGCTGCCCAGAAGCAGGGTGGCGCCGGTCAGCCGGCATAAAGCGGCGGCGACCTCCCTGGAGTGGTATCGCGGCACCGCGTCGTGCTGCTTGTACGTCCACTCATGCTCCTCGTCGATGATTACCAGACCGAGGTCGGGTTGCGGCGCGAATACGGCGCTGCGGGAGCCGACTACGACTCCGTATCGGCCATGGCGTACCTTCCACCACTGGTCGAAGCGCTCGCCTGGGGTGAGGCCGCTATGCAACACCGCCACGTCGCCGGGAAAGCGGGAGGCGAAGCGTTCAATCGTCTGGTACGTCAGCGCGATCTCAGGCACCAGGACTATGACTCGTTTTCCCAGTTGCAGGCAATGCTGTGCCGCATCCAGGTAGACCTCCGTTTTGCCGCTGCCGGTCACCCCCTGAAGGAGGTACGTGTCAGGCCTGCCCGAAGCGTCTTCGCCTGAAGTATTCTCCAACGAGCACCGTATCTCCGCTGCGATGGCCGCCTGCTGACTGGTCAACGTAACAGGCCGGGCTGGGGGAAAGCTCCTGCCTTCCAGGGGGTCGCGGTCCACCTGCACGGCCTCCTGGTTTAGCCAGCCACGGTCCATCAGCGACCTGACCGCCCCTGCGCCGAACTCCTTACGGGCGGATGTGATGCCAAGAGGCGCCGGGGAGTCCAGCAAGGCCTGTGCCAGCGACTTCTGGCGGTGGGCCCTGATTGATGGGTCGCGCAGCCACTGTTCGGCGCTGTCGCGTGCGGCCGGCGCAATGGTGATGAACTGCCGGACCTTCGCCTTTACGCTCGGGTCCAGGGAGCCGGGCCGGCGCGTCAGCATACCCCGACTCTCCAGCGCGGCGATAGCCGACCGCGCGCCTTCGCCCATTCGCCGCACCAACTGCTCCAGATTGGCCTTCGGGTGGCTCCGCAGGTACGAAAGGACCTTGTCCTGAAAAGGCGTGAGGGTCGTCCCGCTCGTCCCACCGGTCCCAGGTTCAATATCGTCCGCCAGGTCGGTTAGCGAGACCAGCGTATTGCCCCGGACGCGGCCTCCCTGTGGAAGCATCGGTGAAAGCGCTTCGAACAGGGAGCATATGTAGTATCGGCTGGTCCAGGCGGCCAGCTTCAGACGGGCTTCGTCGACCAGCGGCTCCTCGAAGACGAGGTCGTAAATATCCCGGGTTTCCTCCACCTGCGGCGTATCGGACAGGGATATTACGACGCCCTGAATGCTTCGCGGACCAAAGGGTACCTTCACCAGGTGGCCGGGCGCCAATTCAAGGCCCTCAGGTATCGCGTAGCTAAAGGTCCTCTCAGGACCGGTGGGGGCGTCGACTGCTATCTCGGCGTATCTCACGTAACGAAGGCCTGTCGGAAGAATGCGGCTGTCGTCTTACCGCCAGGCCCATTGTATGACGCGGGAACACATGTTCGCAAGATGCGGCGGCTATTTGGCGCAAAACAAATGGGCGTCCGCCGCGCGGCGGACGCCCATGAATAAATACCTGGTAAAGACCCTACCTGCGCTCTTTGATGCGCGCCGCCCTGCCGGACCGGCCCCGCAGGTAGTAAAGCCGCGCCCTGCGGACCTTACCTTTGCGTGTAACGGCTACTGACTCCACATTAGGCGAATTAATGAGGAAAGTCCTCTCCACGCCTACGTCATGGGCCACGCGCCTCACCGTAAAGGACTCGCCGGGGCCGCCTCCGCGCCTGCGTATCACCACGCCCTGAAAGGCCTGCGTCCGCGTGCGGTCGCCCTCCGTAACGCGAATGTTTACGCGCACGGTATCTCCGGGCTGGAACTCCTCGATATTTTCGTTGGGCTTGAGCTCAATTAGCTCATAGGCTTCCATGGCGACTTACCTACCAGTTATTCGTCGGCCAAAATGGCACCATAATATTCTACGTTGGTAGGGCGACGTACGCAAGGGATATTCTACGCAGTGATATAATTCCGTCGACTTCAGCATTTTCACTTTCAAGTTCTTCACTTGTTGTATGGGGAGAGACATTGCCTGAGATTTCCGCGCTTATATTCGACTTCGACGGCGTTATCCTGGACACGGAGACGCCCGAGTTCGATATCTGGCAGGATATTTTCGCCCGGCATGGCGCCACGCTGGAGCCTGCGGTTTGGAAGCGGCATATCGGCACCGAGGCCGGAACGTTTGACGTCTACCGGCATCTGGAGGAGACCTCTGGTCACGCTATCGACAGGGACGCGGTGCGGGCGGATATGCGCGGGCGCTACCTGGCGCAGGTGGACGCCAACCCCGTTCTGCCGGGGATTCTGGACTACATCAACGGCGCCAGGGCTTTGGGCCTGAAGGTTGGTGTGGCTACCAGCTCCGACAGCGCCTGGGTGGAGGGGCATCTGAGGGCCAGGGGAATGCTGGACCTGTTTGACTCTATAACGGCCAAAGAGGATGTGGAGAAGTTGAAGCCCGATCCAGAGGTTTATCTCAAGGCCGCCGATCGGCTGGGTGCCTCCCCTGCAAACGCCGTCGCCATCGAAGACTCATTTAACGGAGTTACTGCGGCGAAGAGGGCGGGCATGACCTGTGTAGCCGTGCCCAATCCTATGACATCGGACATGTCCTTTGATCATGCCGATCTGCGGCTGAACTCCCTGTCCGACCTGCCATTACAGGTGTTGTTGCAGAGGCTATCACAAGCCCTCTAATTCGAGCCGCGGTTATCCTTGACCGTCTGGAATGGCGTGATATAGACTCGGTTTAGGCGTGTATAGGCGGCTGCCCGTGCCAGGGACATGTGCCGTGAATTATTGCAATGGAGGAAGTTCATGGACCTGCTGGTCTTGTCTGGCGGAAAGCATCCGTACGAGGAATCAACACCTGTCTTGGTCGACTTCCTTCAGGCGGCCGGACATCAGGTTCAGGTGACGGAGAACTCCAGCGTCTTGCTTTCGGAGAGGCTAAAGGGATACGACGCCATCGTCTTCAACACTAGACGGGAGGCCGAAATAGCCCTTACCCGGGACGAGCAGGTCGAATTTACCCGGTTCATAGGCGGCGGAAAGGGCTTTATTTGCCTGCACATATCCGGATGCAGGCCGGACGGCTGGCATGAGTACCATGACGTCTCCGGCGGAGGTTGGATAACCGGGACCAGCACCCACCCTCCATACGGACAGTTCACCGTAAACGTCAGCGATCCCAGTCATCCATGCAGCGCCGGCATCCGGGACTTCATCACGAACGACGAGCTTTACATCGAGTTGGGTTGGCAACCGGGCAACCAGGTGTTCCTGACTGCGGACCTGGAAGGGCAGACCCATCCCATGGCATGGACACGGACATACGGCAATGGCAAGGTGTTCCAGACAACTCTTGGTCATGATGGGCTGAGCTTCCAGACCACGCTGTTTCAGCAGCTAGTCGTCAACGCCGTTGATTGGGTCACCAGCTAGGGCTATTTCCGCAGAAACAGTGCTGAATCAAGGTCGGTGTAGACCGGAATACATGCTTTACACACCTTCTAAATAGAGGCCCTTGCCGTGGGGCGGATTGTGATACAATCCCGACAACGGCAGCCTGTACAGGCTGATATTGGCTAACCCCCATCG
>JACZVF010000092.1 GCA_022572805.1 Chloroflexota bacterium
CGGTTCGCGGACCAGGCTTCCAGGGTGGACGTTAGCTGCGTGACGCCCCTTAACGCTCTGCACGGCATATGGCAAGACCTCAGAGAGAACACAGGTCTGTCGGCCGGGGAGACCGAGCGCTACGACCTGCTATTCCATCTGGCTGTCGCACGGTACAGCGAACGTTCCATTAAAGAGGTGCAGCGGGCCTACGTCGACAAGTTCGACAGGGCCGCCAATGACCAGTTGACCAACTACCTCTCCGACGTTGCGGCTGCCCTGTCGCTGAGCTCATCCAAGGACGTGCCCCGGGAGATCGAGCGCAACCTTGTGGACATGGAGAAGAATATTGGCGTATCCGGCAAGGAGCGAAGGAGCTTCCGCAACGAAATCCAGGAGTTTTTTACAGGTCTGAAACGGCGTAACATCTCCTTCAATTACACTAGCCACCACAGGCTTCGGGAGGCCATCGAGATTCGGCTTTTCCCGGACCGCAAGACGCTGCGCAAGGAGCTGACCGAGCCCAAGTCTGCCGATATGGTGACGGAGTGGCGCAGACTGCGAGGCTCGATTCACAACAGGCTGGTCAATGACTACGGCCATTGCGCCATATGCGCCGGTGACATCGTGGAGTACGTGCTGGCCGTGCTAAAGGGCAACGACGGCGTCAAGCAGACGAAAGCCGGCCTAGAGTGGCAATGGGACCTGAATCCCAGCAACGGCACCGCCGCCCAATACCAGTCTCCGGACCAGTAGCGACGACCTATATGCCCGGAAATTCCCGCCGCAAACGCCGCCGTGTCGCCAGGCGCTTGACTCCCAGGCCATCGTCTCAGGGAAAACGAGGCGCCCGACTCCCCTGGTGGGCGGCGCTTATCATACTGGCCATTGGTTCGCTGGTGGTGCTGTCCAGGATTTTGTAGGCTATAGGTCTGGCTGCGTTCACCCTGTGTAAAGCTCGGTGTCCGGGTTCCAGTCCGTCCAGGCGAACCAGAACGACAGATGGGAAAGCATCCTTTCCATCGTCTCGCCTTTTAGCTCTCCGTCGATCGCCCTGCCTGTGAACGCCAGCCAAGTCGAGCCAGTCTCTTCGTCGACCAGAATGGTCTGCACTCCCGAAGGCTCGCCCTCCAGGCGGAAGGTAAGCTTGCGCCCGTCGACGTTGCGGTCGTAGACCAGGGCCGTGTTGGTGCCTTTGTCGAAGTAGACCAGCACGTCCTGGCCGAAGAAGGAGTCGTTGACCACCTGCCGCCTGGCCAGCTCCGCGAAGGGATATGCCTTGGTGTTGCCCTGCACGTCCACACCCACCACCAGCTCCTTGGATCCCAACCGGTCATCACTGTTGCTCTCGCCAATAACGCCGGCGCTGCGGCTGGCGTAGTAGCTCGTATAGCTGTCGCCCTGGTACCGGCCGGACTTGTTCAGGGCCACCGTATCCGGATGCAGCTCCAGCCACGCGGCCCAGGTGGTCTGCGTTACGGGGATAACCTCCAGTTCGGTGCCCGCCAGCTCGCCCCTGACCCCCCGCCGTAGAAACTGGCTCCACAGCGTATCGGTCTGGTGGTCGTACATGACCAGGGCGTTCATTATGAGCTTTCCGGAGACGCCGAATGTGTGCACCCGTCCGTTAATCTCGCGGCCATACACGATGGCCGAAAAGCACAGCGGTCACCATGTTACCGCGACTGGCACCCCTCCCACCTCGTCGTTGACGATCTCATGCCGGCTAAGCATGGGAATGGAGTAGGCGCGGTTGTCTCCGTTGATGGATAGGCCCAGCACCTGCTCATCGGGACTGTACTGTAGTTGCGCCTCGCCGGCACTTAGGAAATCCGGGGCAACTATGGCGGGAATGGCGTCGTAGCCCAGCAGCGTGATTATCTCCAGCTCCTGCTCGACCACCTCGCCCTGATTCGATTGGCTTTGCGCCGATTGCGCACCGGCGTCGGGCCTGGGCGGCACAACCACCGTCTCGGAGTTGGACAAAACTCGCGTAAAGCTCTGCCTCACGCCCGGCACGAATATGAAGACCGCCACCAGGACGACCAACAGGCCAACCACGATCTTTCCCAAATCCAGCACCTCCACTTCCTTAACACCGCCTCGCCCAGCCCACATTACAGCAAACGGCTCAGACATTGGATGCCTGCGCCGTCCTAAAGATGCGCTTCTGCCGCGGAATTGGCGATGGCTGCCTGGGCAAGACCAGTCTGCTGGCCATGTGCGGGAACACTGGGCGCGTGTAAAGGTGGGCCGCCGCAACGGCCTCGTTCAACTCGATGCCCAGTCCGGGCCTGCCGGCAGGAATGATGTAGCCGTCCTGCCGATTTGTGGGCTCTTTCAATGGCGGTAGCACGTGAACGCGTGATTTGACTTGGCGAGGTAAACTTCTCAGGCGGGAGGCGGATTGCTTTAGCTCAGAAGCCTGTCCGAATAACCCCAGCGGGCCTGGTGTGCAGCCGACAGAAACAGTAAGCGGTCCCTGAATTCCGTAGACTGGATATCTTCGGTCGTCATGATGAGGGCGTCCTCGCGGTTGTCGGTGTAGTAGCCCTTGCGCACGCCGCGCTCGCTGAAGCCGTATTTATTGTACAGGCTTTGCGCGATGTCGTTGGATACCCGGACCTCCAGCGTAACAGTTGCCGACGCCCGTTCGATTGCCTGCTCGATGCCGCCGATAACGAGCAGTTCCCCTATGCCGCAGCCTCGATGCTCAGTGCGAACGCCAACGGAAACTAGATGCGCCTCGTCCACCATGTACCAGATGCCCAGGAAACCCGCGATGTAATGTTGGCCCTGAACCCATGCCGCATTTCTTTTGGCCAGAAATCCTCGGGCGTTGCTTAACAGCCGGCTGATGGAAAGAGGAGAATTGGGTGGCGCCTCCACGTCATACGAAACCCCGTCGGCGAATCCGAGGTCCTCGTGTCTTGTCTCAAGGTCGTCGCGGCGAGTCGCCACCAGGTAGCTTGCCATGCGGTTACGCAGTTCCCGGCGGAAGGGTGTCGGAGGGAATAGAGTCGGAAATGCATCGCGCTCTATTTCGGCGGCCTGCGCGGTGTCCGCCTCCTGCAGCGGACGAAGCGCAAAGGGCATAATCTTTTGTTGTGGTAGTTTTTCAACTGCGCTCATGCTGTAACACGGGGGGACACGGTCTAATGCTCTCTCCGGACACCTATGGACATCTATGGATAATGTTGCCGCCTGAGGCTTAATTCTAACACAGGCGATTTCGGGGACCGTTGCCGGCTGCATGTCCGGGTCTCCTTCCGGCCGCTGCCCGAGGCCGTCTAAAGACAAGACGCGCGGCAAGCGTATCGGCAGAACTCGCCCGCGTAACCCACAGGTAACGCTTGCCGCCATTTAGTAACTATCTCAAAACGGTTCCGGGGGAGTCCAGAGGGGCGTGACCCCCTCTGGCAGAGGGTCTGGGGGATGTGCCCCCAGTACAAGAACTCACCGGGCGGGTGGGTGGGTAAGCGGCATAAGTATTCTGAGATAGTTTCTTAATGGAGATCTGCCTGGAGGTTCGAAGGTGAAAGTGGAACCGTATTGGCCGCCCATACGTCTAATTCACGTACGGTAGCCCTGTCCGCCGTATCTGAGAATGACCAGGCCACACCCTAACCATGTAGCGCCAATGGGCGTTATAATGCTCAAGAGACAGACCTGCCGGTACCAAGCGGTAAACATGAGTGGGCATGCCGGCGGTGTCGGGCTCCTGGCGAATACTGAAAGGTAGTCAGCCATGCAGGCGCAAAGCAATGCGAACGCGGAAGTAGCGATCTTGGTTCGAATGGCCCAGGAGGGCGACACGTCGTCCTTTGGCGAATTGTACGAACGCTTCTTCGACCAGATATACCGCTACGTTTCCTTCAAGACCGGCAGCCCCTCCGAAGCCGAGGATATTACCGGCGAAGTGTTCGTGCGAATGCTGGAGTCCATACACAAGTTCAAGTGGCAGGGGCACCCATTCTCCTCCTGGCTTTTCAGGATTGCCCACAACCTGGTGGTGGACCACTTCAGGAGGAAGGGCAAGCGAAACGTTGTGTCTTTGGATAACACTACAATCAACGTGGAGGCGGTAGCGGTGGACGTAGACAGTCACATAGATACCGAGATGTCCATGGACGAGGTCCGCAAGGCAATGGTAGGGCTCACAGATCTGCAAAAGGAGGTCATCTCCTTGCGGTTTGCTGCCGGCCTATCCGTGGCGGAGACTGCGGAGGCAGTCGGCAAGAAGGAAAACGCAGTGAAGGCCTTGCAGCACGCGGGGCTGAAAAAGCTTCGTCGGTTCTTGAATCCGGAGTTGTCGACGCCGTCAATTCTGCTGCAGCAGCAACAGGAGACGTAGCGCAGGTTCCACGGGCCTCCGTGGTTTGTATCCCCGCATTGTTGACCACCCCGTCTCGCTGACCAGGAAGACATATGAACCAGAACTTCGATGACATACTGAACGATTGCCTCGACCGGATGGCCTCGGGCGAGGACATTTGCGCATGCATCGAACGCTACCCGGAGCAAGCTGAGGAGCTGGCCTCGCTGCTCAGGGTCGCAAAGGTGACCATGCAGGCGGCGGCGGCGTCCGAAATCGGCGGCGCCAAGGCCAGGATATTGGCTCGGATGAACGAGAGGCTGGCCCAGACTGCTGCCGGCGACAGGCCGTCCGAAAGCATTCCGGTCCGGCTGCGCAGATTCGTTCCGGCATTTGTTACGGCCCCGGCGTTTCGTCCCGCGCTAATAGGTTTCGCCGCCGTGTTTGTGGTGCTGATTGCCGCCGGTGGCACGACGATGGCATCCGCAAACAGCGTTCCCGGAGAGCGCCTTTATTGGGTGAAGACCACGCGCGAGATCGTCTCTCTCAGGCTTCCCATGTCGGATGAAGGCAGGGCCAACGCGCAGGCGCGCCTGGCCGAGGTCCGGGGACAGGAAATTCGGGAATTGATTTCCAAGAGGCGTTACTTCGACGCGGAGCGGGTGGTACTGCGCTTATGGCATCACATCAATATGTCCGCCGAATATGTAGGTATCAGGTTGCCTGACGACCCAACTCAGATGCCCACTAAACCCATCGAGGTAAGAAGACTGCCTAGCGCCGAGGGCTTGAGGCAGCTACTGGAGCGGGACGAGAGCACGGTGAAGGTCCACCTCACTGCCCTGCTTAAAGAGGCCCCGCGCACGCATCAGGTGCGTATACGCCGCATCATCTACCAGACAGACTACGGCTACCGCATACTGATACAGGCCATTGACGACCGCAACAGCGCGGTGACCGGGCCGCTGGCCTCAGCCACGCCCTTCCGCCTGCCGGCCCGATAGCATCTTGTCGAAAGTATCGGCAGGACTCACGATATCCTCCGATGCTCTTTCCTCTGGTAAATCGCTTGTCCTGATCGGCCTCGCACATAAAGTACCTAAATTGCGCCATTTGCCCTTCGACAGGGTCAGTGCGAACGGGATCTTATATCTACGTTCGTGGTGTCCGACTCAGAAATAGGAATATCTTCGGACTCCGCCGCAGCGGAAAGCCTGTCGAACCACAGGTCTTATTGCGACATATTGTGCAAGGCCGATCCTGATCAAGGCTTCTCTTCCGGATACCCCTTGGAACACAGGATCTTTCAGACGAGGAACGAAGCGCGTGCGCAGGCACATTCCAACACATGAACCAAAGTTTGAGAATCACAAGTGCAGGGTACTTGTCAATCATGAGGAGAAAAGTGCTAAAATGGTAATCGGCCGGGCTAAGGCAGAACAAGTCTAATGACGTGTAAATCGGCCCGTGGTCAAAACAAAGGGGGCCTGTCTCTTTAAAATATGTTAATTATCTGGCGAATCGTGCAGATAGCCTTCAGGCGAAAGTTGCTCATGGCCGGCGCCTACGCCTCGATGATCGGGGCTACCGTCGCATACCTATTTCTACCAAAGTTCTTCGGCCAGGCTATCGATACGGTCAAGGCCATGCTGGACGGGGGTGAGTTCTCCAGCGCGACCGTACTTACCATCGTAGGTTTCATCTTTGTCCTGAGCGTCATACGCGGTGTCCTTTCATTCTTCCAGACTTACTTCGGAGAGGCCGCCTCTCAGTATGTGTCCTACGATCTGCGAAATACACTCTACGATCACCTTCAGCACCTCGGCTTCGGCTTTCACGACACACACCACACGGGCAGCCTTATGTCCAGGGCAATTACCGACGTTGAGAATATACGCATGTTTGTGAACATGGGTATCGTGCGCACTCCCTACTTCATAGCCCTGTTTATAGTGGTCGCGATAATCTTGCTGCGGATGGACTGGAGGCTGGGTCTTGTGGCCGTAAGCTTCATGCCATTTGTGGCCATTCAGTCCGGATTCGCCCGACTGAGGATGCGCAAGGCTTGGCTCGTTATTCAGGACATGATGGCCGAGTTGAACACTGTCCTGCAAGAAAACCTGACTGGCCAACGCGTGGTCAAAGCGTTCGCCTCGGAGGAGTTTGAGGAGCAGAAGTACAACGACAAGAGCAGGGATGTATCCGGCGCGGTCATAATGGCGGAGCGCTTGCGAGTCTCCAACACGGCCTTCACCTTGTTTTCTTTCCAGGTCGCCCTGGCGTTGATACTGTGGTTCGGAGGCTCTCGGGTCATCAACGGCGATATGACCATCGGCCAGTTGGCGGCTTTCGTCTTCTACATGCAGATCCTGGCGATGCCGGTGCGCATGTCCGGCATGATCGTCAACGCCTACGCCAGGGCAGCGTCGGCGGGGCAGCGCCTCTTCGAAATCCTGGACCTTGAAGCTGAGCAGGAGGAGGCCCCCGGCGCCAGGGTGCTGTCCGACGTAAAAGGCTACGTGAAATTCGAGAACGTATCGTTCAGTTACGACGAGGGCGTGCCGGTCCTCAAGAACATAAATATCGAGGCCGAGCCCGGCAAAATTGTTGCGCTGCTGGGTGCGCCAGGCAGCGGCAAAAGCACAATCATAAACCTGTTGCCCAGGTTCTACGACACCGATTCCGGCCGTATCACCATCGACGGCATCGACATCAAGGACGTGACGCTCAAGAGCCTGCGCCACAGCATAGGCATGGTGCAGCAGGACGTGTTTCTGTTCACCACCAGCCTGGAGGACAACATTGCCTACGGCAAGGAAGACGCCTCATTCGACGAGGTCGTTCGTGCGGCAGGCATAGCCCAGTTGGACGAACACATAACGTCGCTGAACGACGGCTACGACACCGTCGTGGGCGAACGAGGCTCCACCCTTTCCGGTGGCCAACGTCAGCGAATGTCCATCGCCCGCGCGGTGCTTCTTGACCCGCCCATCCTGATTCTGGACGACTCCACGTCTAGCGTTGACGCCGGCACGGAGGAGGAGATACGCCAGGCTATGGAGGAGGTGATGGCGGGCCGGACGACATTCATTATCGCTCACCGCCTCAGCACCGTGCACCGCGCGGACGAGATTATCGTTCTGGACCATGGCGAGATCGTGGAACGTGGGACCCACCAGGAGCTTCTTGCCAAGAACGGGAAGTATCGAGATATTTACGAGTTGCAATTGCGTCCGCAGGAGGAGGTCCTCCGGGATATGGACGTGGATGCAGAAGGTCACGTTATCGCCAGTGGGAGGGCATCCAGATAATGCATGGAAGTGCCTTTCACGGAGTCTCCAGTGGCCAGTCTGATGAGAAGACCTTTGGCAGGATCTACGACAGGCAGGTCATTCTGCGCATTTTGCCATATGTAATCCCGTACAAACGAATGGCTATTGTGGCCACCATCGCCATGCTGGTGTACACGGCCAGCCAGGTGTCTATTCCCTTCATCATAAAGCTGGGCATCGACAGTTTTATCGAGGCCGAGGACATCTCCGGGCTCACCGTATTGTTCGGGGTCTTCCTGGCGGTGGCCGGCGCCAATTGGATCGCCAACTACACCCAGCAGATGTACATGGAGAAGGTCGGGCAGGGTGTGCTGTACGACCTTCGGCGCACCATGTTCGCCCACCTGCAGAAGCTTTCGCTGTCCTACTACGACAAGACGGAAGTTGGGCGAATCATGTCCAGGGTGCAGGGCGACGTGTGGCAGCTACAGGAGTTCATGAACGTCGTCATAATGACGCTGGCAGACCTGCTCAGTCTGGCCGGAATTATCATCGCCCTGCTCATCATGAACTTGAAGCTTGGCCTGATATCTATGGCTGTGCTGCCGGTGCTGATAATAATTATGGCGCTCTGGCAGCCCTTCGCCGTGAAGGCATTCCTGAGGGTACGGCGGGCCATTTCCATCGTTAACGGCGCGCTCAACGAGAACATCACAGGCGTTCGGGTAGTGCAGGCCATGAACCGCCAGAAGCGCAACCTGAGGCAGTTCGACGAGAAGAACTCCGAGCACCTGATCTCCAACCTGTGGGCCAGCAAGCTCTCGTCAGGCCTTATCCCGGTCGTGGATATCCTGACGGCAGTCGCCATTGGCCTGGCTATCATATTTGGCTCCCGCATGGTGTCGCTCAGCGAGCTTGAGGTTGGCGTGTTGGTGGCCTTCATCATGTACATCCAGCGCTTCTTCGACCCCATCAGAAACCTGACGATGCAGTACACGCAGCTTCAGCGGTCCATGGCGTCCGGCGCGCGCATATTCGAGTTGCTGGACGTGAAGCCCGACCTTGTGGACACACCGAACGCCAGAGACTTGCCCAAGTTACAGGGTGCGGTGGAGCTCAAAGACCTTAGCTTTAGCTATGCTGCGGCTGGTCGGAACGTGCAGACGTTGGACCGCGAGTCCGGCGAGGGACGCAACGGTTATCGGGCCAACGGATACCCAACCAAGGACGAGTTCCCGGACGTCCTCAAGAACCTTAACCTGAAAATCAGTGCGGGCGAGACAGTGGCTATCGTGGGCCCCACCGGCGCCGGCAAGACCACGCTGGTGTCCCTGATATCGCGTTTCTACGATGTGCCGAGAGACCGCGGCGCTATCCTGGTCGACGGCATCGACATCCGAGACGTGACCAGAGGCTCCCTGGCCGGCCAGATGAGCATGGTGCTCCAAGAGCCGTTCCTCTTCTCGGGAACGGTGAAAAGTAACATCAAGTACAACAGCGCGGATGCCACTGACGAGCAGATGGTCCAGGCGGCCAAGGCCGTGGGCGCCCACGACTTCATCATGCGGATGGAGGACGGCTACGACACTTACCTGGCCGAGCGCGGTGTAAACGTGAGCCTGGGACAGCGCCAGCTTATCAGCTTCGCCCGCGCCATCGTCGCCGACCCGCGCATACTGATTCTGGATGAGGCCACGGCCAGCATCGACAGCTACACCGAGATGCTCATCCAGCGGGCGTTGCAGGAGCTCCTGAAGGACCGCACAGCCATCGTCATCGCCCACAGGCTCTCGACGATACGCGGCGCCGACAAGATAGTGGTGCTGAACCTGGGCGAGATCATGGAGGTGGGGACTCAC
This sequence comes from Chloroflexota bacterium, assembly GCA_022572805.1. Classification (GTDB taxonomy): domain Bacteria; phylum Chloroflexota; class Dehalococcoidia; order Lucifugimonadales; family JADFKI01; genus Casp-Chloro-G4. The sequence continues at coordinate 9,426 of JACZVF010000092.1, forward strand.
GAAGAGCTCATGGAGCGTGACGGACTGTACGCGCACCTGTACCACATGAACTACGCCTCCATAGAGGCGCCGATTCCCGCCGCCGGCAACGGCTCGGCCAATGGAGACGGCGACTAGACCTTTGGATAGGACTGACTACTACGAGGGGCGGGTGAATAACCCGCCCTTTCGCATTTCCAGAGGACCCAACCGGCCAATTCCGAGATGTTAGAATGGCGGCATGACAACGATTTACACTATCGGCCATAGCAACCACGATTGGGATACCTTCCTACCCCTGCTGAAAGGGCACGGCATCGAACTGCTGGCGGACGTGCGCTCCAGGCCCGTGAGCAGGTTCGCGCCTTTTGCCAACAAGGTCCGGTTCCCAGGGCTGTTGGCACTGGAGAATATTGAATACCTGTTCATGGGTGAGAGCCTGGGTGGCAGGCCTGAGGACTCCTTGCTACGCGGTGATGACGGCAGGCCTGACTACAAGAAGATGGCCAGGGATGGTCGTTTCGCAGCGGGCATCGCAGAGCTAACGGAACTGGCTGGGAGGTCGGCAACGGCCATCATGTGTTCGGAGGAAGACCCTGGGAATTGCCACCGCCTGCTGCTAATCGCCCCCGCTTTGGCGGCGCATGATGTGGACGTGTTGCACATTCGGAAATCAGGCGAACTGGTCAGCCAGCTCCCCCTCAGCGCATAGACGATGACCTTTCGTATCGCCACGCTTAACCTTGAGCAGGACCACAAGCGTTGGGACGAACGCCGGAATCTCATCGTGGAAGAGCTTGGCAGGCTGAAACCCGACATATTCTGCATGAACGAGGTCTGCATGCCACGGCAGACGGGCCGGTGGCTACAGAAGGCGGGACGG
>JACZVF010000093.1 GCA_022572805.1 Chloroflexota bacterium
ATCCAGCCGATCCACCAATCGTCGCACTGCTTGATGACAGCCGTGAAATTCCGCACCCGAACTCTTATCCGCTTGCCCCTGCGCCAACAACGCCAACTCGTCGCCGACGAAGTGGAGCGCTAGCGCCTTCGTCTATATATCTCCCGTCGATGGCCTATGGCAAATACTGTTACCAGCTTCTCATTGTCGTCAACTTCAAAGAGTACCCGGTAGTCTCCTACTCTCAGGCGATAAGAGCTTTCGCTGCCGCTTAGTTTTGTACATTGTCGCGGCCTGGGTTCCAATGCAAGAGACCGTATCGCCACAATAATCCTGTTACCAACTTGAGGATTCAGTCTGTCGAGGTCACGATAAGCGGAGCGTACTACTTCTACCCTGTATGCCGCCACTTTTCTTCCAATCGTTGTATTACTACTTCGAGAGGCTCCGTCGGTTCATTTCTTCGCTCGGCAATGATTGCCAAATGTCCGAGGTCTTCCAGCAAATCCTCGTATTCTTTGATTGGTAGAATAACGGCTGTCTTTTTGCCTTTCTCATTTACCACAAACTGTTTTTTTGCACGTGCCATATCTCCACTTCTTTCCCTAGGTCCGTTCTTCGGCCATCAACGCCAGTTCGTCGCCGAAGAAGTGGAATGTTGTCCGTCACATATCGTCTAGAAGCCGGTGATAGTCTTCTACGCTCAGCGCCATGTCGCGTATGATTTTCCTCACCAATGGTCTCACCAAATCGCGGGACCCGTGATCTGGAATCACCACGATACGGCCCTCCTGGTTGCGAAATGTGTTGTGGCTTCCAGACTTTCGTGCCCAATGGAATCCAACTGCCTCGGCCACCTTGCTGAGGTCCCGATAACGGCAAGGCCGCAACCGACTCAAACCGATACCTCAACCCGCCATGTACCGATAAAGTCCGGAGAATTCTCATCAGAGTCGGACGTTTCCAGATAAGCCTTTATCGCCTCCTGTACATTTGATTCCAAGGTGGTTAGGTCAGGAGCCTGCGTGTAACAGCCCGGCAACTCTACTACCTCGCCAACCAGCCACTGGCTGTCTGGGTCGCGTTCCACGACAACAGTAAATGTCCGCTTCATATCGACCTCCCCAATTTAACCTGGTTTATTTCGCCATCATCGCCAGCTCGTCGCCGAAGAAGTGGAGCGCGCTCAGGATAGGGTTGCCCGCTGCCTGGCCCAGCCCGCACAGCGAAGCGGCATTAACGACCTCGGCTAGCTGCCTCATGTCATTAATGTCGTTTGCTGTGGCCTTGCCCTCCGCTAATTTATCCAGAAGCTCGACCATGCGGGGGGTGCCCTCACGGCAGGGCGTACACTTACCGCAGGACTCGTCGGAATTGTAGGCTGCCAGCCTGCGCACCGTTTCCAGGATGCCCACGCGCTCGTCCAGGGCGATTATCCCGCCCGCGCCAAGCATGACACCCGACTCATGCAGGAAGCCGGGCTTGATGGGCGTATCCAGCATGGACGTCGGGAAGATTCCGCTGGACGGTCCGCCCACGGCGATGGCCGTTAATTCGTGTCCCTCGGCCGGCCCGCCACCTATATCAAAAATTATCTGGCGCAGCGTCGTGCCCATAGGGACCTCTGCCAGTCCCGGGTACCGCACCGAGCCGCTGAGGCTCATTATCTTGGTGCCCTTGTCGGCCTCTGTCCCGACCTCCGCAAAAGCAGCCGCGCCGTTCTGCATTATGTAGGGCACGCTGGAAAGCGTCTCGGCGTTGTTGATGACAGTTGGCCTGGCCCACAGTCCTGCCTCCGTTGGGAACGGGGGCCGCAGGCGTGGCTCTCGGCGGTCGCCCTCCATGGTGTTCAGCAGCGTCGTCTCCTCGCCGCAGACGTACCCGCCGGCGCCCATCATGATCTTTACTTCCAGGTCGAAGCCCGAGCCAAGTATGTCCTTGCCCAGCAGACCTTGCTCGTAGGCCTGCTCGACGGCGGTCTCCATGCGAGATGCGGAAAGCTTGGCTTCGGCGTTGATGTAGAAGTAGGCCTCGCCCGTGCCGGCGGCGTAGGCGGCTATGATTGCGCCCTCCAGCAGCCGGTGGGGCAGGCCCTCCATGATGTGCCGGTCCTTGAACAGGCCCGGCTCACCCTCTTCGCAGTTGACGACGAGGTATCGCGGTCCCGTGTCGATGGCGCGTGCGCCCTGCCACTTTAGGGCGACCGGGAAGTAGGCGCCGCCTCTGCCACGCAGACCTGACGCCTTGACCTCTTCGATGACCTCTTCAGGGGAGCCCGAGAGGGCCCTGGCCAGGCCTTCGTACCCGCCGCCGGCCAGGTACTCGTCGACATCAGTGGCTTCCAGGTCGCCGCAGCCCTGCAACACGACCCGGTGTTGGTTGTTCAGGAACGGGGAATCGCCGGGCACTAAGCCCTTGGATTCCTCAAAAACGTCGCGAAAGTTCTCCGTGGTCACGCCAACGTAAAGCCTCTGGCCTCCCATCGGGTCGGTGACTACCACCTGTGGGGCGTTGTGGCACGCTCCGTCGCACCCGGCGATTGTCAGGTAAGAGTTAGGGGGAAGGGCCTCCGCTAAGGAGAGGGCGATCTGCGTTGCGCCGACGGACTGCGAACAGTGACCGACCTGTACGGTGAATCGGGTCTTGCCCTTTCGAGCGTCCTCCAGTCGGCGCTGGGCCGCGACCTTGAGTCCGCCGAGCGCATCCGTTGCTGCGGACGGGGCGCTCATGCGTCTGCGGCCTGGGGGATAAGACTTTCTACGGACTCCGGAGTAGCCCGTCCGGTGTAGCCGCCGTCCAACTCCACTACCGGGGCCATGCCGCACATGAAAGCGCATGACGCCTCTTCCAGGGTTACGTTGTTGTCCGGCGTTGTGCCTGGCGCCTTGATTTTCAGTTGGGTCTGCAGTCTATCGAGGATCTCGCTGCCGCCGCTAAGCCAGCAACTCAGCCCGGTACACACTCGGACGACGTGTCGGCCCGGCTTTTCCACGCGAAGCTCGGTGTAGCTGGTAGCCGCCCCATAGACCTCACTGACGGGGATGCCCAGGTGCCAGCCGGTGACCTCCATGGCCCAGTCGGGCAGGTAGCCGAACTCTTCATGCAGGAAATGCAGGGCGGGCAGCAGTTGTCCGCGGCTCCGTGGGAAATTCTTTCTGAGGGTGGCTCTGAGAGTGTTTCTGTCGGTAGTCAATTAGTCCTCGTTTTACGCCGTGATGAGGGGAGTTCTCAGGAGGCGGGTGCGACAGGCTTCGACAGCTCGCTCAGCCCCAACTCCCGGAGCTTTTCATCGGGTATCATACCATCGTCCGACCAGCCACGGGCACGGTAATAGCCCTTCACCATCATCTGAAGGTCCTCGCGCTCCAGGCCCACTCCAGCCACCATTCCGGTGGTCAGCTTTTCGGTGAAAACACGCTCGGGTAGCGTGTCGTCTTCGCGAGTCCAGCCCTCCCGGATATTGAAAAGCTTCTTCAGGTTATTGATGCGCTCCCCTGCCTGCCGAAGGTCGTCTGCGCTGGTGGGCCAGCCCGTTATCTTTTCGTAGATGTCGGCCGACTCTTCGTAAAGGTCTGTAAAGACCTTGCGCAGGAACTTGCACCAGATAAGCGAGTCCAGCACGGCTGAGAAGTCCTCTCCCTCGGCGGTGATGCGCCCTCGCTTGTCGTCGACCTGCAGACGGTCCACCCTGTCCGAGAAGTCGGCTTCGTACGCCGAGGAGCGGTTGTGACATGCGCCGCGGGTGCTGACGGCCAGTCCCAGGGCCATCGTCTTGAGGCTGCGGGGCTCGTATCCAGGCATCTCCAGGCCCTTGACCTGCATGGCCCACGCCTCGGAGCCCTGGCCTACTCGACGTGCCGCGCGCATGCTGCCCTCCGCAAGCAGGTCGCCAATGCCGCGGCGTTCGGCGATGAGCCTTATGCCCTCCAACAGCGCATCGCCGTTCCCGAACGAAAGATCAATTCCGCTCGTGGCCCCATTGTCGAAAAGACCTTTCTCGAAGGTTTCCATGGCCCAGGCCAGCGTTGCACCAGTGCTGATGGTGTCCAATCCAAGCTCGTCGCACAGCGTGGAGGCCCGGATGACCGTGTTGGGGTCGGCTATGCCCACCAGCGGTCCCAAGGCGAAGGCGCTCTCGTACTCCATGCGGCCCTGGGCCTTCTCACCGCCGTCGTTGGTGACCATAATCTTCTCGCAGCCGATGGTGCAGTTGGCGCAGTGGGCGTTCTTGACGAAGTGCGCCTGATGCATGGCCTCTCCGGAAACCGACTCGGCCCCGTCGAAGGTCGATTGCTGGAAGTTGCGGGTCGGCAGCGTGCCAAGCCTGTTGAAGATGGAGACGTTGGCCATGGTGCCCAGCGTCCGGTATTTTTCGGTAGCCGGACCCAGACTTCGCTCGGTAAGGTCGTCGCCGATGACGTTGAGGGCCTCGGGGTCCTGCACAGGCACTGTGTGAGTGCCTCTAACGGCGATCGCCTTCAGGTTTTTGGAGCCCATTACCGCGCCGGGTCCCGTTCGCGCCGCCTGCCGGCCTCCGTCGTTGGTGATGCTGGCGAATCGCACCAGCTTTTCACCGGCGGGGCCTATACACGCCACCCTGGTACGATGGCCCATGCGTTCCTTGACCGCCTTCTCGGTCTCCGATGTGGTCTTGCCCATCAGGTCATCGGCTTCCAGAAACTCCACCTGGCCGTCGTTGATGGAAAGCAGGCACGGCGAATCGCTTTTGCCGATGATCACAAGCGCATCGCAGCCCGTCCTCTTCAGCTCGGTGGCCATGAAGCTGGAGGACAGGGAGTCGCCAATGAAGCCTGTCAGTGGCGATTTAGTGACCACGGCGAACTTGCTGGATGTCGTCAGGCGGCTACCCACCAGCGGGCTGGTCACGAATATCAGAGGGTTGGCGGGCTCAAGCGCGTCGATTCCCGTGGGGCAGAACTTGTAAAGAAAGTAGGCCCCCAGTCCGGACCCTCCGATGAATTTCCGGAAGACATCTTCAGGAATGGCCTCCCAGTGCGAAAGGCGTGCCGTAAGGTCCACAATCAGCATCTTGCCGTTGTAGCCATACATCGCCTTCTGGCGGACCTCGTTGATGACCTGGCCGTTCATGGCGTCACCCTCCCGCCTGGCTGGAAAACAGCAGCAGCGTGTCGCCATCTCGCAGCTCCAGGCGTTGATCGGCAAGACCGGACAGGAAAGCTGTGCCGTTCAGGTTGAGCGTGTAGCTTTTCATCAGGCCTGACATATCTTCAAGAATGGCCATTCCGACCAGCTCGGGGCATGCCTCCGCGAGGGCTTGCGCTACATCTGCCACTGTCGATGAGCTGGGCAATCTTAGCGCCACGTCATGCTTTTCGCAGGCGATACGCGCTGTGCCGAAGAGCTCCACCGTTACCTCCACCTGCGCGTCTTCCGTTTGTGCGTTTGCCGGCTTGCCGGAATTTGGCTTACCTGGGTCTAAGACGGTCATAGTCAACGGCCCTCGGCGGCCAGCGTCAGTGCGCGGTCCAGGTCATCCTGCGTATTGACGTTGAAGAAAGACAGCAGGTCTCCATCGAGCCCCCGTACCTCGGCTTCCTCTAGGAATCGAACTCTGATTTCATCGAAGAACCTGGCTATTTTCAAGTCGTCCCGCTTGAGACGTTTCTCGATGAAAGGAAGGCAGGACTTGTTGTACAGTGCGTGTGTGGGTTCCGGATAGCCGTCTGTCCTCGGCACAACGACATCCTGGCCGTCTCGCATCGACAGCATATGCCGCATTAGCTCGACGTTGAGGAAAGGCATGTCGCAGGCTACCACGAATGCCCACTGCGAATTGGCAGCCAACAGCCCTGTGTAGATGCCGCCCAGCGAGCCGCCGTCCGGGTATTTGTCAATTACTATTTCGTAAGTCAGGTCAGTGTCACGGGAAGATATTGGCAGGGCTGACGCCTGCTCATGGTCGTTGACAACGAACACCAGGTCGTCCGTAATGCGGGAGAGGCGGTCGATCACACGTCGAATCAACGGCTCGCCCTGGAAAGGTTCAAGAGCCTTGGCCCGGCCGAGACGTCTGCTTCTGCCTCCGGCGAGAACGATGCCTGATGCGTTAAGCTGCGTGCCCATGCGATTGCCTCTATTCGTAAGAGTACCATACTACTGGAATGCGCCGCTAGGAAATCTCCTCTACGACTTTACCCATAAACGTGGTGTCATAGCCGCCCAGGGCATCGACCTCCAGCCTGAACTCCTTACTTCGAATTACCTCCAAAACGGGCTGAAGCTTTGGTCCGTCAAAGAATTCCTTGGGAATAATCAGGTCGTACTGCTCCGACAGCAGCGGCACGAAGTCCACATCCATGGCGTTGGCGGCCGACAGGATACCCAGACCGGCGTCGGCACGGCCACCGGCTACCGCCGCGGCCACTGCCAGATGCGTGTAGTCCTCCCGGTCGTAGCCTGCGATCTGCTCAGGCTTTACCCCCAGTTCCGTTAGCTTGAAGTCCAGCAACACCCTCGTTCCCGAGCCCCGCTGCCTGTTTATGAAGCTAACGTCGTCTCTGACCAGGTCTTCTAAAGACTTGATGCCTTTGGGATTTCCTCTGGCGACAATAAGACCCTGCACTCGGTGCACCAGGTTCATCACTACGATAGCGCGACCCGAGAGGTAGCGCCGTACGTACGAAATATTGTACTCGCCTGTCTCCTCATCCAGCAGGTGAGAGCCCGCCATATGGGCCTCGCCTCGCGCCAGCGCCGTAATGCCGCCCAGGCTACCCACGTTGGATGACGCAAGCGAGAGTCCCGGGTATCGCCGATGCAGGTGACTGGATAGCAGGTCCAGCGTGAGGTCGTGGCTGCCAATAGCGACCACGGTGCCCTCTACGTCCTCCATGCTTCGCAGCAGCTCCACCTCGGCTTCCTGGCCGGCGTCCAGACCCTCCGAGAAGTGGGGTATCATCACGATGCCGTCGGCGCGCACAAGCGACGTGATGACGCCGGCGCCCCGTTGCAGGGGCGTGGCCACCAGTCGCTCGCCCACGCGGCCCAGGCGCACTCGCAGGAACTCGTCCTCGCCCATGGGGGACATCACCTTGCGGGTTAGCACGGCGGTTGTCCGGTTCCGAGCAGGACTTCGCACGCCCAGCTTGGTCTCTACCAAGGGCTTGACGAAGAGCTCGCATGTCAGCGCGGCGGATACCGCGTAGCCAGGGATTCCCAGCAGCGGCTTGCCGTTCACGACGCCCAACACCACCGGGTGGCCGGGCCTTATCGCCACACCATGCACCAGCAGCTCCCCCAGCTCCGACACCAGCTTTGCAGTGTAGTCCTCCGACCCCGCCGAAGAGCCTGCGTTCACCACCACCAGGTCGTACCTCTTCGTAGCATCGTCGATGACTGACTTTAGCTGCTGGTAGTCGTCCGGCACTGGCGGTAGGCGTGTGGGTTGTGCCCTCCACTCCTCCACCATGCCCGCCAGCACCAGGCTGTTGAACTCAATAATACTGCCGAGCCTGATGGGGTCGCCCACCCGCACCAGCTCCGTGCCGGTAGGTATGATGGCGACTGTTGGGGGACGCCTGACGGCAAGCTCCGCAAGGCCTGCCGCCGCACATGCGCCCAGGTCCACAGGACGCAAGACGTGGTTCTCCGGCAGCACGAGCTCCGTGGCGACGATGTCCTCGCCCAGGGGCCGCACGTGCTGGTAAGGCGCCGCCGGGGCCCGGATTTCGATTGTGGAGCTGTCTACCTCGTGGACCACCTCCACCATGATGACGGCGTTGAAGCCATCGGGCATCGGGTCGCCGGTGTCCACCCAGGCGGCCTGTTCACCCACTGACAAGCGCAGGGGAGAGGTCTCTGTGGCGCCGACCGTATCCGCGGCCAGAACGGCCACGCCGTCCATCGCGGCTGCGTCGTAATGCGGCGACGATATCTTGGCCCAGACAGGCTCCGCGGTAACCCGGCCTCGCGCGTCCTGCAACGGCACGGTTTCGGACTCCGTAAGGCCCAGCGCCCCCGCCGACTCCAGCGCTTCTCGAAACTTCCGCCACGCCTCGTCCAAAGGAATGTCGCTCAAGTAGTAATTTCTGCCGTGACGGCGACTGCTGCACATGCTCAGTAGACCCTCACGGAGACCTCTTCACCGGCGTAGATGCCACCCTTCTCCAGCGGCACGCGCACCACGCCATCGGCGCGCACCAGTGTGTAGATGAGGTTGGACTTTCCGAAAATCGGCTCGGCTTCGAGGGTCCCGTCCTGTTCAGAAAGGCGCACCTGGACGTAGTCCTCCCTGCCCGCCTGCGACGGGATATCTCTTGTCAGCGTTGCGGTGGTGGTGGGCAGCGTCGGAGGCCTGACGCAGCCGCTGAGGTGGTAGATAGCCGGCCTCACCGTGATGTCGAACACGACCATCGCCGATACCGGGTTGCCGGGCAGGCCGATCAGTGGTTTGCCGTCTGCCATGCCCATGACGGTGGGCTTGCCCGGCTTTATTGCTATGCCGTGGGCCAGCACACCAGGGTCGCCAAGGCTGTCGAATACCGATGCCGTCAGGTCGCGGCTGCTGACGGAGCTTCCGGCGGAGAACACCACGATGTCGCCCATATCCAGTGCCTCAGCCGCCACTGACTTCTGCGCTTCGAAGTCGTCCTCAACCCTCCCGACGTGTATCGGGAGGCCGCCACAGGAGCTGACCAGTCCGGAGATGGTATACGTGTTGATGTCGCGTATCTGGCCGGGACCAGGCCTCTGGTGCGGTGCGACCAGCTCGTCGCCCGTCGATACTATGGCCACCCGAGGTTTCCTGGACACTTTAAGGGTGGTTAGTCCCAGGGCCAGGGCTCCACCGATGTCCTGGGGCCTGATTACCTGACCTTTCGGCAAGACCGGGTCTCCCCGGCGAACGTCCTCGCCAGACTGGACAACGTTTTCGCCCGGCGCAACGGGACGCAGCACCTCAATGGTGCGCTCGTCCACCTTCTGAGTTCGCTCCACCATTACAACGGCGTCCGCGCTGCCGGCCAGCATTCCGCCCGTATAGGCCACCGCAGCCTGACCGGTCGCAAGGCTTACCTCCGCAGCTTTTCCCATGGGCACCTCGCCGACCACTTCAAGGTAGGCGGGCATGCCCTCGGACGCGCCGAAGGTGTCCTGCGCACGCACCGAATAGCCGTCCATGGTGGACCGGGCGAACGCCGGCAGGTCCTCGGGCGAGGTGATCTCTTCAGCCGTCACGCGTCCCAGCGCACCGGCCGTGTCGACCATCTCTGCGCCCACGGTCGCGGGCATGTGCTTTTTCAGCACCTGGAAGGCCTGGTCAGGGGCAACTACCTTAAAGAATTCGGACATCGATACCTGCATTTACAAGCTTTATTACATTATATGTGCACCAATTCACCAGCACCAACGTAGGCCGGCTGAACGCCCCGCTGCCGCCGGCAAGAACGATGCCTGATGCGTAAAGCTATGTGCCCGTGCGACAGCTTCTAATAGAAAGCGAATCGTATTAACCGAAGGCGGTGCTAGGAAATCTCCGCAATGACATTACCCATGGACGTGATGGCATAGCCAGCCATGGCGTCCACCTCCCGCGATCGGTATGTCGATAATGTGGTAGCTTCTGCAGTGGAGGTGACCACGGTCATGTGTTGTCAACTACCTGATTTCACCAGCGGTGCAACGCGATTCATGAAGGTATCGATCTGCTTGAGCTCGTCCCTCACGGGCCACAAAAATACCTCTTGGAGTCCTGCGGCACCGTACCGCGATAACATTTCCGCGCAATCACTGGCTGAGCCCACAGGTAGTCGTCCCACGAGTTCCCCTTTGGGCCGGTTGACAGTAGGAGCGATGATCTCATCCAGCACTCGCTCTGCTTCCGCCCTGTCCTCGGTGATGTACATGAACGCCGTTGCCAGGGCGTTCGGAAAGCTATTCGGCTCCTTGTCGACTTCCTCCAGGTAACGATCAAGGCGGCTTTTGGCCTCGCCGAATATCTGGGGCGTGGTGTTATATGCCGAAGCCAACCAGCCGTCTGCCAGACGCGCTGTCCTCCGTAACCCCGCCGGCGATCCCCAACTGCCGATCCAAATGGGAGGGCCGGATGGCGTTGCTGGGTGAGGTTCAAGAAGGATGTCCTTTGTCGAATAGAACTCCCCTTCAAATGTGTCTGCATCCCTTCGCCATAGTGATCTCAAGGTATGCACTGCCTCGTCCAGGCGTTTCCACCTTTCTTCGAAAGGAATGCCCATCAGGGCGTAGTCCTGCGCGGAGGAGCCTGGTCCCACCCCTACCACGAGCCTACCCC
>JACZVF010000094.1 GCA_022572805.1 Chloroflexota bacterium
CCCTTGTACCCAAGAGTTTTTGCGGTCAGACCCGACCGCGACAGGGAAGGCGTGAAATCGTATTCCATCATGGACAGCAATTGCTCAGCTTTTAGACCTCTTGTGTTTATAAGGTTCACAAGTATTTCTCCGGCTACTCGTGCATCCTCCTTGGCATCATGATGGTCGAAGGCTATTCCAAGCACATCTGCCTCATCTCGCAAGCTGCTTCCCAATCCACCTGACCTCACGTCAAGCCAAATGCAATTGAGTTCGCGTAAGGAATGACTGTGGGCCGCCTCGTACAGAGCGAATCTGTCGAATTGGCTGTAGCTCACAACAATACCAGATAATCTTTTACTCAATTCATCATAGATGTCAGGAAATTTGGGCGCATTGGATACACGTTCTGTGTCGATACCATGAATGGCAACAAATTTAGCGTCAAAATACTCCGCGGGGTTGACGAGCGTCTCCCAGACATCTTCGATTTCCCCACTTCGGAACCGCACAACCCCTATCTGGCATATGCTCGCCTTGTTGACGTTTGCCGTTTCCACGTCGACCGCCGTGAAGTTTGCTGCCGCCAGCAGCTCCTTGGGCTTGGGTGTCTTATTGCCGTATAGCCAATCTAAAAGCCTCACTATTTGCCTCTGCGATTCCTTATTCCTCATGTGCAGCCCATATACCTGCCGCGTTTCACCTAAGTTTATGGGAAAAGCATATTCCTGTCAGTCAACCGATGCCGGCCTCTAGGAGAAGCCCACACCCCAAGAATATTCACCCAAGGCGAGTGCGTCTCTCTAAACGAGAAGCTGAAAACGGCGATTCCACAGCTTCCAGTCGGGATAGATCAACGATCTTGCTGGCATTGTCGATGTCTATGCCGACCAATTGGCCATCGGCGTCGAAGTCCAATACGACGCCGGGCGCGACCTCGTTGGAATCAACACCGGTTTTGGCAGACAAATCTATGTAAAGTGAGTCAGTCTCCGGGTAATAGCTGAGTTTCATGATCAAATGCCCGATGTCTGCGTTTCGATAACCTAAGTATATGTCGGCTAGTGGTTCGACAAGCTCACCACGAACGGTTGTAAGCAAACCCGTTCGCCCTGAGCTTGTCGAAGGGTGGCCTACCAAATCAACGTTCCGATGTATATCGGCTCGCTATCGTCTCCATTCTACAGAGAATTCCTTAAGAAAACCGACCGACCCTGAACATGCCCACGTCGTGCCCCGTCTCGCCGTCGATGGCCATATCGGAAAGAATCTCGCCGACGACGCTGCAGAACTTGAAGCCGTGGCCGGTGAAGCCAGCCGCCACGACGATTGCCGAATCAGGCTTTAGCCGGTCTATAATGAAATGCTCGTCGGGGGTGTTGGTGAACATGCAGGCCTTCATGGAGAGGGTAGGGCCGGCGGCATCGGGGAAGTATCTCTCGACCGCCTGGCGCAGCATGGCCTCGTCGCGGGCGTTGGGCTCGCGGTCGATTGTGTCCGGGTCCACCACCTCCTCCAGGTGATGGAATCGGCCAATTTTGAAGCCCGGCACCTGGAAGGCGGGGAAGCCGTAAAAATGGCTCTCCTCGACCATGAGCAGGAACACGGGGAAAGTCTCAGGCGTGTACGCCTCCGGCTTTAGCGGCTCCGTCCAAATCAGCACCTGCCGCTCCGGCACAGCGTTGGGCGCGAGCTCGGGCAGCAGCTTGCCTGTCCACGCACCGGCGCAGATTACTGCCGTGTCGGCCTCGTATTGGCCCTGGTCGGTGGTAACCCGCACGCCGTTGGCGGTCTCCACGATATCTCGCACCTGCTCCTCCGTGTGCAACGCCGCGCCGTGCTCCAGCGCACCCGCCACATGTAGCTCGATGCAGCGCTCGGGCATCAGGAATCCGGCGTCGGCCTGGTAGATGGCCTGAACGTCCTGCGGCAAGCGAAAGCCCGGGAAGCGTTGGGACAACTGGTCGCTGGTGAGAATCTCATGTTCAAGATCATGCTCTATGCAAGACTGCAACGCACCCTGGAACAGCCTGCTATCCGGCAGGCCGGCATCGATTCCGCCCGTGATGTGAAGAATCTGCTCCGCGGCGGAGGTTTCCAGCTCCCGCCATAACTCATAAGAGCGCCGCAGCAGCGGCACGTAGGCCGGGGCCTCGTAGTAGGCCATGCGGATGATTCGCGTCACGCCGTGGGATGAGCCAAGGTCGTGTGCAATGCCGAAGCGCTCGATTCCCAGCACGCGTTTGCCGCGTTTCGCAAGATGGTACAGGGCCGCGCTGCCCATGCCTCCCACGCCGACTACGATAGCGTCGTACCTGCCCGCCTGTGTCATCTGCTGCCTCCAGTTTTCCTTTGCCAACGTCCACTTAGGATTATCTTCGCGTTTGGCATATAATACTCTTCGCCGAATTTCCCGACCACAGGAACTGCAATAGATAGCTCACGTAAGGAGTACGGAATGAAATTCTCAATCGCGGTGCTGCCGGGCGACGGCATAGGACCGGAGGTTATCGGCGAGGCCGTCAAGGTCATGGAGGCCGTGGGAAGGCGCTTCGGCCACCAGTTCGACACGGAGGAGGGCCGGGTGGGCGGCAACGCCATCGACGAGTTCGGCACGCCGCTGCCAGAGGCCACGGAAGCGCTGATATCGGACACGGACGCCGTGCTGTTCGGCGCCGTGGGCGGTCCCAAGTGGGACGACCCCCGCGCACCGACCCGGCCCGAGGATGGCATCCTGGCCATGCGCAAGATGCTGGGGCTTTACGGCAACGTGCGCCCTGTGAAGGTCTACCCGCAGCTAATCAACTCCAGCCCTGTAAAGCCCGAGATTCTGAAGGGCGTGGACATGATTATCCTGAGGGAGCTTACCGGCGGCCTGTACTTCGCAAAGCCCAAACGCCGTTGGGATACCTCTCGCGGCCGCAGGGGTGTGGATACGCTGAAGTACACGGAGCAGGAGATCGAGCGCATCGTGCGGATGGCATTCGAGATGGCCATGGGCCGCCGCAAGCGCGTGACCTCTGTGGACAAGGCCAACGTGCTGGAGACTGGCAGGCTGTGGCGGGAGATCGCCACGGAGGTTGGCCAGGACTACCCCGAGGTGGAGCTTGAGCACGTGCTGGTGGACGCGGCGGCGATGCAGCTCATAAAGAACCCGGCGCACTACGACGTGATTGTCGCGGAGAACACCTTCGGCGACATCCTCACGGACGAGGCGTCGGTGCTTTCGGGCTCCATGGGCATGCTGCCGTCGGCCAGCATGGCGGGTCTGCCGAAAAAGGGAAGGCGAGGCAAGCGGGCGATAAGCCTGTACGAGCCCATCCACGGCAGCGCGCCGGACATCGCGGGCCAGGGCATTGCAAACCCCATTGGCACCATCCTCAGCATGGCCATGCTTCTCAGGTACTCGCTGACCCTGGAGGAGGAGGCGGTCGCCGTTGAGCGCTCAGTGGAGGGCGCGCTGGCCGAGGGTTACCGCACGCCCGACATCGCCGGCGACGGTGGCGAGGTAGTGAAGACTCCGGAGATGGGTGACATCATCGCCGGCGGCATCTGATTTCTTTTGTATAAATAGCGGCGCGGCCAGGACGAGTTGCACAACCCGCGAAGCTGGCGCCTGGTCTGGGAACAAGGCCAGGAAGTTAGATTACCGGCCTACCCTTCCTTGCCTATCCAAAAACTCTAGTGGTGGTGACCCGTTACGGCCTGACGGTCCGTTTTTGGCACCGGCACAAAGACGAGCACGACGCCGGCTATCGCAAAGAGGACGGCCACGTATATAAAAGTAGCGCCGGCGCCCCGGCTGTCGTAGATAGCGCCGGCGATGAGGGGCGAGGATGCGGCGAACAGGAACCTCGCGAAGGACAGCACACCCAGCACGGTCGTGGCCACGTTCTCCCCGGCGACGTCCAACGCAAGCGCGGTGAGCACAGGCTGGTCGCCGAATAGAAACGTTCCCATCAGCGCGATGATCACAATCAGCAGGACGCCGCTTGTGGATGCGCCCAGGAAGAAGGACAGCACAGCCAGGAAGAACAGCCCCGGCACCAGCAGCACCTTGCGCCCGAACCTGTCTGAGAGGTATCCGACAATGGGCGTGGACACTATGCCCACGGCCATCAAGAGGCCCAGGTGCAGATTCCGGACCAGCGGCGTCATGCCAAGGTCGTTCAGGAATATGGGCATGAACGTCGTGAGCGCCAGGAACGCCATGCCCCGAACCCCGCCGACGAACGCCACCAACCAAAGCACAGGATTCCGCAGCACAAGCTTCGTGGTCTGCCATTGCTCGCTACGTGTGGTAGCCACATCCCGTCCCAGGCTGTCCCTGCCGATATGCCGGAAAGACCAGTAAACCAGGAAAGCCAGGAATAACGGCAATACGGCATATATGCTAATTATCTCCTGCCACGCCATGAATCCCAGCAGCAAGCCGGTTACAGGCGGGGCGAGGGCATCGCCAACCTGGCCGCCCACTCCATGAAATGAGAGCGCGGCCCCTCTTCGGTGTGAGAAGTGGTGGGACAGGGACGCCATGGCCGGCAGGTGCCATAGCGACGCGGCCACTGCGATCACACCCATTCCGAATAGCAGCACCGGGTAATTGGGGGAGAAGCCGATTATCAGCCAACCTACCCCGAAGACGGCCATGCACAGCGCCAGTATCAGGCCCCAGTACCTTCGCAGCGCGTCGGCTATCACTCCGCCGGGCAGGGTGACTATACCGGAAACGAACTCCCTGGTGGCAGTGATGCCGCCCACGCCCACGGCGCTCAGGGCAAAGGCAGCCTGCACCTCCGGCAGCAAGGCGATGAAGCTCTGCGAGAACCAGTGGAATACCCCGTGGCCGCTGGTGAGGCCCGTTATTATGAAGCCGCCCCGACGCCTGATGTCGGTGTGTCGGTCGTCCTCATGCCCGTGATGGTCATGATCGTGACTATGTTCGATATCGCGCGGACCCTCGTGTCCGTCCTCGGTATGGGCGCTGCCTGGCGTTTTTTCTTCCATTCAAATCAGTCCTTTTCAACAGCTGGGTAAGGCCCCATGAACCGCATGTTGAGCCCGTTGCTACTTGTATATTGCCACCGTTATTTTGTCAACCGGAGCGGGCGCGTACCAGGCCTCAGACGTTTCTCACGACTTCCTCATCAACGCGCTTTCATCTTCATGCCTTCCTCACTCGCCCTGCGGCATACTCTGGGTGCGGAGTGGTTAACAGGCAAACGTGAGGCGTTAAGATACCCGGAAGCTAAGAAATTGGTATTTGGCCGCGGGGGAATTCTGCCACAGGAGGCATGTCAAATGTTCAAGAAAGTGATTGTCCCACTAGATGGCACCGAGCTGGCGGAAGGCATACTGCCTTACATCGCCGACATGGCGTCGGGCCTGGACACGTCAATTGTACTCCTTTCCGTTATTGATCCCGATGCCGTTGAACTTCCTGAGCGCATTGGGGGCGCACCCCGGTCCGGAGCAGCGCATGTGGAGGTTGTAGGGACTGCCGCCGGCGTCGTGGACGTCAAAGCCCAAACGAGTAGCGAAGATCTGGCCAGGGCCGGTGTCCACCCGCACGAGAGGGGCGGTCCACACGTGACCCAACTCTTCGACAGGGCTGAAGAGATTGCCAAGACTCGCCTGGGTGAGATAGCCAAACGCCTTAAATCCAAGGTGACGGACGTAGACACTAGGGTGGTCTTCGGAAAGCCCGCCGAGAAGATCATAGAGTTCGCGGAGGCAGAAGGGGCGGACCTCATAGCCATGTCCACCCACGGCCGCAACATGATAGGCCGCGGTCTGCTGGGCAGCGTGACGGACAAGGTCTTGCACGCCGCCAGACTCCCGGTGATGACCATTTCGCCTGCCAAGGCCAAGGTGTACGGCGACGCCGCGAAAAGCATCAGGAATGTCATTGTGCCGCTGGACGGCTCGGAACTGGCGGAGAGCGTACTGCCCTACGTGGAGGGTATAGCCGCCAAGTTGTCGCTGAGTGTGCTTCTTGTCAGAGTCCTGAGACATGGTGGAACTTTCGCCCCGTACTCCGAAGGCCTGGCGTACTTGGACGACTCCCGCATCGATGAGACCCTGGAGGCGGAATTCACTGATTACCTCGGAGGCGTTGCCGAGAGATTTAAGGCCAAGGGCATCAAGGTGGCATGGAAAATCATGCGCGGCGCCCCGGCCATCTGCATTACCGACCTGGCCAGGGAGACGTCCAACAACATGATCGCATTGGCAACTCACGGCCGGTCCGGCCTGACGCGCTGGGTGCTGGGCAGCGTCGCGGAGGGCGTGATCAGGGCCACGGGCGACCCGGTGTTGGTTGTTCCGCCACATTAAAAAGTGACCAAAACGCCTACGTCGGGCTCACATTCATAAGACCAGGGGGGGCCTTGTTCCTGGGGGCACATCCCCCAGGCCCTCTGCCGGAGGGGGAAAGCCCCTCTGGACTCCCCCATGACGATTTTAAGATAGTGACTTAATCCCTACGTTTTTGGGCGTTGAGTACGGGTCAACCGCCACCACATCAATATGAGGAACGTGATGCCCAGTACCGCCAGGGAGATGGGGCCGGATGCCGGCACGGGCGTCGGCGTGGGTGTTGGCGCAGGCAATGTCAGGCTTGCGGAGGATGAGCTTAATGGTGTTGCGCCTCCACCCGGCCCAAAGTAGTCGACGAATAGCGAGTCCCCGTGGCGTACCCAGACTCTCCCGTCGGCGGGAGACTGGCTTCCGGGGTCGGTGGACACCGTGACTTGACCCCTGAACAGGGCCGATGCAGGGTCGGGGGTGGAGTCCGACTCGCTGAAGACTTCGCTTATCGACACGAGCTCACCGTTAGGGTCTGATTCGCTGTAGATCCTGGCTACGGTGCTGGAGGCGGGGTAAAAGTTCAACACGTCGAACTGGAATACGGTGGTTACGGTGCTGCTGGCGTTGACCGTGAACGACAGCTTGATCGCTCCCAGCGCCTGGTCAAAGTCAGCCACCAGAAAAGCTGTTCCATCCACGTCGGCGGCCCAACCAGGTGGCGGCCTGAGAGGCGTTTGCGAGGGTGATACGGTGTCGAATGCGCAGCCAGCGCTAAGGGCGTAATGGGCCGGGTGTGGTGAGCCCGTTGCCAAATTCCACCACTCATCAAACTGCACCGGGGACGGTATTTTTGACCAGGTGGCATCGCAGTCGGTTGGCGGGCTAAGGTCAGGGTCAGACACATATACAACAGCAGTATCGCCGTCGCCGTAGCTCGTAGCGGAAAAGTGGATGTCGCTAGGCAGTATCGAGAAATGGCCGGCCTGGGCCGGGACGGGCGCCAACCAGTAGTAGAAGACCGCCAGTGTTATGAGCGCCGCGACCTTTGTGCCCACCAGACGATCCCCCGCGCTGTCGAGATCAGTGCGGATGAAGCGTACTGTGACAATAGGGGTATGTCAACCGGAATCAACGGGGAGGCCCAAGCGGGGAGGGCCTGCACCATGCCGCACAGGTTTGTGCGGCTAATCGATTATGGCCTGCAACCTTTGCATTTCCTCTACAGTGAGTTGCCAACCGACGGTCCTGGCGTTCCCTTCCACCTGCTCGGCCGTGGAGGCGCCGGCGATCACTGAGCCAATAGCAGGGTTGGCCAGCAGCCAGGCAAAGGCCAGCTCCAATACCGTGTGGTCCCGCTCGGACGCGAACGCCTGCAGCGCTTCCAGCAGTGCGAAGTTTTCAGCGGTAAACATTCCTCTGTCACCCTCGGCCAGCCTCGTGCCCTTTGGCGCATCCTCGCCCCTGTGGTACTTACCCGTCAGGAACCCGTTGGCCAGGGGATAGTAAGGCAGAATGCCAACGCCGTACTCGGTGCAGAACGGCACCAGCTCCGCCTCGATCGCTCTGTCCAAGATGTTGTACTTGGGCTGAACGCTGATGAAGGAGGACAACCCCTGTGTCCTGGAAGTCCAGACGGACTCACATAGCTGCCAGGCCATAAAGTTGGAGCAACCTATGTATCGGACCTTGCCCTGGTGGACAAGGTCGTCAAGCGCTCTCAGTGTCTCCTCAATGGGCGTGTTTGGGTCCGTCCAATGTATCTGGTACAGATCTATGTAGTCCGTGCAAAGCCTCTTCAGGCTGTTTTCCACCTCAGCGGTTATGTGCTGACGGGAATTTCCGGCGTTGTTCGGGCCGTCGGCCATGCGGCTGGAAACCTTTGTCGCTATTATTGCCCGCTGCCTCTGCCCCTTCAGCGCGTGACCTATGAACTGCTCGGATACGCCCGCGCTGTAGCTATTAGACGTATCAATCATGTTGATGCCCACGTCCAGGGCGTGGTTGATGACCGTCTCCGTGTCGCGCTTGTCCAACCGGCGACCGAAATTGTTGGTCCCCAGTCCGATAACGGACACCTGCAGGCCCGACCTGCCCAGTTGCCGGTATTCCATAGAACCGTTCCTTTCGACTTGTTGCTTGAATATGGGTTTAGGCGGACTCAGGCCTTGCTACCAGCCTACCGTTCTCCGTTACGA
This sequence comes from Chloroflexota bacterium, assembly GCA_022572805.1. Classification (GTDB taxonomy): domain Bacteria; phylum Chloroflexota; class Dehalococcoidia; order Lucifugimonadales; family JADFKI01; genus Casp-Chloro-G4. Next base: position 8,484 of record JACZVF010000094.1, read on the forward strand.
TTCGTATGGCGAAGGGCACGGAGTCTATTTCCAATGCCATGTCCCGGTCTTTTATTGGAAAATGCGGTCTGGCGGGGTCTCCGTACTTTTGCGCTTCCTCGCCGGCCAGTATGAGCTCTCGTACCGAATTATTGTCCGGCGTTCGCCCCTGAAGAAGGTTTCTGATGTAGAGGGCGCACTGCTCGTCCTCGTCCGCCCTGGCCTTGGCCTCCGCTCCCATGGCGACGATGCTGACCAGCTCCGGCCCGTCTTTCAGGATGGCATTGGCCGTGGATCTGGCGACCATCAGGGAGGCGCCGTAGATCCTGGTGGCGTTCTTCGCGGCGGTCACTCCAACGGTGCCGGCCCTGGTCGACTGAATCAGCGTTTTGCCGTCGACATCGGCTACAGCTAGTTGCGATGGCGAATTGCCAAAGTCAAAACCCTCCGGCATCATGCCTGATACCTCGCCCATGCACAGCTCGCCGACACCGGCGGATTTCAGGTCAAGCGCTTCCTCGACCTCGGCTACCAGAACAATCTTCTCGGCGCCGCGAGAAAAGGCCACGGCCGCCGTTGTGAAGCAGCGGAACACGTCGATGATTACCGCCGTTCCCTCGGCCTCATGTGCCCCCCGAAGGAGACTGCCTAATCGAATTTCCACGTTTGCTCCCTTTTATCATCTCGAAAGTGACCGGAGACCTAGAATGCCTGCGTCGCCTTGCCTTGGCCTCGGCCGCGCACGAAGAAACGTCCAGGCGGTGCGGGGTCTCGCAGTCCGGCCCAGCGCTGCAAAGGGGGGGCGACACGTATGGAATCGGAAATGAAGTCGACGACGTTGGCCAGCGAGGTATGGTTACGCATCACGCCGGCGTAGGTCTGCTCCCCGCGCATCAGCCTGCAAATGAGGTCCCAGAGCCTTTCCGTCACTCTTTCCACGCTCGTGTAAAGCCTTGGCGTAAGGTGAAATACGTCATGGAATCGACGCGAAACCTCTAGGTCCGGCACCAATCCCAGCTCTAGCTCCTGTTGGTAGCCGTTGAGATTGGCCGACTCGCCCGACACGTACCTCTGAAGGTGTTTGGCGGCCGCAATCCCACTCCAGATCCCCGCGTAGATGCCCTCACCCGTCAGAGGGTCCAGCAAACCCGCCGCGTCCCCCACCAGGAGAACGTTGCCTTCCGCCAAAGCAGAGTTGGGGTTTCTCATGGGCAGGTGGTGACCCCTTGGCCGTGAAAGACTGCCGGGGTCGAAGCCGTAGTATCGGGCCAGGCCCTCCAGCTTTCCCCTCAGATTAGGTCCGAAGTATTTCCAGGAGCCGATGCCGATATTCAGGTGGTCGGACTTGGGGAATATCCAGCCATATCCTCCCGGCGTAGTGCCGATATCCAGGCCGAATATATGCTCCCACTGTGTAGGAAAGCCCGGGTCGGGGCCGGAGCGGGAGTCCCAACCTTTTTCGGCTTCCACGTTGGCCTCCAGGGCGACGCCCAGCGCCAGGCTTACTTGGAGCCCTGCCATCTTGGCCGTCACGCCATTGGCGCCGTCCGCGCCCACCAGGGCCCTTGCCTGGAAAGTCTCATCGGAGGAACGCACCACTACGCTGTTGGGACCGCGCTCCACGGAACGAACGGTAGCCCTCTCGCGTAAGACGGCGCCGGCAGAGGTGGCCTTTTCCACCAGCAACGCA
>JACZVF010000095.1 GCA_022572805.1 Chloroflexota bacterium
GTGGTGAGCGTGTTGAGGGCACCGTGGCAGGCCGTCTGCAGCAGCACTCCCTCGTTCAGCATGCCCGTGAAGACCGCCTTCTGCATGGTGTGGTTGCTGTGGACAACGTCGCGGTAGTCCACGATCTCGTCGGCGGTGAAGTGCATGCCGAACATCGAGCCTACGCCCGTCACCTGAACGTCCACCTCCAACTCGTCGAAGACGGCGCGCAGCTTTTGGCGCAGCATCTCACCAAGTCCGTTCATGCGGCCGTAAACCTCGGGTGTCAGGTGATTCATGACAACCTCGCCCGCCAACATGGTCATGGGGTTGGCATTGAAGGTGCCGGCGTGGGCAAGCGTGGCGCCCTGCGTGGGGTCGAACAGATCCATGATGTCCTGCCGGCCTCCGAAGGCGCCGACGGCCATGCCGCCGCCAATGATCTTGCCGAAGGTCGTCATGTCCGGAATGACGCCAAAGGCCTCCTGGGCTCCTCCGGGCGCAAGCCGCAGGCTCTGGACTTCATCAAAAATCAACAGCATGTCCAGCTCCTGGGTTAGCTTGCGCATGCCCTGGAGGTAGTCTGGATTTGCGGGCAGGTAGCCGAATCCCGACACGACGGGCTCCATTATGACGCACGAAATTTCGGCTTCGTGCTGCCTTAGAACGCGCCGGCTCGTCTCCAGGTCATTGAAGGGCAAGACGATGACATCCTCTGCGATACTGGGCGGCTGGCCGGGATGCTCTGGAATGGGTGTGGTCTCGTCGGGGTCCAGCTTATCTGCGGAGGGATGCACGCTGATGGACGCGTACTCGTGTGAGCCGTGGTAGCCGCCCTCTATCTTGGCGATCTTGTGCCGGCCGGTGAAGGCCCTGGCCGCGCGGATGGCCATCATGGTGCCCTCGGTGCCCGAATTGGTGAAGCGAATTGAGTCCATCGACGGCACCCTGTCGCACAGGATCTTGGCCAGGCGAATCTGCGACTCTGTTGGGCCGCTAAAGGCGGTGCCCTTCGCCGCCTGCTCCTGCAACACCCTCACGATGTCCGGATGAGCGTGGCCCAGAACCAGGCTGGTGGCGTTTATCATGAAGTCCAGGTAGCGATTGCCGTCGACGTCGTAAACGTGCAGGCCCTCCCCGTGGTCGACGAAGGCGGGGTAGGGGGCGAAGAAGGCGGTGCCCCTGGAGCTGCCGCCGGGCAGATACTTCGACGCCTCTTGCTGAAGCCGCTTGGAGTTCGGCGTGCTGGCTACGAATTTTTCGGTCTCAATGCGCAGGCTTTCGGTGGTCATCGGCGGCTCCTTTTTCTGGGTTAAGAGATTCGCGGCACTCTAACCTCGGCCCGCGTATGGCATCTGGTTGGCCATAATGGTCATGGTCAGCACGTTGGTGTCCAGCGGCAGGCCCGCTATGTACACTATTGCCTCCGCCACGTGCTTGACATCGAATGTGGGCTCGATCATGGTCTCGCCGCTGGGCTGCAAAACCCCCGTGCCCATCCTGGCAGTCATGGGCGTTGCGGCGTTGCCGATGTCGATCTGGCTGCAGCAGATGTTGAACTTGCGGCCATCCAGCGCCGTGCACTTGGTCAGGCCCTCGATGCCGTGCTTGGTCGCGGTGTACGGCGAGGAGTTGGGCCGCGGCGTATGCGCCGAGATGGAGCCGTTGTTGATGATGCGCCCGCCCATGGGGTCCTGGTTTTTCATGATTCGCATGGCCTGCTGCGTGCACAGGAAGGTGCCGGTGAGGTTTGCGCGCACCACGTTATTCCACTGGTCGAAGGTCAGCTCCTCCATGGGTATGGCCGGTGCGCCGGAGCCGGCGTTGTTGAACAGCAGGTCAAGTCTGCCGCCAAATGCCTCTAACGTTTTGGAGAACAGGGCCTCCACAGACTCCGGGTCACCCACGTCTGTGGACACGGCCAGCGTGCGGGAGCCGTCGTCGCCTGCCTCCGCAGCCGTCTCTTGGAGCGGCTTGGATCGCCTACCCGCCAGCACAACGGAGTACCCGGCCTCGTACAGGGCCAGCGCGCTGTACCTTCCGATGCCGCTGCCGGCCCCGGTGACGATTGCTACCTTTCCATTGGCCGCCATATTCATGTCCTCTCCCAGTGGTTTCCCAAAATTCTTTCGATTAGTGAATGTTTGATGTGCCCACAGCTCAAAATCAATTGGCGGTGAAGCCGCCGTCGATGACCAGCTCACTGCCTGTCATGTACGATGACTCGTCGGAGGCCAGGAACAGCACCCCGTTTGCCACGTCTTCGGCTGTGCCCATGCGTCCCATGGGTATGCTGGACATACGGCTCTTGCGCTGCTCCTCGTCGGGGTAAACCAGGTCCAGCATGTCGGTCTCGATGGGACCCGGATGGACCGAGTTGACGCGGATGCCTTCCCCAGCGTACTGAATAGCCGTGGCCTTGGTCAGCAGACGCACCGCGCCCTTGGAGGCGTTGTAGGCTGTCGATTGCAGGCTGCCGATGATGCCGGCAACAGAGGAGATGTTGACTATCGAGCCGCCACCTGCGGTCCTCATGGCAGGGATGGCGGCCTTGGTGCCAAGAAACACACCCTTGGCGTTGACGTCCAGCACGGTATCCCAGCCCTCTTCGGTGGTTTCTTCGACGAGCGCCCGCCTGTAGATGCCTGCGTTGTTCACGAGGATATCGAGCCTGCCAAAGCGGGCAACCACGTCGGCCACGGCTTTCGTCCAGGCATCCTCGCTGGTGACGTCCAGGGTGATGAATAACGCTTCGCCGCCGGACTCCGCGATCTCAGCTTCCAGCTTTTTGCCTTCATCTTCCAGGATGTCGGCAATGGCGACCTTCGCGCCCTCCCCGGCAAATAGTCGGGCCTCCACGGCGCCCATCCCTCTGGCGGCGCCGCTTATGAGAGCGACTTTATTTCCCAGCCTCATATACCCAGCCTCATGTCTGCACCCCTAGAAACAGTGGTTCGGGGCTGAATTATACATGAGGGGCGGAAGGATGGCGATCTGATTAGACTTGCGAGGCCTTGCGGTCCAGGAGACTGCGTGCGAACTCCACGACTCGGAAAACGTCGTCGAAATTGGAGGCGAGGCCCAGTGAAATTCGGACAGCGCCGGCGCTCTTGCCGCCTATACGCTGAAGCACGGTCATGAACTGGTCGAACGTCATGCGTTCCTTGTTCCTGAAGCCCTCCTCCATCTCCTCTTTCGTGAGGCCGTGGGCAACCTCGCCCGCGCCTGGATTGCAGAAGCATCCCGAGCGGAGGCAGATACGGGCATAGCTGGCCAACTCCTCGATGCGCATGTGATTTATCAGCTTCTCGTCAGGACCGTAGAAGTTGACCGTGATTGTCCCGCCACGCATATGGGTATCGGTCGGACCGTACACCCTGACAAGGGACGCGCCATTGGAGTGACGCAAGGCCAGCAGCTGGTCCAGCAGCCAGCCGGTTAGGGCAGTCACGCGATCGGATATGGCGCCTATGCCCACGTCCTCAAGGTGCTTCAGGCCGATCTCGATTGCGGGCAGGTTCAGGTAGTTGATGGTGCCATCCTCGAAGGCCTCAACACCCTCGGCCAGGTAATGTTTGTCCGCCTGCACGGAAGCGATGGTGATGGTGCCCCCGGCGAACCAGGGCCGTTGCAGCTTTTCCAGGGCCTCTTTGCGGGCGATGAGACAGCCAACGCCTGTGGGGTAGCCGAACATCTTGTAGAAGGAAAGCGTCACGAAGTCCGGCTTTGCCTCGGACAGGTCCAGGCGATTGGTTGGCACGTAGGCGGCGCAGTCCACCATCACGTCCCAGCCCTGGTCATGCGCCCTATCTATCCAATCCAGCGGGTGCTTTACGCCGGAGAAATTGGACTGCGCCGGGTACGCAAACAGCTTCGGTCCCGACGCAGAAAGGGCAAGACATTCGGTGAGGCGCGCTTCATCGACGCGCAGGTCGGGCGGAACCACCGGTATGTAGGTCACCTCGGCCCCCTTGGCGCGGGCGAACTCCCTTATGCCGTTTACCGAGTTGTGGTTGTCGAAGGTCAGCAGGTAGCGTCCGCCGGCCTGGAAAGGGTATGCCTCGCCGACCAGCTTCAGCGCGCCGGTGGCGTTGGAGGTGAAGATGGCGACGTACTCATCCGGTGGCGCGTTGAAGTATTTCAGGACGTACTCGCGGGCACTCTCCACCAGACGGGTCGTGGCTTCCGACGATGGGTTGGCCGAGTGCGGATTGCCGAAGACCCCGTTCCGCAGCATGTCCATGTGGTCGCGTATCTGTGAGTCGGCGTACAGGCCCCCGCCGGTGTAGTCCACGTATACCAGATTCTGGGCGTCCAGCCTGTTATATTCGGCCAGGCGGAGCTCGTCAAGCGACCGCGTCAGAACGTAATCGGGATATTTTTCGAGGAAGGTGCGTAAGGACGTGTCCATGTCAGCCGGCTATGCCCCTGATCCCAAATGGTCTTGATATTTGATATTCGCGACAAACGCGAGACAACACAGTGTGAAGCAATGTCGAGACGGCGTCAATCTGCGATTAGTTTAAGGGCCGTCAAACTGGGGGGCAGGTGTCGCAGGCGGCAGACTGGATATTTTATCCCTGCTTCTTTTTCAGCGCGGCCAGCACCTCGTTCAGGCTGCCTGACCGGAAGCCCTGCAGGTCCAGCGTGACGTAGGAGTAACCAAATTCCTTGAATTTTTTGACCACCTGCTCACGGGTATCCTCATCGCAAAGGGTCAAAAAATCCTGGGGCTCAACCTCGATGCGTGCCACCGTGTCGTGGTGGCGCACCCGAAGCTGCTTGATGCCAAGGCCATGCAGGAACTCCTCTGCCTTGGCGATGCTGGTCAGCGCCTCAACGGTGACCATGGTGCCATAGGGTATGCGGGATGAAAGGCAGGCCTGGGCAGGCTTGTCCCAGGTGGGAAGACCCATGTCCTTGGACAGCTCACGAATCTCTGCCTTGGTCAGGTCGGCGTCCACCAGGGGACTGCGGACTCCATACTGCTTGGCGGCATTGAGGCCCGGCCTGAAATCGCCCAGGTCATCGACGTTGGTGCCGTTGGCGATGAAGTCGAAGCCCTCTTCCTTGGCGAAGCTGGACAGGTACGTGTACAGCTCGTCTTTGCAGAAGAAGCACCGGTTGGGGTCGTTGGCGGCGTAGTCCTCCCGCTCGACCTCGTGAGTCTCTATTATTCGATGGCCCAGCCCCAGGCGCTCGGCCAGCTCGGTCGCTTCCCTGAGCTCCGACGGGGCAAGGCTGGGCGACTTTGCGGTGACGGCCAGGGCCTTGTCACCCAATACCTCGTGGGCGGTGGCGGCAAGAAAGGCGCTGTCGACGCCGCCGGAGTAGGCGACGATCACCGTGCCCATGTCCTTCAGAATGGACTTGAGGGCCTCCATTTTCTGTTGGGTGGTCCTGGCTTCCTTGGCTTCGGTAGCCATAATTGCCTCCGTGCCATTGGCATTGGCTGGAGTGGTTTCAGGAAATTACCCCCATCCTAGCCTTCCCCCGTCGACGGGGGAAGAGACGAGTTCTCTCCTGCGGGGGAGAGTTAGAGAAGGGGCTCCCTACTCCGCCATCAGCTCTTCCACTATCTTCCGCATCTCGTCTGAATAGACCTGGTAGGAGCGGCTCTGGTATTTGAGGACCAACTGCGACTCGACTGTATCATACCAGTCCACCCAGCCGGGCGAATCGCGGTAGTCCACATCCTCCATTGGGGCGCCCATGAAGCCATAGAAGTCCCGAACGTAGTCCTCGCCCCTGAGCTGCCATGTAGGGCCACCTGCGATATTGAAAATCTTGTTGGTCTCGCCGGCGTCTACAGACGCAAACAGCGCTTCGACCACGTCGTCTCGATGCACCATCTCCACGCGCTGGCCCGCCACGAAGGGCCAGGGTTTGGGCGGCTCCATGAACGCCGGCACCGCTATGCCCGCGATTCGCATGGCAATCCACCTGAGGGACGACTCCCGCACCATCTTTTCGCCCACGATCTTGCTTTCGGCGTAGATGTCTATGGCGCTCTGGGAGTGGTCGGTTGTCACCGGAGGCTCCTCGTCCTGGGTGTTGCCGTAGGTGCTAATGGATGACGTAAAGATCAGCACGGCATTCGGGGCCACGCTCTCCATAGCCTTGATGATGTTCTCGGTGCCACCGACGTTAACGCCGAAGGTCCGGTCACGGTCACGCTCGCTTGTGGGTGGCAGTAATGCAGCCAGGTGCACCACGGCGCCGACGCCCTCCACAGCCTGCGTTACCTGTTCAGCATCGGTGATGTCTCCCTTGACAATCTCGATGCCGGCCCGGTCCTCCAGGCCATCAAAGTCCATGAAGGGCAGGTCGAAGATGCGGACCGTTTTCCCTGCGGCCACCAGCTTTTCCACCAGCATCCGGCCAACGCTGCCCGCGCCGCCGGTGACGAGGACGGCCCCTTCGGCATGGCTCAGGGCAGGCTCTTCAGTATTGTTTGGGACAGGCTGGGTCACGTTAGGGTGACGCCCTTCATTCCGGCCTTTTCAATAACGTTCTGTGAGCTTTTGATCAACTGCTCGATGGCAGGGCCGAAGCCGTCCCAGTCCTCGCTGGTCTTTAGCTCCAGGGCGGATGTCGAATCTCGCATAACTGTCCTGGTGGCGGGAACGCTGGGCATGGTCTTGAAGAAGAACGTTCCGCTAATCTCGTCGAATTTTCCCAATATCTCGTTAATCGAGGCCTTCCAGGCTTCGTTGACGGAGCTTAAACCATCGACAATGCTTTGGCAGTTGGTTATGGACTCTTCCAGCATTTCCTGTCCGGATTGTGGCATTTTCGTCCACTCCTTTTTTCGCTGAATATCGTCTGTATTGTCCGTTGAATCCCAACCGCCGTCAAGTCTCGTCTTGTGTGACCGGCTGTACCATTCTTGATTACGAGGGCCAATTTAGGCTGAGTTTACGTTCATATTTCGGCCGATTTGCCAATATGCGTGCCATCGGGGGAGCTAATACGCAGACGATGGCATCCAGACGCCGTCGGGCCGTTCGTAGGGGCCGTATGCCATGACGTTGTGGACCTCCAGCGTCCTGTAGCCAATTTGCAGGGCCTTGCGAAACAGGCCGTGAAAGCTCAGGGGACAGCCGAACACAGCCTTCTCAGGATAACGCCTGGCCGCCTCCGTTATGAGGGCAAGGGCCTCCGCTTCGCTCTCGGCCATGCCGTGCGCGCTGCCCCCCAGCGTGACGTAGCCAGTGACGCCGTCGCGGGGCGCGACGACCAGCGCCGGCTCGCCACTGGCCAAAGCCGCAGCCACGTCGCCACGCCGGTTCAGCTTATAAAGCCTTCTCGAAACATCTTCTATAGCCGGAAGGTCGGCCTCCGTCATGGGACGCACGCCAAGCGACTCGGGCAACTCGGGGGCCTTGCCGGTTGTTGCCTTCATCTCGGCAAAGGTCTCCTTGACCTCGAAACCCAGTGAGGCGTAGAGCGACAGTGCTGTGGAGTTGTGGGCGCTCTGCGTGAGCCTGATCTTCGCATAGCCCAGGCCGTTGGCGACCTCCAGTCCGTGTGTCATCAGAGCGCGGGCCACGCCGTTGCCCTGTTTGGACGGCGCCGTATTCACATCCTCGAATGCCGCAATGTCATCCTCCAGGCGCAGCCACGTGGAGCCCACGACCTCGCCATTCTGCAGCGCCACGATTACGTGCGCTCTGTCCGAGACGAGGAGACGGCTGTACATCTGTCGCGCCGACTCGACGTTGCCGGGGGTGCCCATGGTCAGCAGGTGCTGAGTGTTGAACTCTGCGAATGCGGCTATGCATGAGCGGGCAAGTCCTTCGATGTGTTCAGATTGTGCCGGTATTACCTGTAGAATCATCTGTACCTTTTGGCGGCCGTTTCACCCCCGTGCTTCCGCTGCGGCGGAAAAAAGTAGATGGGGAAACGTCGAATTTAATGGCGCGGTTAGTAATCACCAAATCAAAGGGGACGCGCCCACTCGGAGCGCGCCCCCTTTTTTCCCGTCAATCCAATAAGCCTAATTGTCGTCTGCGGGTTGAAGCTCCTCTATCTCCACGTCGGCGTGGTGGCCGTTGGTGGAGTGGTCGTAGTGACGCTTCATCCTCTCCAGGTCCACCTCCTCGTTGCGCGCGAAGCCCTGGCCGTCGTGGCGGTCATACGGGAACGGCTGGAACTTCTCGAACTGCTCCTTGAACCGCTGGCGGCTGGGCCTGCGGTCATAGGGGAACCTGTACTTGGCGGCATCAGCCGGCTCGACTTCGACCAAGGTGTAGTCCCGGCTGCCGAGGCCGTTCTCGTGCCCGGTATTGATGCTTGCGACCTCACTCTGGCCGTGGAAGGTTGCCGCGGCCGCTTCAAACTTGTTATCGCCGGGGTGATGGGCCTCCATCATCTCGACGGCGGAGCCAGGTATGCCCTGGGCTTCCTTGGCCTTGTCCACGCACGCCATGTCGATTGCTACAGCGTCCGTGCTGGCAAAGACTCCCAGGTGGGGAACTATGGGTACGTCGGCGTGGTTGGCGCAGTCGCACCGAGGCGATATGTCGATGGCCATATTGATGTAGCCGACCTTGTCCCGGCCTACAACCTTCTCGACAGCCAGGCAGGCGTCGGCGATTGCCACGTCCACCGCGTCGAAGTTGACGGGAGGAACGTCGACGAGGCCCCTGGGGCCTACGACGCCGAAGCAGCCGAGACAGGTGGTGCACCGCTCTCGGTCCCACTCCAACTCATCGTTGTCATTAATGTGATAAAGGTCGAACGGGCAGCAGTCCTCAATAATCTCCCAATCGGGGGTCTCGGCCTTGCCCTTGAATTTCTCCGGGTGGAAGACGCCGGCAGCGCCAAAGCCGTACTTGGGATGGCCTCCCATGTGTACGTTTAGCTTGCCGCGCTTGGACTGGGCGCCGATGCCCAGGTTCTTTAGCGCGCCACCGATTACACCCATGCTGTGGCCCTTGAAGTGGGTCAGGGCAATAAGGACATCGGCCGCGGCGATTGCCTGCGCTACGTACGCCTCTTTCAGGAGGTATCCCTCCGGCAGGTCCACGCGGTAATCGCTGGTGCCGATGAAGCCGTCGGCGCAGATGAATGGGCAACCAAGGACGGCTGAGCTGTAGCCGTTGCGCTCGGCGGTGATCATGATGTCAAGCTCATTGGAACGGGAGCCCCAGGGAGAGTAGGTGGAGGTGGTGGTGTCGCAAACGAAAGGCCGTCCGCCCAGCTCTTTGATTCGGTCTGCCAGCGCCCGTGCGTAAACGGGGCGGAGGTAGGCCGTGTTGTTCCATTCGCCGCAGTGCACCTTAATGGCCACTATGTCATTGGGGCTGATCATGTCATCCAGCCTGGCGGCGTCGAAAACGGTAAGCATCTTGGAGACGAGGCTTGTCTCGGTGCTTTCCGAGTGTCCGTCCATGTAGTAGACCTGGGATATTGCCATGTTTCCCTCCCTAGAAATAGCCGAAAAGCGAACAATACTCCACAATAGGGTGAGAGTAGCATCGAGGTGGGCAAAAGTCAATCCAGGTTCCGCCCGGGAATCAGGGTGGAGGCGGGATACTTCCTAAGCTACCCGACCCAATTCAATCGCTTGGTGCTTGTTCGATTCGCCTGAACGCTTCTATCAAATTTTCCATTCGATCCGATGGGATTATGTATTGACTCGGATTGCTTTCATCCTTCTTTGCTTTATATCTGACTATCGAGGCCGGAGGCTTAACGTAATGATGCTCTCGAAGTGACGCCAAAAGCGTCGTCGTATCCGACTGTTGGATCATGGTGAAAGAACAGGTTTTGCCAGGATGAATTCCTCGATAAATGTCGTTAAATAGTGACGGTAAATCGTCGAGTAATTCCTGAGCTTCCGAAATTTGCACCGGTTTAGGCTTTTTATTGCTGTCAAAGTGGGCTGCACGTTGGTTTCTAAAGTTCTGAATGGTTTTCCTTAGTTCCGTCATGGATTTTAAGGCGAGCTCTGAGCTCTTTCACATCAAGAGAATCCGCCAACGCTTGGTTTTTCTCGATTTCCCTAAACAGGTTGTCGAAGCTTGGACTTGTTCGATATTGTAGGTCAAGCACGTTCGTCATTTTTACGTTTAAGGCTATGACAAAAGCGTTCATCGCTGGAGCGAGGAAACC
>JACZVF010000298.1 GCA_022572805.1 Chloroflexota bacterium
CACAAACTTTAGATACCTGGCAGATAAACTCGACCGCTCCGCCGATAAACTGAAGCCGCAGCCACAATAAGGCCGCTAAACCGAGACCCCAGGGGTACGTTCAGCTTGCCGGCCTGAACGGTAAAAGCGGCTGATTGACGGCATAGAAGCTGTCGCCCTACGCGCCGGATACTCCAGGTATCAGGAACAAATTTTGCAGGTTCTACTGATAGTTTCTAGGAGAACTGGTGTATGTAATCCGTGGAATTAGTTGGAGTTTCGGGTGGGTTACCTGGGCGTCGGTTACAGTGAGTCCAGAATTTGCAGCACGTCATCGGCAGGCTTTATCCCCACGGCCAGGGCATTCTTGGCCACCTGCTCCGGCCTGCTGGAGCCTACGATGACGGAGGTTACGACGGGTTTGGAGAGCACCCACGCCACAACCAGTTGCGGCACCTCGCAGCCCAGGTCTGCGGCAATGCTCCTCATGCGTTCAACACGGTCGAAGTTCTCGTCGGTCCAGTAGGTGTTCTTGGCCCGCGCGGCATGCCGAGAGGCCATGTGTGTATCCGAGCCCGGGTCTGAGGCGCGGTCGTAGGCCCCCGTCAGCACGCCACCCATGAGGACCTGGTAGGGGATGACGCCGACGCCCTGGTCCTCGCATAACGGGAAAAGCTCCGCCTCGATGTCCCGCTTGCCGAAGTTGTATTCGGGCTGTAGGGACTCGATTCGTGCAAAGCCGTTCTTGTCGCTTACCCACAGCGCCCTGCATAGCTGCCATGCCGCGAAATTGGAGCAACCGATGTATCGAATCTTGCCCTGGTGGACCAGGTCGTCCAGTGTCCCCAACGTCTCCTCCAGAGGCGTGTCGGGGTCCCAGTAGTGCAACTGGTACAGGTCAATGTAGTCCGTGCCCAACCTGCGAAGGCTGGCCTCCACGGCGTCCATGAGGTGCTTGCGGGAGAGGCCCCTGTCGTTCTCGCCGGGGCCGGTGGCCACGAAGCCCTTGGTGGCCACTACGTAATCCGAGCGCCTGCCCTTGACCGCTTTGCCGACGACCTCCTCGGACCGGCCGTCGTTGTAGGCGTCGGCGGTGTCGATGAAGTTCACGCCGTTGTCCAGGGCCGCGTGCACCACGGATATGGCGCGGGCGTCGTCAACGTAGTCCGCGCCGAACATGTTGGTCCCGATGCAAACCCTGGATACCTTGAGGCCCGTGCTTCCCAGCCGTGTGTATTCCATGAAAGTCCTTAGTTTTCGGTGATTAGTTCTAAGTCACTATCTCCAAATCGACGTGGTGGAGTCCAGAGGGGCATCCCTAAAAACAAAGCATCCACCTTTTTGAGATAGTTACCAAGTGATCGGGGGAAGATGGCTACGGCTTGAACGGCTCATCACGAAAAACGACCGAAAGGCGGACTCAGGCGAACAGTTGGCCGGGCCTCTCCACCATCTGCTGCAAGCGCCGCATGAAGCTGACGGCGACCCCGCCGTCCACAACCTGGTGATCTGCCGTGAGGCTCAGCGTCATCATCTCCCGAACGACGACTTCGCCGCCCTTTACCACAGGCTTCTGGACGCTGCGGCCCACGCCCAAAAGCGCACTCTGCGGCGGGTTCAAGATGGGCGTAAAGGCATCTACTATACCCAGAACGCTGATGGTAAAGGTGCCGCCGACAACGTCACCGGAGGTAAGGCGGCCGGCCCTGGCCTTGTCGGAAAGCTCCTGCATCTCAGTGGCGATCTGCTCGATTGATTTATCCTGGACGCCCTTGATAACCGGCACGATCAGGCCCTCGTCCAGAGCTACCGCCACTCCCATGTTGACCACGTCGTAGTACATCACGTTGCCGTTCACCAGCAGCGTATTCAGAACCTGCACCCGCTGCAACGCCTCGGCGCAAGCCTTCACCAGCACGCTGGCCATGTTGATGTTGGCGTCGGATTTGCTGGACGCCTCCCGACGCATGGCCTGGGCATCCGTAATGTCCACTTCCAGATGGTATGTGAGTTGGGCAGTCTTGGAGAGGCTGTCGTGCATATTGCGCGCGATGGCCTTGCGCATGCCTTGCAGCGGCGACACCTGCGTCGGCTCGGGCAGCCCGGGCATGGCGGCAGGCGTCTGGCCTGCATCGGATGCGGGCGCGGCGGCGGGCTGATTCTCGTTATAACCGCGAACGTCGGCGTCCACCACGCGGCCACGGGGTCCTGTAGGCGTGACCCTGGAGATGTCCACGCCGAGGCTAGCCGCCAATCGACGGGCGCCGGGGGTGGATGGCACAACGTCACCGGCAGCTTGCTTAGCTGCGGCATGTCGAGCGGGGCCGGGCGCGGCAGGGGCGGCGGAGGGGGCAGAGGGCGTTACCGGCTCAGGCGGTGCCTCGCCCTCCGCCAGCAGGTACGCCATGATGCCGTCCACCGCAACAGTAGCTCCCTCTTCCACCGCGGTATGGAGGATACCGTCGGCAGTGGCCTCCAACTCGTAATTGAGCTTTTCCGATTCTATTTCAGCCAGGACCTCTCCCTGGTCTACGTGCTCACCGCTGGCTTTAGTCCACCTGGCCACGAGGCCCTCGGTCATGAAAT
>JACZVF010000003.1 GCA_022572805.1 Chloroflexota bacterium
AGGAGATCTTGGACGCCGTGACCATACCCGTGATGGCCAAGGCGCGTATCGGACACTTTGTTGAGGCGCAGGTCCTCCAGGCCATGGGCGTCGACTACATTGACGAGTCCGAGGTGCTCACGCCTGCCGACGAGAACAACCACATAATCAAACACGACTTCACGGTGCCCTTCGTGTGCGGCTGCCGAAACCTGGGCGAGGCCCTGAGGCGCATCGGGGAGGGCGCGGCCATGATCCGTACCAAGGGCGAGGCGGGCACCGGCAATATCGTAGAGGCCGTGCGCCACGCCAGGACCGTCCTCGGAGAGATACGCCGCATTCAGGGCATGGACGAGGGCGAGATCATGGCGACTGCCAGGGACCTTAGAGCTCCCTACGACCTGGTAAAGGAGATCCACGAGACCGGCAAGCTGCCGGTGGTGAACTTCGCTGCCGGCGGAATCGCCACTCCGTCCGACGCGGCCCTGATGATGCAGCTAGGCGTCGAGGGCGTATTTGTGGGCTCCGGCATATTCAAGTCCTCCAACCCATCTCTGATGGCCAACGCCATTGTTAAGGCCACGACGCACTTCCAAGACCCTGATATCATCGCCGAGGTCTCCAAGGGCCTGGGCAAGGCTATGCCCGGCCTGGACATCAGCACTATGCCCGAAGACGAGAAGCTGTCTACCCGGGGCTGGTAATTTGCCGACAGTCGGCGTTCTGGCGATACAGGGAGACTTCCAAGAACACAGACAGATGTTGGAAAAACTGGGGGTGGAGGTGTCGGAGATACGCCTCCCCCACCAGTTGGATGACATCGACGGCCTCATTATCCCCGGCGGTGAAAGCACCACCATCGCCCAGCTTATCGACATCTACCACTTTCGGGACGTACTCAAGGAGAAGATCAAGGGCGGCTTGCCGGTCTGGGGTACGTGCGCCGGAATGATTATTATCTCCAACAGACTCACGGACCACCGCCCCGAACCCCTTCACCTGATGGACATCGAGGTTAGCCGCAACGCATTCGGGCGGCAGGTAGACAGCTTCGAGGCGGACATCCAGTTCGATGAGATAGACGGCCCGCCATTTCACTGCGTTTTCATACGCGCCCCCGGCGTAAATAAAACGGGAGCGGGCGTCAAGGTGCTGGCCCACCTGGATGACGGCCGACCCATAGCGGTGCGGCAGGGCAATATGCTGGCAACCTCTTTCCATCCAGAGCTTACGGACGATACGCGAATCCACGGCCTGTTTGTTAAAATTATCCAGGGCAGTGCTTAAAACTTCCGAACGGGTATACAATTCGTAGATAGGCCAGGTTTCCGCCGCGCCGTTAGTGAAGTCCGGTAACAGCAGCCGGAGGACCCGGGAGGCTACCGTACCAAACGCAAGCCTGTTAACTCCGAATGAGGCTGTCACAAGGCCGCTTAACCCGCTGGACCCCGTGCGATGCATGGTCATGGACAGTCCGGATAGGACGAACAGGGCCTGCACTTTGGCCGGCATCACCGGCATAAATTCCTACCCTATTTCTATAGTACAGGCCACTCGAATCGGCATGTCAGTCAGAGGACGTGGCTCGTCCGCTGCCGTATCCACCGGCAAACGAGTCCTCGCACTGGCATCGGCTCGGCCCCGCTCCGGCCTGGGCAGCTGGGAGATAACGCACCTTTTCGTATCGCCGTCGGGTGAGGAGCACGTCCCTTCCCTCCTCAACGCGATCGTGCGGTCGGCGGTCGAGCAGCGTTGCCAGAGGGTATTCCTAAGACTGCGGCGAGAGGACTCCCTTGTGGACATTGCGCGGAAGAGCGGCTTCTTCCCGAAAGTTCCGGAGACGCTATTCGCCGGCGTTCCCGCTGCGCCCGCCTCAGGGGTACCCAAGTCTGATGACTGCGACCCGTTGAAGGGGGAGACGCCTGTCGATGCCCACGACCTGTTCAGGCTGTACAACGCCGCTACTCCCTCCGAGGTTCGCCACGCCGTTGGCATGACCATGGACCAGTGGATGTCTTCCCGGGAGCGACTCAACCGAAGGTCAGCCGCCTTCGTATTGAGGCGACAGGACGTCGCCATCGGTTCTTTGCGGACGTCCAGGGTATTCTCCAAGGGATGGTTGGAGGCGTCGGCGCACCCAGACCACCAACACCGCATGCCTTTAATGGTCCGATTCGGCCTACAGCAGCTCCGGTCGTGCAGGCTAACGTACTGCATGCTGCCGGACTATCAGATGGACCTGCGGCGTTACCTTGTGGACAGCGGATTCCAGGACGTTTCCTGCTACATAACGCTGGTGAAATCGATGACCGTTAAGGTTGCTGACGACATCAGGCTCAGGGCGGCAGTGCCCATAATTTGAGGCCTGTGGCACGGGAACGTAAGCACTTTTGCATAAGATTTGCCCGCACGCTGGAACCCGGCGCCTTTCACTGATATGCTAGGGGTGGAACAAAACTTCGGAGGCTACTTAGGTTCTTTGCAAGCGCGTATTGATACTGATCTTCAAGCCCTGATCGACACCCTGCCCTCCCACATAAGGGGGCCTCTCACGGAGCGCGACGACATCTATGAACTCCTTGAGGTGGTCCTGGACTTGGGCCGAGAGCCGGAGGCGCGTTTCCTCAGCGAAAGCTTCGTTATCGGCCCGGACGAGGTGACCGAAGAAGACATCCAGAACGTCATCGATAACCTGGGCCAGTTCGGAGAGGACAACCGGGCCGGAATTGAACGCACCCTTCACAGAATTTCCGCAATACGGAATCGCTGGGGCAAGGTGGTGGGCCTGACTCTCCGAGTGGGCCGAGCCGTATACGGCACAATTCGCATCATCGAAGACCTGGTTCTTAGCGGACGCAGCGTCCTTCTCCTGGGCAAGCCCGGCGTAGGCAAGACGACGATGCTGCGAGAGGTCGCCCGCGTCCTGGCCGACGACGCCCACAAGCGTGTGGTGATTGTCGATACCTCCAACGAGATTGCAGGCGACGGCGACATACCCCACCCGGGCATAGGCCGAGCCCGCAGAATGCAGGTGCCATCGCCTGCACTGCAGCACGCCGTGATGATTGAGGCCGTGGAGAACCACATGCCCGAGGTCATCGTAATCGACGAAATAGGCACCGAGGCCGACGCCGACGCAGCCCGCACTATAGCGGAGCGTGGGGTGCAGTTGGTAGCCACTGCCCACGGCAATACCCTGGACAACCTGGTAATGAACCCCACTCTGTCCGATCTGGTGGGAGGGGTGCAGACGGTGACGCTGGGCGACATTGAGGCCCGACGCCGAGGCACTCAGAAGTCGGTGAGGGAGCGCCGAGCGCCGCCCACATTCGACATCCTCGTGGAGATACAGGGGTGGGACCAGGTTGTGGTGCACGACGACGTCGCGGAAGTGGTCGACCGCATGCTGCGCGGCTACCCCATATCGCCTAATATCCGCACCGTCGATGGGAGCGGCCTGATCCACAGGTCCAGGGGACAGACCAAGATGCCCTCGATATTTGGCAACGACGGCAACTCCATCCGTCGCCAGGACCTGCGGCTCGAGCCTGAGCCAATGCCTGAAGAGCCGTTCATAGATGAGCCGCCCCAGAAGGTCACCCACATACTGCCCTACGGCGTTAACAAAGGCCGTCTTATCCAGGCGGTGGAGAGCACCCGCGCTCCCGTGGAGGTGGTTGCGGACATCTCCCATGCCGACCTGCTCCTTACCACAAAGAACTTCTATCGGCGAAGGACTCAGGCGCTAAAGACGGCTGAGCAGAAGGGCAAACCCGTCTACGTTCTGCGAAAGAACACCCTGGCCCAGATCGAACAGTTTGTGAAGGCGATCACCCGAAAGCAGGCGGAGGATGGCCGCGCCGAGGAGAAGTACTCAGCCGCCATCGAAGAGGCCGAGGTTGCGATATCGCGAATTGACGAGGGCGAGCAACAGGTCGACCTGAATCCACAGGGCTCTTACGTGCGGCACTTGCAGCACAAGATCGCCGACAAGTATGGCATGTCGTCGTCAAGCGCCGGCAGCGAACCCGAACGCCGCGTCGTAATCTACCGGCGATAGGGCACTATCAGTTGTCATTACGTTTAACTTGGCCGGAATTCTAAACGCTCCGCAATTGAGGTATAATCAACATCCGATTAAATCGCAGACAGCAGGAGTGGAGTTGCCTTTACCTCTCTTCATATCCTTCGAAGGTGGAGAAGGATCCGGCAAAACATCACTGGCTGAGAACATCTCAGTTCGGCTGCGCGACTCTGAATACAAAGTCATATTGATTCATGAACCAGGCACCACACCGTTAGGCATACATCTGCGAGACCTCCTCAAACGTGAACCCTGGAGTGACCACACCGTATCCATTGGGGCCGAATTGTTTTTGTTCTCAGCCTCTAGGGCAGAACTTGTCACCAAGGTAATCAAGCCTGTTTTTGACCAAAAACAACAAATCGTGCTGCTGGCAGACCGGTATGCTGATTCCACCGTGGCTTATCAGGGCTTCGGGCGTAAGTTGCCGATTGCGCAAATTGACGCAATAAACGACTTGGCCACGCAGGGCATTATTCCCCATCATACTTTCTTGTTAGACCTGCCCCCCGAAGAGGGCCTGAAACGGACCGGTTCTCCACAAATTTCTTTGCCACTCGAATTCGACGATGGTTTGGCTATCGTGGAACCCCGCATCGACGAAGATGGAACCCGACGATTTGAAAACGAGTCGTTGGAATTTCATGAACGTGTACGTGCGGGCTACCATAAATTGGTAGAGATGCAACCTGAAAGATGGGAAGTAATTGATGCAACCATGTCGGCGATGGAAGTAGAATGCGAAGTCTGGAAGCGCATATTGCGATATCTTCCTGAGGATTCGCTTCAGGTGTCGGATATCCAGCGTAAAGGACAGATGCTATGACCACCTTCGACATTGAGGAATACCTGAGCCGGCCGCTTCTGGCTAACTTGGCCACGGTCCGGCCCGATGGCTCACCTCACGTGGCGCCTGTGTGGTTCGAATACCGGGACGGGCAGGTGCGCATGGTAGTGGACACCAGTGCGGTGAAAGTCCGCAACATCCAGCATGACCCCAGGGTGTCGCTGTCTGTGTCTACGCAGGAAAGGCCATATCTGTACGTGATGATTCGCGGCACCGCACAGCTATCCAAGGAAGGCGTACCAGAGCTTACCAGAGTGCTGGCGGTCCGGTACCAGGGCGAGGAAGAAGGCAACCGGTACGCCGATCGACTGCTTAAAGAGGCGGACTCCTTCGTCATCACGGTCCGCCCCGACAAGATCGTCAGTTGGACTGCCGCCGACTAGACAGTCCTAGACCTCCTCGGCCGGTTTACTGGTGTCATCCGGGTCTTCCCCCATGACCAGTACGGGAGGCATCGGCACAGGGAAAGTCATGGTGACCGTGGTGCCCTCGCCCTCCTGGCTGACGATCTCGATATCGGCCCCGTGCTGCTTGATTATCTGGTACGTCACGTACAGTCCCAGGCCTGTTCCCCTGCCTGGCTCTCCCGTGGTGAAGAAGGGATCAAACACCTTGTCGACGATTTCGCTGGGAATGCCATGCCCGGTGTCCTGTATTTCGACCACCACGTTGGTAAAGGGAGCCTCCGGCGACTCCTGTTTCGTAAAGGTAGACACCCGCAGGGTGCCACCGCCGGGCATGGCCTTGATGGCGTTGGACAGCACTTGGTTAAATACACGAAGCAGGCTGATGACCTCCGCATCAATCTTCGGGAGGCTTCCGCCCAATCGAAGCTCCGGTGTCACCCCAGATTGGGCCAACTGGTTAATGTTCATTCTGATGAACTGCTCCACCTGCTGGTTCACGTCGGTTGGCATCATCTGCTGTTCGGGCGACAAGGTGAAGCGAAGCATCCTGGAGATGATCTGGCCGCACCGCATCGCCTCAGTCTCCACAAATCCCAGGTAGCGGTCCAGGAACGCGATCTCGTCTCTTTCAATCGTTTCGCCCTCGAACCTCGAAAGCTTTTGTTTGCCAAGCTGTGCAAATCCTAGAATCGACGCCAGAGGGTTGTTGATCTCGTGAGCGACGCCGTTAGCCAGTTTGTCCACAGCCACCATTTTGGCCGTCTGCACGTTTCGTTGTTGAGCACGCTCCAACCGGTTCCTGGACTCTTTTAGCGCCTCCACCATGCCGTGGAACGACCTGTTGAGGTCTCCAAACTCGTCGTTGCGATCATCCATAGGGGGCATATCCACATCCAATGTGCCGGCCCCGACGCTTTCGGCGGCCTTGGCGAGCGTCTTGATTGGACGGGTGAACCGCTGCGCCACAAGAAACGTTATCGGGAATGCCACGGCAATCATCAACAATGCCTGCACGAGCGCGCTCACGGCCAGATTTTTTAGGGCCTCGCTCACCGAGGAGCTGGTCATTCGGAAACGCACGAAGCCCACGGTCCGACCTTCCGAGATTATCGGCGCCGATACGTCAAGATAGTCCTGCACGTGCCGAATGACCGGCCCCGACGCGAAGTCCGAAGGCCGTATTTTTTGAACATTGGCCGCAGATGTGTTGTCTGCGGGCATAACAAGCGTCGCCAGCGGCTCGCCCGTCTCCGAAAAGAGCGCCAATTCCGAGACCTCAGGCACGCCTTGACCCGTGCCGACCATGAGGTGGGCATAGCTGGAAGCATCTTCACCGCCGGTATCGAGGTATACCTGCCGCACGGAATTCAGGTACAAAAGAGCCATTTGCTCCAGGTGCGCCCGAAAGATGGTCTCTTCTCTACGGATTTCCATGAGAGTAGTGATGCTCATGAACAGAGATATGATAACGAGCATGGTCAACGTCAGGACGGTGGCAACGCTCCACCTCGGTCTATGTCCCATGAATATCCGCAATTTAGCTTGGAAAAGCTCCCAGTCCGTTTTCCGCGCCCACGGCGTGTTTATCTGCTTAGCATAGGGCGTTCGGATTTCCGGCGGTGTAGTAACGTGAAGGTAATAGGTTTCCACGCCGGCTGAATCGATAATTAACATTTACAGAGTACGCCGGGAATAGCAGCATCGCATCGTGCGGGCTGCGAATATGCGGTAAGTGATGCCACCCTATTTTTTGATGGATTACCACGATGTCGGCGTTCCCGAAGGCCTTTAAGGTTAGACAACACCAGTGGTAACATACGCCTGATGCGGTCGGGGCAATAGTCCTTCGGCGACAATAACGCAGATGGTGGGCGTAAAGCATGGATCGCAGGCGATTGGAAGAAGACAAAGCACAGCCCGTTGTATTGATAGTTGAAGACGACGACTCCATCAGGGAGATCGTGCATCGCGTGCTGGAAGACGAAGGCTACACTATCCAGCTGGCGGAAAACGGCGTGCGCGGCATGGAACAGTTCTACCTGACGCTGCCCGACCTCATCGTTATGGACGTTAAGATGCCGGAGATGGATGGCTGGGAGATGCTGCAACGTCTGCGAGAGATATCCGGTTGCCCAGTCATAATGCTTACCGTTTTCGGCTCCACAGACGACATCATCAAGGGCCTGGAGCTCGGAGCAGACGATTACCTGGTGAAGCCGTTCGGGGTACAGGAGCTCACCGCCCGGGTCAGCGCAGTGTTGAGGCGCGTTGGCGTGCTAACTTAAGGCGGCCCCAATCCGACACACGGCAGGACGGGCGACGCCCTCCTTTATCTTTGGCAGAGATTCACATCCGCCTTCGTTTGCTGGTCTGGGCTACTCTTGGGGCCATTTCACGGGCAGGTCCTCCAAGATACGCCGTGGCGTTGACGCAACCATTGCCTGGGCCTTGGCCGTACCCACGATCCGGGCCGCAGCCTCTGCCCCTGCCGCCAGTCCCGGCGGCCTGGGCTCCCCCGGCGTATGAGTGTCCGACGCGATTACGTGGGCCAGCCCCATTTCAAGAAGCTCCGATGTGAACCCCTTAACCTCATCGCCCCACCGTCCCAGCAGACTGCCGGCAGTAATCTGGCTCACCATGCCAAGCCCTACGAACTCCTTCAGCAGTCCGATGTCACGCTGAAAGGCCTCGATGCGCTCCGGATGGGCCAGGACCGGCACCAGGCCCAGGTCCATTACCTGGGCCAAGCAGCTATCGATGAATTCCGGCCTTCCAAAAAACGGCATCTCAACCAGGATGTAGCGGCTGCCGTTCATCGGGAGCGCCCTGCCGGCGGAGATTTCCGCCGGCAGGGCGGTGTCCAGGTGGTTCTCCATGCCCAGCAAAAGCCGGAAGTCTAGCCGTTCCGCCCGCACGCGGGCGTTCAGCTCATCGACCAGGCCCACAATATGACCGACCGACCAGCGCTCGGTAACGTCCTTGCGGTGAGGCGTCGCCAGCATGACGTGGGTACCGTTTTCGACAGCGGCTCGCGCCATCTCGACGGAGGCTTCCATCGAGTCCGGACCATCGTCCACACCCGGCAGTATATGTGCGTGGATGTCGTACAATGGCTATTCGCCGTTAAGGCTCTCGTCCAGGCCCGTAAGAGCACGGATTGGAACCCAAAAAGATACGAAGAAATACGGTTCTGCCGTTATCACGGATATGAGGCGGTTTACCGCCGGAACTGGATGCGCCGAAAGGCCTCGGCGT
Source organism: Chloroflexota bacterium (assembly GCA_022572805.1). Lineage (GTDB taxonomy): Bacteria > Chloroflexota > Dehalococcoidia > Lucifugimonadales > JADFKI01 > Casp-Chloro-G4. The sequence continues at coordinate 8,573 of JACZVF010000003.1, forward strand.
AGGGCACCTCCGCGCGGTGGCCTATAGTCTGGGCCCTGGCTTTAACAAAGTCCGCGACGTCGCGGTCTCCACCGGACACCTGACTAACGTGCTTTTTCAATGCGTCGATCTTCAGGCCGATGGTATCCGTGATGTCGACGAAGGTGTCCGGGTCCTCGGTGCCCCACATCAGCAGGTCGCCTACCTTGTGCGGCTCCAGGCCCTCCATCCGATGCTCCGGGTAGTGGAGGATGTCTCGGGCATATGGGAATACGGCGTCCAGCGTAACCTGGCCCGAAATACGGTGGTCTCGATGGAGGTAGAATGTCTGCCTGTGGGGGTCTGTGCAGAACACCACGTCCGGCCGATGTTTCCGGACCGCGCGAACGATGAGCCCCCTGAACTCGGTCGTGTCCTCCAATGCGCCGTCGGGATACCTCAGGTAGACCACCTCCTTCACGCCCAGGGTCTCCGCGGCGTTGGCCTGCTCCACCTCGCGTATCTCGGCCAAACGCTCCGACGTCATTTCCGGATCGCTGGTGCCCTTGTCGCCGTTGGTGCACAGGACGTAAACGACCTCGGTGCCCTCCTCGATCCACTTGGCTATGGTCCCGCCGCAGCCGCCTTCCCCATCGTCGGGATGCGGAATGACCACCATAGCCCTGTCCGGTCTGTCTATCATGTACTTTAACGCCCCCCATAAAAGATCAATCGTGATGCCGTGTTTAGCTGATTGTGCCTGCGCAAACCCTTGCCCCGTCAGGCTTCCGGGCCAGCCCCTGAACGCTGCACACCCCAGTCGGCCATGGATATATGATAAGGCCTCGCCCATTAGCGGGCAAGACCGACGCCTTACTCAAGCGTCGCATCATCAAGGTGTTGCGCTAGCAAGGGGCTAAATAGCCACGCCGCATTTGCTCTGTTACAATCTGTCTGCAGCCGTGGATGCAACGGATTTGGGCCTGGGGGCGAGAAATTGCCTGGCTAGGGCAGTGTTGCACCACACGAAATTGAGCCGGAGTTGTGAATGGCGCCTAGTTTTAATGTAAGGATATTTCGATGGACGGACCTGGAATCCATAACAGCCATATTCAATGATATCAATGGCCTTGGCGGCACTGAAAAGGCCTTCGATGTTGGCTTCATGCGCCAGTTCATGTCCCAGCCGGACATGGACCCGCAGGAGCACTGCTTCGTCGCCGATTTGGACGATGCCGTTGTTGGCTTTGCGCTGATTTCGTACGAAGCGCCCATCGGCCGGGCGGTGGCCAGCGGCGGCGTTCTCGGCGGTTTTCGGCGACAGGGGATCGGTCGTGAGCTGCTCAAAAAGGCTCTATCCCACGCAGAGGACCTCGGGGTGGACGTACTGCACATCGAGGCCTCATCCCAAGGCGAGGCCGCCCAGCGGATGCTCGAGTCGGCGGGCTTTCACAAGGCCAAGGGTTACTGGCAGATGCAGTGGACCGGCGACGTCAGCCCAACGCCTTCCCTGCCGAGCGGATTTTCGATTCGGCCATTCAAGATCGGCCAGGACGAGGAGAGGCTCACTCAGCTACAGAACTTGGCGTTCGGCGATAACTGGGGGTTCAGCCCCAACACCGTCGATCAGATTAGCGCCCGCGTCCGCTTGGACCGGGTAACGCCCGAGGGTATCTTGTTCATCACGGATAACGGCAAACCTGCAGCCTACAACTGGACGATGATATCCGCCGACGACTCCAGGGCCACCGGGTTCATATCCATGACGGGCGTGCACCCGGACTACCGGGGCAGGGGGCTTGGCAAGGCAATCGTGGCTGCTGGAATGCAGTACCTCAAGGGCCAGGGCGTCGATTGCATCGAGTTGGAGGTAGACTCCGACAACGCGCCTGCCAGGGAACTGTATCTCAAACTAGGCTTTCGGAAGGTACGGGAGACCCTGTGGTACGAGAAAACTTTTCCAACGCCTAATGGACAATTATCCAGCGAGCCCGGTGAATAGCTACCGCAAGGCGACTGCGGAGTGACCGGAAAACCTACGCGCCAGGCGATTTTACCCCCTGGAAAGGCGTCGGCATGTTCATGTGTTCCGGCAACACCATCCCTCCCGAGAATACGATCTTCATCGCCTCTTCCACAGTCAACTTCGTCTCAACTACCTTGTCCTCTGTGACGAACGCCAGGTTGCCCGAAGTTGGATTCGGTACTGTCGGGATATAAACTACCAGCAGGTCCTGACCGTCTTTGATTGGCGACGGGCAGTGGCCGGTGATGAAGCCCATCGCTAGAAAGCCTTGTCTCGGCCACTCGATGAATACCACGCGGCTAAACTGGTGCCCGGTGGGTGAGACAAGGCTGTCCGTGGCCTGCCTTGCAACCCCATAGATGCTCTTGACCACAGGTATTTTTGAAAGTACCGTGTTTTGCCAACTCACAGCCCTGCGGCCGGCCTCGGCCGCCACCAGGAGGCCGATGACGTAAAGCATCGCTATGGTAAATGCCACACCGACGCCCGGGAAGTCCAGAGGCGTGCCCTCGATCCACCTGGTGAGAAGTCCGGAATCGCCACGAAAGATTCCGTCGATGTAGCCAAATACAAGGCGAATTATCAGGAAGGTAGCGAGAAGGGGAACCAGAACGAAAAAACCAGCAGCAATCCTACGCCAGAAGTGGCGCTCCCCACGCTGGTAAAAGGTGTACTTCTGTGGGTCGCTGCTATCTGCGTCCGGCTCCACCTGAGACTGGTCCCGCCCGTTGTTCACTATTCACGCCCCCGCGACGCTTACCCAAGATTCTGCCAATAGATCGGAGTAGAAGTCCAGTAATCGGTCTGCGACCCCACTCCAGCTCATTTCCAGCGCCTGCGCCCTGGCCGCTTTGCCCATGGACTCCTTCAGGTCTGGATTAGCCATCAGTATGTCCAGGCGTTGCGCGAATGGTTCAGGGCAGCGCCATGGAATTAGATAACCCGTTTCACCTTGTTTGATGAAAGTTTTCAGTCCTCCGACTCTGGAGACCACAACTGGCGTGCCACAGGCCATCGCTTCCAACGCTACCAGTCCGAAGCTTTCGTAGTAAGAAGGCAACACGAATACGTCGGCCGCGCTGTAAAAGTCGGGAAGAATCCCCTGAGGGACGGAACCGGTAAAGGTTACTTTTTCCTGGATGCCCAGCGTTTCCGAGAGGCCTTTAAGCCTTTCCAACTCTAGGTCGTCTTCCAGGCTGCCTCCGACAATCACCAGTCTGGTGTCCGCCGGGTCTTCCAGTAGCGCCACGGCCTTCAGCAGGATATCGATACCCTTGAGAGGCTCGATGCGCCCTACGTATAGGATAACCCTATTTTCCTGAATTCCCAACTTCTGTTTTGCGTCGTCCTTGCCCCTGGGGTAGAACAACTCCAAATCCACGCCCGCCGGAACGACTTTGATTCTGCACCGGGATGCCTGATAAAGCTTGACAAGGTCATCTTTCTCCATTTCGGTGGAGACGACAAGACCGTCCGCGCGCTGCATGACCGTGCGCTCGATGTTGGTCCTGACCTCGGACTCCTGTTCCCCGGCTCGGGCTCGCAATTTGGTCTTGGCCAGGGTATGGAACGTGGCCACGTGGGGCACGTCCCAATCTTCACTCAGGGCCATGCCGATGCTTCCGGAAAGCCAGTAGTGGCTGTGAATAAGATCGTAGTCGATGCCCTGCTCGGAGCGGAATGAGTCCAAAGCCGTCAGGAACTCGGGTATGAACTGGTACAGGTCCTGCTTGGTAGTGTCGTACGGGCCGGCCTTGAGGTGCACGACCCTGGCTCCCTCGCCCAACTCCACGATCTGCGGATCCAGCGGGTCGTGATATCGAGTGAACACGTCCACCTGATGCCCACGTCTGCCGAATTCCTTAGCCAACTGCATAACGTAAACGTTCATGCCGCCGGTATCTTTTTCGCCGAGGCGCGCCACGGGACATCCGTGGAAGCTCAACAACGCCAGTCTATACATACATATCTCCGCCCCTGCCAGGGGATTGCGACGCCCGGCCGGTCAACTTCAGTCGGCCGGCCGGCAGAGGGCACGAATATCGTTTCTGGATGGGGACCGCTTTCCGACCAGATTCTTTAGCCGAATCCACCTGTCCCCGGATTTGATGGATACGGGCCTAACGTCTAATCGTAATCTGGTAGACGGTCTGATTCCGCCCGCCCAGATCATATTTATATCGCTCCGGACCTCTCAGGAAATCGAAACAGCTCCTGCCTTTTTCCACTGCCTCGCGGAGGCACAGGGCCTTGTTGAGAAGCCCTACACTTAGTGACGAATACTCCGGGTCGTAACCGCTATTGTAGAGTAGGTACGCGTCGCCGTAGTCGAAGACGATGCAGGAGGCCACCCGCACATTACCCACCTCCAGAAAGAAGAGCTTGAATATGCCCTTTTCTGCCAGCCTTACGGCCATGTCCTTGAAGAAGAGCTCCCGGTCCTCCGTCAAGAACTCGTCCTTGTCATGACTGCTGGCGCGCATCAGCCTGAAAAAGTCCGGCATATGCTCGGCCAGAGTCAAGGGATCGTCGCAGGAATACTGCCGAGCGTTATCGGCGGCGTCCAGCCGCCGCAGCTTTCGGCGCAACTCGTGGCGGTCTTTTTTGCGCATGCTCCCCTGGTATTCGTCCCAGGTGGGCGTTAGCACGGCATAGGGAGAGACATCCTCTTCCACTATTTCAGTCCGGAATCCCTTTTGCTCCGCCAGCGCCTTCAAATGCACCAGAGCAGGAGAGCTCTCCCGCAGAGATTTGAGCTCAAGTGTGTGCCACTCCATCTCTACCAGGTATTCACACAGCGCATTGTAGAACTCGACTTCTCTGCCCTTCCTCACCAGGAAATCATGGTAATCGAACAGGTCGGTATCACCCAGGAAGGACAGCACTCCGTTAGTAAGCATCAGGGGCGCGATGCCAATCAGCACCTCGCCCTGCCTGACGGAAAGTATGTGCAGGTCAGCTTCCTGCCCGTAATGCTCCAACCATAGCCTCTGCCACCAGGGGGTAATGAAAATCGTGTCGGCGGCGGTCTCCGGCAAGAGCTGCTCCCATTCCACCTCTATACTGTCGAAGCTTTCCGACCGCACGGACAGTGGCGTCATCGAATCTCCCCCAGCAGGTCGAAGAATTCCTGCCGGTCCGCGGTCTGGGTCTTCAGCCTGCCCCTGGCAGATGATGTAATTATCCGGCTGCCGGGCTTTTTAACGCCTCTCAGCGACATACACATGTGCTCCGCACTGATTACGGCCGCGACACCGTCGGGTTCAAGCGTCTTGTTTAGGGCCTCTACTAGCTGGTCTGTGAGCCGCTCCTGTATCTGGGGTCGGCGGGCAAGAATGTCCAGGGCCCGGGCAAGCTTCGATGCGCCTACCACACGCCCCTTGGGTATGTACCCGACGTGGACGGAGCCGAAAAAGGGAAGGAAGTGATGCTCACAAATGGAGAAGAACGGGATGTCTCGCAATACCACCAATTCCCGGTGACCTTCCTCGAATCCCGTGGCCAGGACTTCCGCCGGGTCGGCGTCAATGCCCGAGAAGAATTCTGCATACATCTCGGCAACGCGACGTGGGGTGTCTTGCAGTCCCTCTCTGGACGGGTCCTCGCCCAAGGCCTCGATTATCGCAGATACCGCGTTACTTATCTTGTCCTGGTCTATCAACTAATGTAACCCCAGGGCCCGCTCCACCGCCTCAAGCTGCGGCGGGTACTCATCCATAAACACCGGCTCCATGGAGCTAGCCAGGTCTGGGTCCTTGAGGCCCGTTCCGGTCAGAACACAGACGATCTTGCTGTCTTTTAGATGCACTCCATTACGAGAAAGTTTTATTAGTCCGGCCACGGAAGCCGCTGACGCCGGTTCGCAGAATATGCCCTCTTTTCTGGCTATCCACTCGTAGGCCTCCATGATCTCCTCGTCCGTGACAGAGTCGATGGTGCCGTTGGATTCATCCCTGGCCTTGACTGCGCCATCCCAACTGGCGGGATTGCCGACCCTGATGGCGGAGGCGATAGTTTCGGGCTTCGCTATGGGCCGACCCCTGACGATGGCAGCCGCGCCCTCCGCCTGGAAACCCATCATCTTGGGAAGAATGGCCGTCCACTCCATGTTGCGGGCCTCTACAAAACCCTGCCAATAGGCGGTGATGTTGCCGGCATTGCCTACCGGGATGAAAAGATAATCGGGAGCCGTTCCCAGGTCTTCAATTATCTCGAACGAGGCCGTCTTTTGGCCCTCGATTCTGTACGGGTTCAGAGAATTGACAAGAATTATGGGGTGCTTCGCCGTGAGCTCGCGTACGACCTTCAGGGCGTCGTCGAAGTTTCCGTCGATGAGGATGATGCGGGCGCCGTAGGTTATTGCCTGGGCCAACTTGCCCCTGGCGATGTTGTTCTTGGGTACGAAAACCGTGGTTTCCAGGCCGCAGTAGGCCCCGTAAGCGGCGGCTGATGCGCTGGTATTGCCCGTGGAGGCGCAGACGATGCTCTCGCCGCCCTCCTCCATGGCTTTAGCGACGGCCAGAACCATGCCCCGATCCTTAAACGACCCGGACGGGTTGCAGCCCTCCAGCTTGAAGTACAGTTCGTCGCAGCCGACCTCCTGCGAGATAGTCTTGGACCTGACAAGAGGGGTATCGCCTTCGCCAAGTGTGAACATCGGGGTTTTTTCGTTCACGGGGAGGTAGCTTTTGTAGCGCTCCAGAACTCCTCTAATCATCTTGCTCCGTTGTGCGAAAGTCCGCCGTGGGCCGGCCGCAACCGACCCCACTCAGGTCTGCCGGCGCCGTCAGTTGCGTGCCGATGTTCGCATGGCGCGCCGGACCTGAGCGCAGACGCCGCTATATGTGGCTGTACTGCACATTAAAGGGCCACGGGGGCCCAGCGCCCCGCCGTTTTCCTTGAGATAACATGAATTTTTCGACTGCACCGTACTAGGATACTTCAGTTCGGCCTCTCAGTCCAACATTGGCGGCGGAGTTGTTCGCAAGTACAACCTGACACTTTCCGTACGTTCGCCCCGGTGTAGAGGCGCTTCCATATAACGGGAGTTCCTGAATACCACCGCTGTATTCCGAAGCCACCAATTCCCGGTCCCATTGCCCCCATCAACCCCGGCCCTATGCGCTTGATGCCCGCCCACGCAGGGCCTACAATAGAAAAGCGCTGATAAGCCTTGGCATGACCCCGGGGCATGGCCTTCGTCTTGCGTCTCCAAGCCAGTGAAATTCGCTCAGGAGGTGGTTTCCATGGACCTGCGTATCTTCACAAGGAACATCGAGCTGAACTCCGAGGCCGAGCAGTACATCGAAAAAAAGCTCAAGCGGCTGGACAGGCACATGCACGGCAGCGCAGAGGCCAAGCTGGAGCTTTCCCGTACGTCCTCACGGTCTCAGACCGACAGGATCGTGGCCCAGATGACCATCTCAGCGCCGGGGAACACCCTCAGAGGTCAGGAGGCTGGGCTGAATCTATTTGCGGCCATTGATGCCGTGACAGACGTTATGGACCGTCAGATACGCCGATACAAGACCCGGGTATCAAAGTCTCGGGGAAGAAGGTCGGTACGGAACCAGGAGCAGGCGCCTCCGGACATCGCCGAGCTGCAAAACGAACTGCCTGAAGACGCGGTGGTATCCGAATTTGGGCGGGTTGTAAGGTCCAAGCGTTTCCCGATGAAGCCAATGGCCGTGGAAGAGGCCATAGTAGAAATGGAGCTTCTGGACCATGATTTCTTCCTGTTCCAGAACATAGAAACAGAAGGATTCAACGTCATCTACAGGCGCACCGATGGCGACTACGGGTTGATCGAACCCGAGGCTTCCTGACGATTAGGTCCGGATGCCAGGTGTAGCTCCGAACAAATGGCTGGATAGCCTGTGGCAACGACAGGGAGTAGGCACATGAGCACGTTGATGGACCAGGACCCGGAGGTAGGGCGGGCCATTCAGAACGAAGTTGACCGCCAACGCACCACGATCAATCTCATTGCATCGGAGAACTACGCTAGCAGGGCCGTCCTGGAAGCCCAGGGCAGCGTTATGACCAACAAGTATGCAGAGGGTTACCCGGGGCGGCGTTACTACGGCGGCTGCGAGTTCGTGGACGTGACCGAGAGCCTCGCCATTGACCGGGCCAAAAAGCTCTTCGGGGCCGAGCACGCAAACGTTCAGCCCCACAGCGGCGCCCAGGCCAATATGGCCGCGTACTTCGCCACCATGAGTCCCGGCGACACAGCCATGGGCATGAGCCTGGACCACGGCGGCCACCTGACCCACGGAGCCTCCGTCAGCTTCTCCGCCAAGATTTACAACTTCGTGTCCTACGGCGTCGACAGGGAGGTGGAGCTGATTGACTACGACGAGGTGGAGCGCCTGGCCAAGGAGTACAGACCCAAGATCATCGTAACCGGCGCATCGGCCTACACCCGCACTATAGACTTCCCGCGGTTCCGGCAGATAGCCGACGAGGTCGGGGCCAAGCTCATGGTGGACATGGCCCACATTGCCGGGCTGGTAGCGGCGGATGAGCACCCCTCCCCCCTGCCCTACGCTGAAATAGTCACCTCCACCACTCACAAGACGCTGCGAGGTCCCCGTGGCGGCCTGATCTTGTCCAACTCGGAACTGGCCCGGCCCGTCAATAGCGCGGTGTTCCCCAACATGCAGGGTGGTCCCTTGCAGCACGTAATCGCAGCCAAGGCGGTTGCCTTCAGCGAGGCCATGACGCCTGAGTTTGCCGCGTACCAGAAGAGCATTCGGGCCAACGCCGTGGCGCTGGCGGAGGAGCTTCAGTCGGGCGGCCTACGACTGGTCTCCGGCGGCACGGACAACCACATCGTGCTGGTGGACCTGACACCCATGGACATCACCGGAAGGCAGGCGGAAGAGGCCCTCGGCGAGGTCAACATCGTGGTCAACCGCAACGCCATTCCCTACGACAAGAAGCCGCCTCGGACCGCCAGCGGCATGCGCCTGGGAAGCCCTGCCATTACCAGCAGGGGCATGGGCGTGGACGAGGCCCGGCGCATCGGACAGCTTATCCTCAAAGTCCTGGGCGACCTGGGTGATGAGGCGGTCATGCGCGAGGTGCGGGACGAGGTAATCGGCATATGCGGAAAATTCCCGGTGCCGGGGATAGACGCTTAGGTGGACGAATTCAGCACTGGCCCAACCACCCGGAGGTGACCTCCCACGGCCACAGCAACAGGGCAGCCTGCGACTGCAAGTCCATCATGTTGTGACACATAATGGCGGCCAGGTAAATGGTGCCCCAATTCCCGTTGGGCAGACGGCGATAGGCCGAATCGGAATCCGTCTGCTCACCAGCCTCCAGCCGATTTAGCTCGGCCCCGGCATTGGGATTGCGCATGAGCTCCAGGTGCTTTTGCCACCAAACGTGCGGGCCGTCTGCAATGGCCTCGCGGGATACCACCTCGTTCACCGAGCTGGCAATGCGTATGGCACGACGAAGCGACCTGACATCCGTCTCCCGGTCCATGTCGGCAACGCCCCAGCGGTAGTAGAAGACAGGCGGACGCATTAGCTCCCTTAGGCGGGGCCACTTCAGGGACTGCTCTTCGGCAAGTTCCTGCCAGGGGGCCATAAGCTCCTGCTCGATCAGGGCCTCCCTGCCTAGAATGTGGCCGACCCATCTTTGAGCGAACGCCTTGCTGTAGGCCCTCAATGGCCGGGGCAAATCGTCCCATGCCGCGCGGATTGCCCGCTCCACTTCCAGGCACTCCGCCTCGGTCTCAGCCTGCACGATTCGCATAGTGCTCCCCGACATGGTTCCGAAAGTGAACACGCCGCCATCGCACGGCTCCAGCGAGACGGCCTCCAGGTCCACGACGGTGCCGGCAACGCTAATGCCTTCAAATGGGAATTCGATAATCTGCATTCGATTGGGTGCTTCAGGGCCGGCCCGGCATTTTTACCGGCCATGCCTTGCGCTCTGTTCTTGACACACTAATACGCGCATGCGGCCAGGATCGCAATCGGCTCCGGGCCTCAGCCGCCATGAAGCTTCTGAAGCGCCTGCCTTGCCGCCGCCTGTTCCGCGTTTGCCTTGCGGGAGCCGACCCCTCGACCTACCACCTCGCCCTCTACCAGCGCCTGGGCGGTGAAGGTGCGGTCGTGGTCTTTTCCGGCCATGCTGATGATGCTGTAAGTAGGCGGAGATTTACCCTGACCCTGCACCAGCTCCTGCAACTCAGACTTGGCGTTTTTGGACGAAGCCAGATAGTCAGCGTCGGACATTTCTACAGCCAATACCCTCAGCGAGAAGTCCCGCGCGGCAGCGTAACCCTGGTCCAGGAACAGCGCCCCCACCAGGGCCTCGAGTACCGCCGCCAAATTTGTCCTTCGCTCGGCGCCACCGCTGCTTTGCTCCCCGATGCCCATCACCAGGTGCCTGCCGAGGTCCAGGCCGTCGGCGACCCGTGCCAACGTGTCGCCGCGCACGATCGCCGAGCGCAGCATCGTCAACTCGCCCTCCCGGCGCTCCGGGTATTGTCTGTAGAGGTCCTCGGCCACGGCCAGGCCCAGAAGGGCATCACCCAGGTACTCCAGACGCTCGTTGGATTCGGGCAATAGGCCGGGGTTTTCATTGAGGTAGGAGCTGTGGATGAAAGCCAGGCCTAGAAGCGACCTATCGCTGAACGATATGCCAAGGTGGTTCTCAAGGGCTTCAAGGTCCTGCTCAGGGGGTTCCACTGCCTCTCCAAGAGTTCGTATAGGAGCTAATAAGCTAGGCCCCTCTCCATTCGGAAACGGAGAAGGGCCTGACGAAGCCAATATGGATCAGTCCAGCGCGCCTTTGGGCCACGGCGGCTGCGGCCTTTTGATCTCGCCGATGTAGGGCCGGTCCGAGGCAATGGCGATGAAGTGCTCGAACTCAGCCAGCGCGTCCTCATCCGGCGGAATGAAGGTCTTGATGTAGCATGATTGGCCGTTTTCGAAGACGAACGTCGGCGTACCGAAGATACCTTCGGCGGTCGCCTCCTCGTGCTCACGGCCGATCTTCTTGGCCAGTTCGGGGTCCTTCAGGTCTGCCTTGAATCGCTCCACGTCCAGGCCTACCTGCTCTGCCAGGTCCACCAGAGGCTGCTCCTCATTGAGCGCGATGCGCCCATCGCCCCCGTGCCGCGCTATCAGAAGCGCCAGGTGGAATTTTTCGTGGAGGTCCGCCCCTTGACGCCGGGCCGCCTCTCCGGCAATCTGGCCCAGCAGAGACCTGGCTTGGGTAACGTCCTCCCGCTCCCAGACCTTGTTTTCAGGCTCCTTGTTGTTGACCTGCTCCAGGGAGAAGTTCTTCCAGGTGATGTCCAGGTTGTCGCCGTAAACGCGCTTTACCTTATCCAGCCACACGGCCGCATTGTAGACCCACGGTCAGGAGTAGTCCCCGTAGATCTGCATCTTGATTGAATTCATATTTTATCCTTTCCTTGCTCTATGCCCGTTCGCCTATACAGACCTGCCAGTACATCAAAAGCTCCGTTTGGCCATAAGCGTATCGCACAACGTCCGCACCCTCACCCACATTAACAGCACAACCAGATCCAGAATTAATCGAGGGCGCCTTTTGGCCACGGTGGCTGGGGCCGCTTGATCTCGCCGATGTACGACCTGTGGTCCATCAGTGCGATAAAGTGCTCGAACTCCGCCACTGCGTCGTCCTGGGGAGGAATAAAAGCCTTGATAAAGGCCGCGTTGCCGTTCTCGAACACGAAGGTCGGCGTGCCGAATATGCTTTGCGACACGGCATCTTCGTGGTCGGCGCCTATGCTTTTGCGCAACGCCGGGTCCCGCAGGTCCTCACGGAACTTGGCTGTATCCAGGCCGACCTGCTGCGCCAGGTCCACCAGCGGCTCCTCTTCATTGAGGGCGATGCGGCCATCTCCGCCATGCCTGGCCGTGAGTAGTGCCAGGTGAAACTTATCGTATAGCTCAGGGCCTTGCCGACGGGCGGCCTCGGCCGCAATCTGGCCCATCAGAGACCGGCCCTGCGTTGGGTCTTCCTGCTCCCAGACCTTCCAGTCGGACTCGGTGCCTTCGGACTTCTGCTTCAGCGTGAAGGCGTTCTGCTCCAGGGAGAAGTTCCTCCACGTTATCTCCATGTCGTCCCCATAGACCTGCTTGACTCTATCCAGCCACACGGCTGCATTGTAGACCCAGGGTCAAGCGTAGTCGCCAAAGACCTGCATCTTGATAGGTTCCATATCAACATCTCCTTTGTTTGGTGCGCCTGAACAACATATGGTAGGAAGTCATCGCCAAGGTTTCTGCATTTTAAGAGGGGCTCCCGGCAATGTCAAAACGTTTCGGCGGGAGAACGCCTATCGCCTGATTTCTGCGATGCTCACCCGTTTGATTCCCACCGGCTCTTCGGGATTCAAACTGTTTGATTTGCAGCGCGGCATCGGCCTGCGGTAGGCCATCGCCGCGAACGCTAAAATTCACGGCGCAGCCCCTGTAACACTTATTTAACACGGCGGCAACAAATCTGTTACACATCAGAAACACGCAGGTAACATCCCAGCCATAAGTTGTGAGAAATATCACCAACTTCCTGATTTTTGGAGGGGAACAGACATGCAAATACTTAGCGAACGGCTGCGAATAACCACGTTCCGGCTGCGCCTGATGCTCGTGGCGCTGCTGGGCCTGGGAATATTCGCCAGCAGCAGCGGCATCGCCTATGCAGCGACCGCCGACGAGGTACAGGCGACGCTGGACAACGCCATCCTTGTCTTCGCGGCCGCCCTTGTGTTCTTCATGCAGGCGGGATTCGCCTTTCTTGGCGCAGGCCTGATTCGGTCCAAGAACACCGTCAACTACATGACCAAGTCCTTCCTGGACTTCTGTATAGCCTCGTTGGGCTTCTGGGCATTCGGGTTCGCATTAATGTTTGGCGGCGGAGCTGCCGCCGGATTCGTCGGGCTGGACGGCTTCTTCCTAACGGGGTTCGACGACAGTCAGTTGGTGACATGGTTCTTCCAGATGGTGTTCGCGGGAACGGCAGCTACCATCATCGCGGGCGCCATGGCGGAGCGCACTAACATTAACGCGTACTTCGCCTACAGCTTCATAGTCGGCGCCTTGATTTACCCGATATACGGCCATTGGGTCTGGAGCGACACCGGTTGGCTGGCCGAATTGGGCATGGCGGACTATGCCGGTTCGGGCGTGGTGCACATGATTGGAGGGATGCTGGCGCTGGCGGGAGCCAAAGTGGTCGGCCCCAGAATAGGCTTCAAGGAGGGCATCCAGTTCAAGGGCCACAACATGCCCTACGTTGTCATAGGAACATTCATACTGTTCTTCGGCTGGTTCGGTTTCAACATCAACTCCGATAGCCTGGGACTAAACGCCGTCAATACGCTGCTGGCGGGCGCGGCCGGGGCGACGGCGGCCGTCTATGTGATCATGCTGCGCACTGGCAAGGCAAACCTGGAGATGGCCTGCAACGGCGCTCTGGCCGGCCTGGTGGGCATAACCGCACCCAGTGCGCACGTGGACCCCTGGGCAGCAGTGGTGATCGGCATCATAGCAGGCGTCATAATGGTGTACGGAGTAAGCTTCGTTCGCAGTGTCCTCAAGGTAGACGACCCCGTAGGGGCAATCACGGTTCACGGCATATGCGGCGCGTGGGGGCTGCTGGCCGTGGGCATATTCGCCTCGGGGCACGGCGATGTCAAAGGCCTGATCGCCGGCAATCCCGCGCAGATATTGCCACAGATCTATGGCATACTGGTGGCAATAGGCTGGGGCTTGGGCGTGGGCTTCGTAGTATTCAAGGGCCTGGACCTCACTATGGGCCTGAGGGCTTCTCGCGAGGAGGAGCTGGAAGGCTTGGACGAGCCGGAACACGGGGCCGTGGCGTACCCCGAGATGAGCGCAGCGCCCGCGTCTGCCGTAGGCGACTAATCAGCGATAGTCACAGCAAATTAGAAAGAGCCCCAGGTATTCCCGGGGCTCTTTCGAGTTCTGTCGGCATTTGGACCGGTCTTCTTTGGGTCTATCCGGCCTCGTTTTGGCCACCGGATCCCGTCAGCGGGGCCGTCCTCGGCGGCACGAGGCCTATGGGGTAATCAACGCGATGTCGTCGAACCACGCCGAGCCTTCGCCGACATCATCCTCTCCAATCATCAGGTTGACCCTTACAGCAGCGGCCCCAGCCGGCGCCGTAATACCAGTGGCAGTGAGCTGAGTCCAATCATTGGTCCCAGTTACGAATCCCAGCGCGTCCGATCCGATGACGCTGGACCAGGGCGGGTTATTAGGTAACCCGGCCGCCGTAAGCCACACCAACTCCACCAGTGCGCCCATGCCATCCAAATCCTGCGTCTTCACCCAGGCCGACGCATCGAAGACATCTCCAGCCTCGACCAGCACTTCCTGATGCACGATCATAAGCCGCCGGTTTGAGGCCAACATCTGCTGCGAATGACTGCCGGTATGCGACTGGTCATCGACTATGGACCTGCCGCCGTTGGATGCGCGTTCCCAAAAAGCGCCGCCGTCTTCGAATCCGGGATTTTGCACGTGGTTGATTGGAGCCGGATCGGAAGTTGGTCCGCCTACCTTGTTGATGAAACCATCCAGGTTGATGGTGACGACCATTCCCTCTGTGGCCGGATCGTCAGGCTTTTGCAAGGTGACCCTGTACGTTGCCAGTCCCTGCATCCCATCACCACCCAGCTCAATGACGTAACCCGGGCCCCACATCAACGTGACGTCGTTAACCAAGACCGGTGACAGGAGGACTTGGGGCATAACCGCCCAGTCTTGTGCGCCCACCTGAACGCACCAGCCCAGACTGGCGCCTGTGGCGTCGCAAACTCTGTCAGTTAAGAGATTCAGACCAACGAAAGTGTTGATTAGATCAACGGTCATGTGAGAGGACTGCCCCTCGGAGAAGCTCCCGTCTACCTCCGCAAGCTCCAGGGTTAGAATTCCGTTCGGGATTGAATCCACCGGGTCGGTGACGCCCGCATAGGTGACGTTGAACTGATTGGCGTCAACGCCATCGGAGCCGAGAATGGCGTAGGCTGTTGAAGCCGCCGCGCCGGCGATAAATGTCAATACCAAAGCTGCAACAAGAAAAAGGAGTCTTCTGCTTCGCCACTTCGCCGTCATTGCGTACCCTCCAATTACAGGGAGTTCAATTCGTTGCATCACGAACATCGAGATACTCGCAGACAGTATTTCATCCGCATGTGGTGGGAAGTCCAGCGAATATAGGTTCTTGGATTGAGTGGATTGGGACATAACGGGAAATGGGGACGGGGCCTTAGCTAGAGGAGAAGTTGCGCTGGAAAACGGCGGGGGGAACCGGGTAGCCGGCGCGGCTTCCGCGGGTCCGGTCGACGGCAGGCCGGAACGAAAACGCCGCCCGCAGGGTGTAGCCGGCGCGGGGAGCCTCAAACCACGCCGGCCGCCTACGGGCGGGGGTTGGTCAGCCTAAATTCGGCGGGGCTAAACCCGATGAACGTTCATCGCATCCATCCTGTTCAACGGCGACCCGACGACCTTCGGCGATCGACGTTGCGCGCCTTCATCCTGCTGACGTATCCGTCGATGTTGACGGTTACAACGGCGCCTTCCGTCACTTCGTCGACAGGACTCTCGACGGTGACCCTGTAGGTCGCCAGGCCTTCGTATCCTTCGCCATCGATGACCTGCTTTACAATGCCCGGCCCCCACATGGACATCGTGTCGTCGGTCGATATAGCAGGAAGGAGCATCTGCGGCATTGTAACCCAGGTATGCCGGCCCACATCTATGCACAAGCCTTTGAGGTCGCCGGTCTCGCCACAAGGCCTGTCGAACATCAGTCTGGTGCCTAACAGGGGGTGAGTCATCATGGACACGGTCATCTCGGACGACCTGCCCCCGATAAACCGGCCGGCTACCTGGGTCAATACAAGGTCGCTCAGACCGGCGGGCATGGAATCAACAGGACCCGTAATGCCTACGTACGTCACGCTAAAATTATGAGCCTGCACCCCAGGCCCCCGGAACTTCGCGTAGGCCGTGGAAGTAAACGTGCCTGCCGCCAAAGTTATCGCCAGAACGGCTATCAAGAGATAGCGTCGCCTGTGCAGCATTCGCCACTTCATCATCAACATCCTCCTCACTGCCCGTTATACACATCGCGGGGCCAAAAAGAACAATTTAAACAACTCTTTGCCCTTGACGTGTTTAACACACTAGCTAAAATGCCCTGTTGGATTGCGGGAATCCCGTTTGCGATAGGTTGCGATAGAGCCGCCTGTGAGGGTTGAGAGGGTGTGCAGCACAGGCGGCAGATGTAACAAATATTTAACATGCAGGCAATATTGCGGAAACATACAGCATCCATAATCTGTTGCAGATAACAGAAGCCATCAGGTTGGTCTGAGGCAATTGACGGAGGAGCAGAAGATGGATATTCAGGCAATACTGGGCGGCGTTGCATTTATAGCCCTGTTCGCAATGTGGGTAGTGATTCCCAGCAGGCTGCGAAAGAACCGCTCCAAGTAACGTCTTTTTAACCTTAGGCGCCGTTCAGAACCGATAGTCAACGAGGCTTTGAGGCCAAAGTCTCGTTGATTTTTTGTTTCCGAAGTCGTAGATGCTGACAATCCGTCCGTGTGGCGTTTGAATAGTCATCCCCTCTGACCGCAATGCAGAAATTATTGACTGCCGCTTGACACCATGATATCGTCTACCCGGTTTACCCGATGACGAAGGGATTTACGGCCTTGGCGGCACGGTTAATTTGAGTGCGTGTCCGTCGCCGTGTGAGCCCGGCCTTGAGATCCAGTCGACATTAATTGGCGATTTCTTCCAGCCAAATCGGTCCGGCCGGCCAATCACTCCAGGAGGGTACCTTGAGTTTTTACAAAGCAGAATACATTTGGATAGATGGGACTAAACCCACCGCCAAGTTGCGGTCCAAGAGCAAGGTCATCCCCACGGGCGAAAAGCCACCCGTATGGGCGTTTGACGGCTCCAGCACGAATCAGGCCACGGGGGAGAACTCCGACTGCGTGCTGAATCCGGTGTTCATCTGCCCGGACCCGATCCGCAAAGACGGCCACAAGCTTGTCTTGTGTGAGGTGCTGCTCACCGACATGTCGCCGCACCCGTCCAATACAAGGGCAGCCTGCGCGGCGGTCTCCGAGAAGTACGCTGACTTCGACACCTGGTTTGGCATAGAGCAGGAGTATACCTATTTCGACGGCGCGAGGCCCCTGGGTTGGCCTCTGAACGGCTTTCCCGCACCTCAGGGCGGATACTACTGCGGCGTCGGCTCGGACGAGGTGTTCGGCCGCCCTATAGTGGAGGACCACCTGGACGCCTGCATGTTCGCCGGCATCGGAATAGCCGGCATCAACGCGGAGGTCATGCCTGCCCAATGGGAGTTCCAGATTGGCCCCCTGAGCGCGCTGGATACGTCAGACCAGCTTTGGGTAGCCCGTTGGCTGCTCTACCGCATCGGGGAGAACCACCACGTAAGCGCAACGCTTGACCCCAAGCCGGTACACGGCGATTGGAACGGCGCCGGCGCCCACACAAACTTCTCTACCCGACAGATGCGAGAGAGCTACGAACCCTGCGTGGCGGCGGCGGAGGCCCTGGGAAAACGGGCCGACATCCACATAGCCAACTACGGCCACCGGATAGAGGAGCGATTGACCGGCGAGCACGAGACACTCTCGTATAATGAGTACAGGTACGGTGTCTCCGACAGAGGGGCATCTGTCCGCATACCCTGGCAGGTCCACCGAGACCAGAAGGGCTACATAGAGGACCGCCGGCCGAACGCCAACTGCGATCCTTACACCGTGACCCGGCTGATTTTGGAGACCGTTTGCGGAGCCGCGTCCCAAGGCTAAATTCAGAGAAGCCAACTCAGGAGTCTTTAACGCCTGAGTGCAAGCGGCAATGCAGACTCCTTAATAATTCGTTGGCGGAGTCGCTCTAATGTTCGCGCACCAACGGTTCGATTTTGGGCAAGGCACAACCCCGAATACGGTAGCCAAATCCGACAATCTGCAGTCGTCGGCCGAGCCGGCGGATATCGCCCCACGATGCGATGGACACCCTATCGTCGTAAATGAAATAGTTTGACACAATTTTCACAAGCTGCTATATTTCCTGCAACAATTTTATGCACTAATAAGATAGTAAGGCATATGCTTCCGTCGCATGGAGCGCGGCGGCGTGCCCCATAGCCAAACCGGTATAAAGCTACCATCCAACGTTTAGGCAGTCATCCATGGTTGCACGCGACCCTGACGCAATTGAATTCGTTCTGCATGAGGCCCGGGAGAATGACGTCAAGTTCATTCGGCTGTGGTTCACGGATATCCTCGGCAACCTCAAAGGATTCGCCATCACAGTCGAGGAGTTGGAGGGTGCGCTAAGGCGTGGCATGGGCTTCGACGGTTCCTCCATCGAAGGCTTCGCGCGGTCCGACGAGAGGGATCTGTACGCTATGCCTGATCCCAACACCTTCAGCATTTTGCCGTGGCGGCCCCGCACCAACGCTGTCGCCCGAATATTCTGCGACATCGTGACGCCTGATGAGCAGCCATTCGAGGGAGACTCACGTGCGGTGCTCCGCCGAAACCTGGAGCGGGCTTCCAGCATGGGCTACACCTATTACGTGGGGCCTGAGATGGAGTACTTTTACTTCAAGGACTCGTCCGGCACCGAGCCGCTGGACCACGGTAGCTACTTCGATCAGGACGCCACCGACGTCTCCACGGACCTGAGGCGGCAGACCGTGCTGATGCTGGAAGAATTGGGTATCCCGGTGGAGTCCAGCCATCACGAGGTGGCGCCAAGTCAGCACGAGATCGACCTGCGGCATACCGACGCGCTGACGATGGCGGATACGGTAATGACGTATCGCCTGGTCGTGAAAGAGATAGCCAGGCAAAATGGCTGCTACGCCACGTTCATGCCCAAACCCATCACGAGTGTGAACGGAAGCGGAATGCATACGCATCAGTCCCTGTTCAAAGGCGAAAAGAACGCGTTCTACGCCGATGACGATGAGAATAAGCTCTCCGAAGTCGCCAAGTATTTCGTAGCCGGGCTTATGCGGCATGCCAGGGAGATAACCTCCGTCACAAACCAGTGGGTCAATTCCTACAAGCGGCTGGTGCCCCAGTTCGAGGCGCCGACGTTCGTAACCTGGGCCACCGTGAACCGCGCCGACCTGATACGGGTCCCGGCGTTCAAGGCCGGCCGCGAGGAGTCCAGGCGCATCGAGTACCGCTCCCCGGACCCGGCATGCAACCCCTATCTGGCCTTCAGCGTGATGCTGGCCGCCGGCCTGGAAGGCATAGTCAAGAAGTACGACCTCCCTCCTCCCGTGCAGTCCAACGTCTACGAAATGAGCGAAGTCGAGCGCGAGGACCTGGGTATAGAGCTGCTGCCTAGAAATCTCTGGGAGGCGATCCAGATTACCGAAAGCAGCAAGTTGGTCAGGGAGGCGCTGGGAGAGCAGGTCTTCAACAGCTTCATAGAGAACAAGATGATAGAGTGGGAGCGATACCACTCCAACGTGGCCGACCACGAGGTATCAAGATACCTGCCACTCCTGTAGCAGTCCCCGGCAGGAATCCCACAAATCGGCGCCCGGATGACCAGTATGCCGGAAATGTGTGCATTTTACCTATCGGTCGACATAAAATTGAATGGCGGGTTACCGGACTACTATTTAAGATGCCAACGCGGAAAATGATCTCCTTTCGGGGAACAGACGATGGTTGAAAAGTACGTACCAAAATTTGGCAAGCAAGGCCTGTACGACCCCAGTTTCGAACACGACGCCTGTGGGGTTGGCATGGTGGCCAACATCAAGGGTGTAAAGTCCCACTCCGTTGTGACGCAGGGATTGGAGGTACTGTGCAACCTGGAGCATCGAGGTGCCCGAGGCGCCGACCCCGAGACAGGCGACGGCGCAGGGGTGCTGATACAGATGCCCCATGAGTTCTTCGCGGCCCAGTGCTCGGCCCTGGACATCGAGCTGCCGGAGGCCGGCCTATACGCCGTGGGCATGACGTTTATGTCGCACCCGCCAGAAGAACAGCAGGGAATCGAGAGGATCATAAGGGACATTGTGGAGCGGGAGGGTCAGGTCTTGCTGGGCTGGCGCGACGTGCCTGTTTCTCCTAACGAGATAGGCTCCCTATCGGTACAGGTTATGCCGGCCATCCGGCAGTTCTTCGTGGGACGCAGCGGCGATGTAGCAGATGACACAGCCTTCGAGCTCAAGCTATACCTCATTCGCAGGCAAATCGAGGAGGCCGTTGCCCATTCAGGCCTGGACGAGAGTTGCGAATTCTACATCTGCAGCCTCTCATCCAACAAGATTGTCTACAAAGGCCTTATTGTGGCGTCGCAGTTGGAGCGGTTCTACCACGATCTGGCCGACGAGGACCTGGTGACGTCTTTTGTACTGGTGCACTCCAGGTTCAGCACAAACACGTTGGGCACCTGGAAACTGGCACACCCCTACCGTTTCGTGATCCATAACGGCGAGATCAACACCCTTCGGGGCAACATCAACTGGATGACGGCCCGGCAGCATATGTTCGCGTCGGAGGCCCTGGGGCAGGACGTCAAGAGGCTGCTCCCAATCATCGGCAAGGACGTGCAAAGCGACACGGCCAGCTTCGACAACGCCCTGGAGCTGCTGCTGGCCACTGGACGCTCGCTGCCCCACTGCCTGATGATGATGATACCTGAGGCCTGGGGCGACCACCTGCCCATGGACCAGGACAAAAAGGACTTTTACGAGTACCACTCCAGCCTGATGGAGCCCTGGGACGGTCCGGCGCTCATTATCAGCACCGACGGCAAGCAGGTCTGCGGCGTGTTGGACAGGAACGGCTTGAGGCCATGCCGCTACCTTGTGACGACCGACGATTTGCTGGTGATGGCATCTGAAACGGGAGTACTGGACGTCCCCCCGGAGAAGGTGCTTTTCAAGGACAGAATTCGGCCGGGGCGCATGTTCTTGCTGGACACGGAAGAGGGCCGACTGGTGGAAGACCCAGAACTTAAACGCCGCCTGTCCACCCAGCAGCCCTATGGCAAATGGCTCCAGGACAACCGCACCCACCTCTCCGACCTGCCTGAGCCCTCCAGGGAGACGCCCGCCGACTTCGACACGCTTTTGGCCCGGCAGAAGGCTTTCGGATATACGCTGGAAGACCTGCGCATGATAATGGAGCCTATGGCTGCGACCGGCGGCGAGCCCATCGGCTCCATGGGCAACGACACGCCCCTGGCTGTGCTTTCCGAGCAGGGACCGCTGCTTTTCAACTATTTCAAGCAGCTATTTGCTCAGGTCAGCAACCCGCCGTTGGACGCCATACGCGAGGAGTTGGTGACGTCGCTTTCGGCCACCATCGGCGCCGAGCAAAACCTTTTTGCCGAGACTCCGCAGCACTGCCGCCAGCTACGCCTTAGCGGGCCCATTATCACCAGCAACGAGCTGGAAAAGATCCGGGAGCTGAACAGGCGGGGCCTTCGCACCAAGACCATCTCGACCCTGTTCAAACCGCACGACGGCAAGGGCGCCATGCAAGAGGCCATGGACCGCGTGCGCCAGGAAGCGTCACAGGCGTTGAGGGACGGCTACACCATACTGGTGCTTTCGGACCGGGGTGTTGATTCCATGCATGCGCCCATTCCCAGCATCCTGGCCACAGCCGGCGTTCACCACCACCTCATAAGGCAGGGCACTCGTACAAAAGTGGGCCTGGTTGTCGAGACTGGCGAGGCCCGTGAGGTGGCGCACTTCGCCTTGCTCATCGGCTACGGCGCAGGCGCGGTTAACCCCTATCTGGCATTCGAAACACTGGCCTGTATGGCTCGCGAGGCCAGCTTTCTGACAACCAGCGTGGACTACAAAACAGCCGAATACAACTACATAAAGGCCTCGGACAAGGGAATCCTCAAGATAATGTCCAAGATGGGCATATCTACCATTCAGAGCTACCGAGGCGCACAGATTTTCGAAGCGGTGGGCCTGAACGAGCCGTTCGTGGAGGAGTACTTCACGTGGACGTCCTCCAGAATCGGCGGAATCGGCATTGAAGAGGTGGAGGAGGAGTCGCGGCAACGGCATGCCTTCGCCTACGCTGACCTGACAGTCGCCGGAGGCCGCGACCTGAAATCAGGCGGCTACTATCAGTGGCGTCGCGACGGCGAGTACCACATGTGGAACCCAGACACCATAGCGAAGCTGCAGCACGCCACCATGACCAACAACTGGGAATCGTACCGGCAGTTCTCCGAATTCGCAAACGGGTTTACCCAACGCCTGTGCACCATACGAGGCCTGCTGGACTTCAAGATGGCGGCCCAGCCTATCCCTATCGACGAGGTGGAACAGGCCAAAGAAATCGTCAAGCGCTTCGCCACGGGGGCAGTTTCGCTTGGCTCCGTCGGCCGCGAGGCGCATGAGACCATGGCCATCGCCATGAACCGCATCAACGCCCGCAGCAACACTGGCGAAGGCGGCGAAGACTGGCACCGATACAAGCTGGACCCTAACGGCGACTCCCGCAACAGCGCCATGAAACAGGTAGCGTCGGGGCGCTTCGGCGTGACAATCAACTACCTGGCCAATGCCAAGGACCTGCAAATCAAGATGGCCCAAGGCTCCAAGCCGGGAGAAGGCGGCCAGCTGCCCGGCAACAAGATAGACGAGTACATCGGATGGGTGCGGAACTCCACTCCGGGCGTTGAGTTAATCTCGCCGCCACCCCACCACGACATATACTCGATTGAGGACCTTGCCCAACTGATCCACGATCTCAAAAACGGCAACCCGACCGCACGCATCCACGTGAAGCTAGTGGCCGAGGCCGGCGTGGGAACCATTGCGGCCGGGGTGGCCAAAGGTCACGCAGACGTAGTGCTCATCAGCGGCGACAGCGGTGGGACCGGCGCCTCACCGGAATCGTCCATCAAACACACAGGGCTGCCATGGGAGCTAGGGCTGGCCGAGACACAGCAGGTGCTTGTGCTGAACAACCTGCGCGGCCGCATCGTCGTTCAGACCGATGGCCAACTGAAGACCGGGCGGGACATCGCCATCGCCTGCCTGCTGGGTGCGGAAGAGTTCGGCATGGCAACGGCGCCGCTGATAACGTTGGGCTGCATCATGCTCCGCAAGTGCCACCTGAACACCTGCTCCGTTGGCATCGCAACCCAGGACCCGGAACTGCGAAAAATGTTCGCGGGTAAGCCGGAATACGCCGTCAACTACTTCTTCTTCGTTGCGGAGGAGCTTCGCCAGATCATGGCTGAGATGGGATTCCGCACCATAAACGAGATGGTGGGCCGCGTGGACAGGCTGGAACACCGAGAGGCTACCGATCACTGGAAGGCCCAAGGCCTGGACTTCTCAGACCTGCTGCACATGCCGGACGTGCCCGACAGCGTGGCGACCCACTGCATCGAGAAGCAGGACCACGGCCTGGAGCACGCACTGGACAACCAGCTTATCGAGATGTGCAGGGAGGCCATAGATTTCAAGAAGCCGACCACGCTCAACCTTCCGATTCGGAACGGCAATCGCACGGTTGGCACGACCCTCAGCTACGAAATTGCCAAGCGGTACGGCGAGGACGCGCTGCCGGACGACACTATCACCATCAACTTCAAGGGCTCCGCTGGTCAGAGCTTCTCGGCGTTCCTGGCCAAGGGCGTAACGATGCACGTCAAGGGCGACGCCAACGACTACTTTGCCAAGGGCCTATCCGGCGGCAAGGTCACGATCACCCCGCCCACGGAAGCGACTTACCCGCCTGAGGAGTGCATCCTGGTGGGAAACGTTGTGCTGTACGGGGCCACCGGCGGCAAGGCCTTCATTCGCGGCATCGCCGGAGAGCGTTTCGCCGTGAGGAACAGTGGCGCGCAGGCAGTAGTTGAGGGCGTCGGGGACCATGGCTGCGAATACATGACCCGCGGCACCGTGGTGGTGTTGGGTCCTGTCGGGCGCAACTTCGCCGCGGGCATGAGCGGCGGCGAGGCATTCGTGCTCGACGAGAACGGCACATTCGAAAGCATGTGCAATACGGGCCTTGTCGGCTTGGAGCAGGTCGAGGCCGATGACGACAAGAGCCTTCTTCGTGGCCTGATTCAGGAGCATTTCGACCAGACGGGCAGCCTAAACGCCAAGCGTGTCATAGAGAACTGGGACGAGATGCTTCCCAAGTTCGTTAAGGTTATGCCGCACGACTACAAGCGCGTGCTGGAAGAGCGAAAGAGGTCCCAGGAGGCGGCCACGGCGGCCGATTAATCGACCTCGATACGGCAGTCCCGGGGTCGGATTCGCGTCCGCAGCCCAGGGTGCGCCCCCAGGAATGAATACTCACCGAGCACCAGCACTTGGCATAATGAGGCAGAATGGGAAAACCGACAGGTTTTAAGGAACAGAAAATGATGACGCTGCCGCACCAGTCGGTGGCGGAACGGATACAGCACTACCGCGAGTTCTACGAACACTGGACCGAGCAGCAAGCCCGCGACCAGGGCAGCCGATGCATGAACTGCGGCGTACCCTTCTGCCACACAGGTTGCCCACTGGGCAACCTGATACCGGACTGGAACGACCTCGTATACCGAGGCAGGTGGCAGGAGGCCCTGGTAGAGCTGCACTCCACCAACAACTTTCCGGAGTTTACCGGCCGCATCTGCCCCGCGCCATGCGAGTCGGCGTGCACGCTGGCAGTCAACCAGGACCCGGTTACCATCGAGCATATCGAAAAGGCCATTGCCGACCGTGGCTGGCAGGAGGGCTGGATAACCCCTCAATCGCCGGCCAAGCGAACCGGCAAGACGGTCGCCATCGTGGGCTCAGGCCCGGCGGGACTGGCGGCGGCACAGCAGCTTTGCCGCTCCGGCCACACCGTCACCGTTTTCGAGCGAGACGACTACATCGGCGGACTGCTGCGCCTGGGCATACCCGACTTCAAGCTGGACAAGGATATCGTTCAACGCCGCGTCGACCAGATGGCGGCCGAGGGCGTCACTTTTCGGACGGGCGTCAACGTTGGAGGCGACGAACTTCCGGCGGACAGGTTGGTCAACGAATTCGACGCCGTGGTATTGAGCGGCGGCTCGACGGTGCCCCGCGACCTTCAGGTACCGGGCCGCGAGCTCCAGGGCGTTCATTACGCCATGGAGTTCCTGGTCCAGCAAAACAAGATTAACGCGGGCGAGACTATCCCTACCGGAAAGCGCATTTCGGCCGAGGGCAAGCGCGTTGTTATCCTTGGCGGCGGCGACACCGGTTCCGACTGTTTGGGCACGTCCCACAGGCAGGGCGCGGAGGCCGTCTACCAGTACGAGCTGCTTACAGAGCCGCCAACCGAGCGCGCTTCAGACAACCCATGGCCTTACTGGCCCGTGGTCCTGCGGACATCCCTATCGCAAGAGGAGGGCGTGATTCCAGGCTTTGGGATAATGACCACGCACCTGTCCGGTAACTCGGGACATGTCAAGAAACTTCACGCGGTGAAGGTCCAGTGGGGTGCGCCCGACGAGTCCGGAAGGCCGCAGATGCAGAAGATCGAGGGCAGCGAGTTCGATGTCGAAGTAGACCTGGTGCTGCTGGCCATGGGTTTCCTGTGTCCCGAGCCGACGGGCCTGCTGGCTGAGCTCGGCGTAAAACTGGACGCGCGCGGGAACGTGTCCAACGATGATGACAAGATGACCAGCGTGCCCGGCGTCTTCGTCGCCGGCGACATGGCGCGTGGCCAATCGCTTGTGGTTTGGGCAATCGCGGAAGGCCGGGAGGCCGCTCGCGGCGTAGACCAGTACCTGATGGGACAAACCAGCCTGCCGCGCGTGCTGGCGGGGGCGCTGCCCAGGGCTTAGTCACTATCTTAAAATCGTCATGGGGGAATCCAGAGGGGCTGGGGGATGTGCCCCCAGGAACAAGGCATCCGCCTTTTTGAGATAGTTACTTAGTCCGGAGAACATTGTCCCCTAGATAATTGCCTCTTTCTTCAGCTCCGCCAGGTCCGATTCCGTCAGGCCCAGCAACTCGCGGTAAACGTCAGCGTTGTGCTCGCCGAGCAGCGGCGAAGGCTTCATCTCCACAGGTGAGTGGTCCAGTTGCACGGGGAAGCTGGGGAGCTTGAAGCTACCGCGCACCGGATGATTCATGGTATCTATCATGCGACGCTCATTGAGGTGCGGATCGTTGTGGATATCGCCGGCATTCAATACCGCTCCGCACGGTACTCCGCCCTCCCCCAGAATTTGCTGGACCTCATACTTCGTCTTTGTCGAGGTCCACGCCTCCACCAGGGCGTCCACCTCAGCCTTGTGCTGTCCCCGCCACACCGGGTCGGACCAGTCCGGGTCATCCAAGAGCTCTTCCCTGCCCAGAATAAGGCACAGGGCGTCCCACATATGGCCCCGGGTTGGCTGGCAGTAGATGAACACGTAGTCGTCCGACCCGCCGGGCTTGCACTTGTAGATGTCCGCTGGGGCGTTGCCCGCCACGTGACTGCCGGTCCTGCCCGGCTCCTGCCCTCCCGAGTCGTAGTACTGCCGCATCTTTATGCGGCTAAAGTTGATTACGGCATCCTGCATGGAAATCTCCAG
>JACZVF010000096.1 GCA_022572805.1 Chloroflexota bacterium
CCGTTGGATTGACATGTAAAGCGCACCGGAGTTTGCGGAGCTGGCCAACTGGCTGCGGTCCTTCGTCGACCGCACCGCTGAGGGCTGCGGAGATGTGGAGTTGACGCGTATGGAGCGGGCGTTTGTCACCAGCAGTCAGTACGAGTACATGTTTTGGGATGCCGCCTACCGCATGGAGCAGTGGCCGGTATAGGCCGGAAAAAGCAAAGGCCCCGGCGAATACCAGGGCCTAATAATTCTTAATCTTGTTTGATTTTGAGTGGGCTTACCCGTCGCCCACCAACGACACCTCGGCGACCTCTTCCGGCGTCGCCATAATCCTGTACAGGCACCCGTCGGCGCCGTCGCGAATGCTCTCTATTCTTGAGATGTCCACTTTAAGCGTCGACGCTATCAGATGGAAATCGTAGGAGCAGATTGATTGATTCTGCATTGCGACAGAGCGGAACGGGCAGTTCATGAGCCTCAACTCGATCACATCGCCATTCTTTTCCACGACGGGAGAAAAATCCTGGCTTCCCAATGTAGTCACCAGAGCCTCGACTCGTTGCTTCAAGCTCTGGCCACTGGGCGAGGCGTTTTCTGATCGCGCCTTCTCTGAAAGTCCGACAAATATCTCGTGCAGAATTTGTGAGCCGTCGTTGCCCCGAACGTCCTCTTCGGTCAGCTTGCCAATCTCACCAACCACCTGTTTCAGCAGCTTGTCGTAGTTCTTGGGCAGAGCTTCCTGTCCGTCTTCTGTAAGACAGAACGAGTATTCCGGACGACCGGTCTTTTTTCTGACCTCTTCAAACCCGACCAGCCTATCGCGCTGGAGAATGTCCAGGTGCCTGCGAATGGTCGCCGGCGCAAGGCCTATGCCGGTTGCCAGGCCCTCAACGGTCGCATGACCATTCTTCTGAAGCAGCTGAAGAATTTGCAGCCGTGTCCCTTCCATACCACTCCAATCAAGCGATTCTTGAGTTTCGCCAAAATTATAGACCCAGAAATGAGGGGTGTCAAATTAACGTAGCTAAATACGCTATTTAGTAGATAAGGTGTGCGCAAGTCTATTATCGATTAAACGCCCTCTAACGATGCGAACTTGGCAATGGTTAGCCCTAACGACATTCGTGCAATAGCCACGAAGTTACCGGCATAACTGCAAGTCCACCTGTCGACCCTGGTTCGAGCCAACGCAGCGGGCGCGCCATGTGCCGCGTTGATGCATGCAATGGCTTCAACTTTTTTCTTTATCGAACGCAGACTGGAGTCAAAACTAAGGTCTTGGCAAAGAATGGGAGTGGGGAGGGAACACCTAGCGGAAGAGGTCACGTGAGCGGTCGCGAATCATGGGCTTGATGCCGTTGGGAGAATCCGTTCCATGTTCGTAGCCACGCACAATGGCAACCGGGACGTTGATTGCCTTGGCCGTCACCATCTCCGCGGCGGCCGCTAACTCGTCGGCCACGGCAATGGTAGTCACTTTCAGCATTCGGCCGTTGGCGTCCAAAGTCCCGCGGTAGTCTTTCATGGGCTCAACTCCGTCCACCCCGATGGCGAAGTTG
This sequence comes from Chloroflexota bacterium, assembly GCA_022572805.1. Taxonomy (GTDB): domain Bacteria; phylum Chloroflexota; class Dehalococcoidia; order Lucifugimonadales; family JADFKI01; genus Casp-Chloro-G4. The sequence goes on from JACZVF010000096.1 coordinate 1,548, forward strand.
CTGTGCCCCTCGCGCCATGCCCGCCCGAAGGTATCGGAAATCACCACGCCGACGTGGGCGCCGCCGGTTAGCCCAGCGATGGCCTTCCGTATACCCTGGGCCGACTTGTCCGGGTCCACGGGCAGCAGGCAGACCACATCGTCGCCGGGCACGTTGGAGGAATCGATGCCGGCGTTGGCACAGACGAACCCGTGCTTCGTCTCCGTTATCATTATTCCTCGGTCCAGGTCCATCCTCACGATTGACCGGCTCTCCCGAAGCACAAGCTCCACCAGACGGGCGTCCTTGCCGGAATCCTCTGCCAGTTGCCGCGCAAATGGGGAAGGCGTCACATCTTTGAGGTCCACCAGCCGGCCCTCAGCCTTGGAGACCACCTTCTGGGTCACTACCAGTATGTCGCCGTTCACCAGCGGCGTGCCCTGGCGTTGCGCGGCACCGACGATCATCTCCGACAGGTTGTCGCCTTTATTTATCTCCGGCAGTCCAGTGACGCCAATGATTTCGATGCGGGGAAATACGTTCATGCCAGCCCCTACCTCAGACGATCGGTGGGCAAGTCTGCCCCAAATCCGCTTTGAGAAATACAGTATACGCAGTATAGCGTCGGCCGCACAATCGCCGCCACCAGGAGGCCGACATGCTATACTCCTTCCGGATTTTCGAGTCCTTGAGCGACACGTAATTGAGCATGGAGACCGGCGTGACGTCTGCAATAACCGCTATTCGCAGCCTGCTTTTCGTGCCGGGCAATCAGCCCGGCATGCTGGACAAAGCTATGGGCCTGAAGCCCGATGCCTTCATTCCAGACCTGGAGGACTCGGTCCCGGCAGATGAGAAGACCAACGCCAGGAAGGTGACGGCCGCCCGCATTGCCGGTCTGGCTGCCGCTGGCGCGAAGGTCATTCCCAGGGTGAACTCCATGGACACCGGTATCATGGAGGAAGACCTGGCGGCGGTGGTCGGCCCGGACATCTACGGAGTCTCGGTAGGTAAAATCTACACCGCAGATGACATCCGGAAGATCTCCGGCATACTGTCGGAGCTGGAGCGAAGGGCGGGGCTGCAGGACGGACACGTCAAGCTGCTGCCGTGGATCGAAACGGCGATGGCGGTGGCCCACGCATACGAGGTCAGCGCGGCGTCTCCGCGGATCGTGGGCGTGGCCTTCGGAGCCGAGGACTTCACTAACGATATGGGGGTGGAGCGCACGGAGGACGAGCAGGAAACAATTTACGCCAGAAGCGCTATAGGGGTGGCGGCCAGAGCGGCAGGCGTTCTCGCGCTGGACACGCCTTTTTTCAGCTTTCGAGACCCTGACGGCCTCCGGGCCAACGCCCAGGACGCCAAGAAGTATGGGTTCAAGGGCAAGTTCGCCATCCACCCGGCGCAGATCGACATCATCAACGAGACCTTTTCGCCGTCGCTCACCGAGATCGAGTATGCGCGAAGAGTCGTCGCCGCCTTCGAGGAGGCCGAGCGCATCGGACGAGGCTCCACGTCGCTGGACGGCAAGGTTATCGACGTACCCGTTGTCAAGCGCGCCCAGGCGCTGCTGGTGCTGGCCGAGGCGATGGGAGTTTCTGCCGGTCTTGGAAACTCATCTTGACACACGATAAGATGCAGCTTAAGGGACTGAAGTTTTACGGCTACCACGGGGTCCACGACGCCGAGCAGCAGTTGGGCCAGAGGTTCGTAGTCGACCTGGAAATGGAGCTAGACCTTCGGCCGGCAGGGCTATCGGACGATCCCAACGACACGGTAAACTACTCGCTGGTCTACCAGGAAATCAAGAGAATAATGGAGGGGCCGCCCAGGAAGCTGCTGGAGAACGTGGCCGAATCAATCGCAAGCAGCGTGCTGGCGAAATTCGGGGTCGAGTCCGTGCGGGTGAAGGTCAAGAAGCCGGAGGTCCCTGTCAAGGGCAGCATACTGGACTACGCCAGCGTCGAGATTTATCGTGAAAAATCTTCCGCGTAGCTGCCGTTGAAGCGAAGTGCATGTTGGGTCAGTTTTCCCGAATCTGCGAGATGTACCTCTCCGCCGAACGGCGCACAGAGTCCTTCGCCCCGCTCATCACGTTCCGCCCCCACCAGCCGCCATAGATGCGGTCGAATTCGTAGGGCTCCACCGCTTCGACGATTTTCGTAATCTCCGACTCCCGCAGAGGAATTAGGTTCGGGTAGCTGCGCATGAAGCTGACGTAGCGCCTGTCCGGGACCACGGTAATGCTGTCGCCCACTAACAGCGCGCCATTGCCTTCCGCGCCATCCGCCCAATGCAGCACGGCGCTGCCCTCGAAATGGCCCCCGCACTGGATAAGAGTCACTCCCGGCACAAGCTCCACAGGGTTGCCGTCCCAATACCTTATAACAGGGTCCGGCCGCATGACGTACTCTCGGTCCGCCTGCGGAACGTAGATTGGCGCATTGTCGAAGGTATGGCTCCACGTCACCATGCTGTCGTAGAAGTGCGGGTGGGAAAGACAAATGGCCTGAATGCCTCCCAGGGCCCTGACGGCTTCGATGGCCGCATCGTCCAGCAGGCTAACGCAATCGTAAAGGACGTTGCCGCCGGGCGTTCGCACAAGCAACGCCCGCTGACCGATAGTGAAGCTGGGAGTCATGCCTATGCCGGTAAGACCCTGCTCCTCTTCACGAATGTCATTCCTGTGGCCCTCCGCCTTCAGCTCGGCCATGGTAGTCCACCGTTGGCCGTCCCAGCCCACGTACTGGCGAGGGTCGTCGCAAATGGGGCAGCTGGTTGGCGGCGTTTCGGTTTCGGTGAACTCCACGCCGCATGTTCGGCAAATGTAGTTTTCCATTGGGCTCTCCTCTAAAGGTATCACGATAATACCGGTTTTCGCCGTTTTTGACAGCATTATGATGGCTGGATTGTGGTTGCATCCCAACCTGTCCTGTGCCAAACTTGGTGCAATCGCCGGGCAAAGCAGTTCTGATGCGGCGACCAACCCTTTCCAGACCATCCGATTAAGTGCAGTCGTTCGTACTTCCAGCGTAAGGGCAGCAGACAGGCCCACCAACGGCAGAACACTTTTAGGAGATCCAGGCATGCCCAGAAAGTCCAAACCCAAGAACGTCGGAGACCTGCGAGAAAGCGGATACGAGGTCGTCAGCGTAAAGCAGGAGGTCCGCAAGAATCTCATAAGGAAGATAGAATCGGGCGAAGACCTGTTCCCGGGAATCATCGGTTTTGATGATTCCGTGATCCCCCAAATGGAGAACGCCATCTTGGCCGGCCAGGATATCATACTGCTGGGAGAGCGCGGGCAGGCCAAATCAAGAGTTATCCGACAAATGGTGTCGCTGCTGGACGACGAGATTCCTATGATGGATGGCTGCGAGCTAAACGACAATCCCTACAACCCTATCTGCCGGGGCTGCAAGGACAAGATTGCCGCCGAAGGGGATGAGGCCAAGATATCCTGGCTGCCCAGGGAGATGCGCTACGCCGAGAAGCTGGCGACGCCGGACATCACCGTTGCGGACCTCATAGGTGAAATCGACCCCATCAAGGTTGCGGAAGGGCGGTACCTGTCCGACGAACTTACGATCCACTATGGGCTGATTCCCCGGACGAACCGAGGCATCTTCTGCATCAACGAGCTGCCCGACCTGTCGGAGCGAATCCAGGTGAGCCTGTTCAATATCATGGAGGAGAGGGACGTTCAGATCAAAGGCTACCGCATAATGCTGCCGCTGGACCTGTTCCTGGTATGCAGCGCCAACCCTGAGGACTACACCAATCGAGGCCGCATTATCACGCCGCTGAAGGACCGGTACGGCGCCCAGATCCGCACTCACTACCCGCGCAACACCACCGAGGAGATGGGTATTGTCGAGCAGGAGTACACCAGATTCGACGACACTTCGGACAGGGTGACCGTGCCGAATTACATGAAGGAATTGGTGGTGGAAGTCACGGCCCTGGCGCGACGTAGCCCGGACGTGAACCAGCGTTCGGGCGTAAGCCTGCGCGTATCCATCGCCAACTACGAGACGGTGTTGAGCTCCGCCTTCAAGCGCAGCCTCAGACACAAGGAGAAGGCGTCGCCCAGGATCAGCGATCTGCCGGCCATCATGGCGTCGACGCTGGGCAAGCTGGAGATGGAGAGCGTTGAGGAAGGCCGTGAGTTCAAAGTCGTGGAGGAGCTGACGAAAAAGGCTGTGCTCAACACCTTTGGCCGTCACTTCAAGCCACGAGAGTTCGGGGACCTGGTCGCAAAATTCGAAGAGGGCTTGAAGCTCGAGACGGGCAGCGACATCCCTTCATCAGAGTACGTGAAGAAGTTGCCCCAGATTGGCGAGGCGTCCAAGCTCATCAAGCGCATCGAGCGTTCCGAGGAGCCGGCGGCCATCGCCTCCGCCATCGAGTTCGTCCTGGAGGGCCTGCACCTGAACCGCCGCCTGAACCGCGACCAGTCCGGTGGGCATATGATCTATACGGCCTAGAGGCAGCGAAACGCTTTGGGTTTTAGTATTGAACAGAAGACGCCTTTTACGACGGTTGACGCAAGGGGCGTTACGGAATGTCTCGTTTAGCGATATGATGAACCTTGTAGAGGGGTTCGGATTCCGTCTATCCAGGACATCTGGAAGTCATCACCTATTTACGCACAGCAATTTGACGGAACTTCTAAATATGCAGTCTGTGCATGGCGAAGCTAAACCCTATCAAATAAGGCAATTCCTTCGACTCGTCGAACGCTATAATCTTCAGATGGAAGACGATTAATGCGGGATTATCACATAAATATTTTCTATAGCGAAGAAGATGAGGGATATATCGCAGATATTCCCGACCTACAATCCTGCTCTGCATTTGGCGATACGCCGGAGGCCGCCCTTCAGGCCCTCGCTGAGGCGAAATCCGCATGGATTGGGGCTGCAAGATCTGAAGGCAAGTGTGTTCCCTCCCCACGTTACAAGCCCGCCATATACCAAGCCTCATCTTAAGTCAGAGCTCAATAATACCCGTGATTAAGTAGCGTCTTGCAAAACCAAGGCGAAACATACTCGAGATTCCCAATATTCCCTTCTTTCTCTTAGGGCCTGCTAACGGCCAATACTTTCATTGACGCTCTTCACGGCCGCTGGCTACAATGAGGAAACCATTTTCATCTTTAGGAATATTTCCCTTCGTGCAGGTTCAGACGGCATGACAAAGACCGGCTCCCGACGAGAGATTCCCAAGGCATACGATCCCCAGGCTGTGGAGCAGCGCATCTACCAGTTCTGGATGGACGGCGGCTACTTCACCCCTGAGATCGACAAGGCCAAGCAGCCCTTCACCGTCATCATGCCGCCTCCCAACGTGACGGGTGAGCTGCACATGGGCCATGCTCTGACTACCGCCCTGGAGGACATGATGGTCCGGTGGCACCGGATGCAGGGCGAGCCTACGCTTTTCCTGCCCGGTTCGGACCACGCAGGCATCGCCACCCAGGTCGTCGTGGAGCGCATGCTGGCAGCCGACGGGGTAAGCCGCCACGACCTGGGACGCGAAAAGTTCGTGGAGCGCGTCTGGCAGTGGGTGGACCAGTACGGCAATCGCATCTACGAGCAGCTAAGGCGCCTGGGTGCCTCCTGCGACTGGTCGCGTGCCGCGTTCACGCTGAACGAGGGGCCCAGCAAGGCCGTCCGCACCACCTTCGTGAACCTGTACAAGAAGGGCCTCATATACAGGGGCGAGCGCATCACCAACTGGTGTCCCCACTGTCGCACGGCGCTGTCCGACCTTGAGGTGAAGTACCGCGAGGAGGATGCCAGCCTGTACCACATTCGCTACAAGCTGGAAGACGGCAGCGACGCCCTCGTCGTGGCCACCACGCGGCCGGAGACGCTTCTCGGCGACACCGCCGTCGCCGTAAATCCGGAGGACGGCCGCTACAAGCGGTTTATCGGCAAGAACGTCGTGCTTCCTGTGCTGAAGCGGCTGATTCCGGTGGTGGGCGACGAGGCTGTGGAGCTTGAGTTCGGCACAGGCGCGCTGAAGGTAACGCCTGGTCACGACCCCACAGACTTCGAGATAGGGCAGCGACACAACCTTCCTATCATCAACATCATGGAGCTGGATGGCACCATGACCGCCGAGGCCGGGCCATACCAGGGCCAGACAATGGCCGACGCCCGCAAGAATATCGTCGAGCAGCTGGAGCGCGACGGCCTGCTGGTTGAGGTTGAGCCATACCACCACTCGGTCGGCCACTGCGACAGGTCCGACGACGTCGTGGAGCCCATAGTAACGCTGCAGTGGTACGTGAGCATGGCCTCGCTGGCCAAGCCCGCCCGCGACGCCGTGGCCAACGGCGACACCCGAATCATCCCGGAGAGGTTTGCCAAGGTCTACTTCAACTGGATGGACAACATCCGGGACTGGTGCATCAGCCGGCAGCTCTGGTGGGGACACCGCATCCCCGTTTGGTACTGCGAAGACTGCGACGAGATCATCGTAGAATATGAAGACCCAGAGGCATGCCCCAAGTGCGGCTCCAAGGGCCTGCGCCGCGACGACGATGTCCTGGACACCTGGTTCAGCTCCGGCCTGTGGACCCACTCCACCCTGGGCTGGCCCGAGGACACCGAGGACCTGCGATACTTCTATCCCACCTCCGTCATCGAGACTGGCTATGACATCCTCTTCTTCTGGGTCGCCCGAATGGTCATGCTTGGCATGGAGAACCTGGGCGACATACCCTTCCACACCATCTACCTCCACGGCCTCATCCAGGACGAGTACGGAGAGAAGATGAGCAAGGTGAAGGGCAACGTCCTCAATCCCCTGGACGTCATCTCCGAATACGGGGCCGATGCCCTCCGCTTTTCCCTCACCGTGGGCACCGCCCCGGGCAACGATAGCCGGCTGAGCACCGCCAGGCTCCAGGCCAGTCGGAACTTCACCAACAAGCTCTGGAACGCTTCCAGATACGTCATGTCCACCATCGATGGCGACTCCGCGGCCGGGTGGCGCTCGCCCTTGACCAAGGCCAGCCCCCTGGAAGACCGCTGGATCATCAGCCGCCTCAACCGGACTATCGACGGCGTGCAGCGGGCCCTGGAAGGCTTCCGGCTGGGCGACGCCCAGGAGCAGATAGAGGACTTCCTCTGGGGCAACTACTGCGACTGGTATATAGAGATGGCCAAAGTCCGCCTCCGGGACCTGCCCGATACCCCATCCCCCATCCCGGTCCTGGCCCACGTCCTTGAGAGTACCCTTCGCCTGCTGCACCCGTTCATGCCCTTCATCACCGAGGAGCTGTGGCAGAACCTGGTCAGCCGTCTGCCCGATGACCGGGACTTGCCCGAATCGATCATGATCGCGCCCTATCCTCAGGCCGATGCTTCCCTGCACGACCCCCGGTCAGAGGAGTGGGCAAGCCTGGTTATGGGCCTCGTCAAGGGTATTCGCAACGTCAGGGCCGAGAGGAAGGTCGCCCCCTCCAGAAAAGTAACGGCCATCCTCTTCGATGACCACGACATAGGCCCGGCAGGACAGGCCTTCCTGGAAACCCTCGCCCGCTGCTCCCTTCAGCTCCGGCCGGCCGATGCCCCCAGGCCCGAGGATTCCGTCATGCTGGTAGTAGAGAGCACAGAGGTCTTCCTCCCCGTTAGCGGCCTGTTCGACGTGGGTGCAGAGCGAGAACGGCTTCTGAAGGAGACGGAGGAACTGAAGGGCAGAATCGATAAGATAAGGGCCAGGCTTGAGAACGCCGATTTTTCCTCCAAGGCCCCCCGTGAGGTAGTGGAGAAGGAGCGGGTTAGGCTGGCCCAGTGGCAGGAGCAGGCAGACCGCATCAGGGAGCGCATCGCTGAGCTTGACTAGCACTCCCTCCCTGCAAGAGGGTTCGAGGCCAGTGCCCCCAGGAACTAGTCCCCTCCTCCCCTCTCTTGGCAAGCTGAAAACAGGTCGCTTTTAAGTCACTCTGACAAGGAGATTAAGGGGGGTTGGGGTGCCCCCCAGAATAAAATTTTAGTCCCCCTCTCCCTCCCAAGCATGCCCTGAGTTAGTCGAAGGTGGCGAGGGGGATACAGCGCCTGTCCTGAGCTTGCCGAAGGAGGGAGAGGGTCCATAAGATTCAGCGTAGGCATATTCGGCAACCAGCCTCTGCCCAGACTCGTCCAACAGGTCACGATCCCCCGCTACAAGATGTTCCAGAATCCGGGGATTTCCTCCTGATCTGGCCAAAGCAACCTTGACTTCGGCCTGGGTCGGATTCCGTTTTCGATTTTTCAAAAACGTTTCTGTCTCTTTGAAGCTGAAAGGTCGCAGGCGGAAGTCTTGATAGGTGGCATATGTCTGTGGTTTTCTCTCTGTCCGGCAGGACATGATCACTTTCACCCCCTTCGGTGGGTCCCCATCGAAACTCCTTAGAAGGGCAGACGGAAATGCTGTTTCACCTCTGTTCTTTGCTTCTCCC
>JACZVF010000097.1 GCA_022572805.1 Chloroflexota bacterium
GCAAATCCTGGGTAACGGAGAAGCCAGGCCGACCTGCTGTGCCGTCACGTTTGCCATTCAAGCGGCAACGGGAGAGCCACCCCGAACCGACCGACGCGTGATGAAACCCAGGATTCGCCCTTCCTCTTTGCGGCGAAGTCAACCAGCGGCACGATCGTTACGGCTTGACCCAGGTCTCCGACCACGCCAGGCATGAGGAGCTGCTCTCCTTGTCGCCCCGCATCTCGGACAGAGTCACGCCCCGGGCCACGATACCGTTCAACGTCATCTGTGCCTTGCGAGCCGGGATGAAGCAGCTGTAGACGCCGTGAGGCCTGCCTTCCACCGTGCCCGCGCCGACTGTAAGCATGTACGGCTCGGCGAAGTCGTGCCAGGTCAGGGCGATGGTCTCCTCCTCAGACTCCACGGTCTCCGTCCAGAAGGAGCGGTGGTCGCCTGAATTGTTGAATATGGCGTCGGTCACCGGCACGCTGTCGTCCGCGAACTCCGGGAACAGGAAGGTCTCTATCTCGCCCTGTAGCCAGCGGGCCAGCGCGATGTTGTCGGAGTAAATCCGCACCTCGTCGTTGGTGAGGTCGCTTTTCAGGTACAGCACATGCCCTGGGCCCGCCGGGCTCAGCAGGATACGCCAGTGGCTGGACCTGGTGAGCAGTGGACCGCCCTGGCCTTCGTGCAGCCGGATAAAGGAATTTTCGCCGGTTAGCACGATTTTATTGGGATCGGTGGGACTGACCATCTTAAACTCCTCTGTTTTTCTCGTCTGTTGTCTGGCTCGGGGGATTTTTGTGTATCATCTTATCAGCGCACGGTTAGCGAAGCCACCTGGCCTGTCTCCGGAGAAGAAGTTGGTGAACTGGAAGAACGACCCGAACCTGAGTCACATGAGCGACAACGACTACCACGCCCAGCATGCGCTAAACCTTACCGAGCAGATTGACGCCGAACCTGACAATCCCCAAAATTATTTCCTACGAGCAAACGCTTACCTGGATGGGGCGAACTACAGCGCAGCGGTCGGGGACTACTCGAAGGCCATCGAGTTGGACCCCAAGGACTCTGTGCTGTTCAACAACAGGGGCATTGCGTACCGTTGCCTGATGCAAGCGGACAAAGCCATTGAGGACTACACCAGAGCCATCGATATTAACCCGCAGTACAGGGACGCCTTCAACAACAGGGGAATGGCGCTTTCCGACAAGTCCGACTACCAGGCTGCCATCACCGATTACAGCCGCGCTATCGATCTCGACGACAACTACTGGTACGCCTTCAACAACAGGGGAATGGCGCTGTGGGCGGTCGGAAGGCGGGAGGACGCGGTGGCCGACTACGAAAAGGCCAAGACATTAATGGGTTCCAGACCTGGATAGACAAGGCAGGACTGCTTTCAAGCGGCGCGCGGCCATTGAACTGTGCGCCGGCTCTGGTGTATATTCCATGCGCATTTCCAACCCTGAATTCGGCTGATCTACATGACGGATTTCGCCCAGGTCTCGGTAACCCCGGACCAACTCACCATTGTCCCGGCAGAGCAGGCCGTAGCTTCGATTTTTGTTCAGAACACCAGCAACGTCGTTGATGTATTTACCATCGAGGTGCTGGGCCTGGACGAATCATGGGTGGAACTTTCAGTAAACAGCGTCGCGTTGTTTCCTGGAGACAGCGCCACCAGTGACTTAACGCTGCGTGTCCCTAGGTCCAGCAGCGCAAGGGCCGGCGCCTACCCATTCACCGTCAAAGTGGCCTCTCGCAAGGACCCTTCGATTAACGCGGAAGTCGAGTGCATGCTGGAGGTGGCGCCCTATTACGACGTGAGCGTCGAGCTACACCCCCAGCAACTGACCGGCGCGAACGGTGTGTTCACGGCCTCCCTGACGAATTCCGGCAACACCGACATTGAGATCAGCCTGAACGGCACAGACCCACAGGACGCCTTGAATTTTACATTCTCCAGGCAAACTCCTCAGTTGGCTCCTGGCGAATCGCAAGAGGCTACTGTAACGGTAGTTGCCCGTCAGCAGCCGCTGCGTGGCCTGCCGAAGCCGTACGCATTTCGAATAAAGGCCACCGGCCCACTAAACACAGTGCCGCCTTCGGAGATGCATGGCGCCCTGACCGTTCCTCCCAAGCTGCCCAGGTGGGCCATTCCAGCAGCCATCGCCGCGGTGGTGGGACTGGCCGCGATTATCGCATTGGTCGTCATCTTAGGCGGTAGGGGAGATGACAGGCCGTCTCCGATAACAGGACCTCCGGCAGGCGTCCCCATTTTGGTGAAGGCCGACTCGCCCCTGGCTGGGGCCATGGAGCTAAGCCCGCAGCAAAAGCGCAGCTTTGAAGTGATCGTCGAGGAGCCAGGGCTTCTAATTTTGCAGGTGAAATGGGATGTGACTGGCAACGGCCTTCAGGTCACGGTTGCCGCATCGGAGTCCGACCAGGGGTTCATACAGGCGTTGCGGACCGCCGGCCTGCCCACGACCCTGCTTGATGAGGAGCTACTGATTGCCTCGGGCGAGTATAGGATACCCCTGAGCCGGGATTACGTCTCGAAGGCACTGACCGTGTCGCTCCAAAACAGGACAGACAGCGACACGGAGACTACGTTCAGCGTATCGTTCCAACCCGTTGCCGCCGTGATTCCTGAACCCACGGCAACAGCCACTGCCACTGCCACCGTCACAGCCACGGCTGTGCCTGCAACCCAGACGCCAACGCCATCGTCCACGGTGACTCCAACCCCGCCGGCGACGCCTACTGCATCACCGACGGCATCAGCGACGGCCACGCTAACGCCGACGCCCGCACCCAGGTACACGCTAAAGCTCGGACCTGTGCTGCCAACCGTCGGCAAGATATTCATTTTCCCAGAGGCCGGCCTCGACGGCAGGTACAAGGACGGCACGAACGTCACTATCGCAGCCCAGCCCGCCAGAGGTTGCGGCTTTTCAGGATGGTCGGGCTCGATAACGTCCTCAGACGAGAAACTGAGCTTCGAAATCACCCGCGACATGACTATCAAGGCGACGTTCAGGTGCCTGACGCCTTTACGCACCGCGACACCCACTCCCGGCATAATTCTCCTTCCGACTTTCACATTGCCGAATCTCTTCCTCACGCCTGTACTTCCCGGATTCTGAACAGCTAACAAACCAAGCTGACCTTTCACTCGTTGTAATTAACGATTGGTTCTTTCGTCGAAATACGGGCGACTTTTTACACTTGACAAACACATTTGTTCTGTAATACATTTGTTCTATTGCTTTTGTTGAATTCAGATTTCGTAGGGAGAGAGCCATGGCCAGCCCGGTGGTCCATTGGGAAATAGCGGGCAGGGATGCGGCCAAGCTGCAAGAGTTCTACGGCGACTTGTTCGATTGGGAGATCAACGCGCAAGAGGAGATGGACGGATACAGGTTGGTGGAACATAGCGAGGGCGGCATCGGCGGCGGCCTGTTGCAGACGACCGAGCGCATGCCAACCAGCCACGTCATCTTCTACGTTCAGGTGGACGACTTGCAGGCCTCACTCGACAATGCTGTGGCTTTGGGCGGCCAGTCAGTGATGCCTCCGACGCCAATACACGGCATAGGAGCCTTCGCCATCTTCGCCGATCCCGATGGCAACAACATAGGCATGTTCCAGGGATAAATCTCCCTATAAGCTGCGGCATCAGACTTAGTGAATAACACCGAGGGGGTTGCTCGGATGGCGGAATGCAAGGGGCCGTTGGCAAGAACGGCGGTGTACAAATTGGAACTAGCCACACAGTCCGGTGCGCGGCGAATAGTCGCTACGCCTACCGACGGAACGCATCGAGAGCACTGTAGGGCCAGCCGGAAGCCCAGACCTCGCCTGGGGTCGCCCCCGAACAGGCGGGCGCTTCTATGCCTGCTGGGCATATGAGAATATGCTGAGGACAGAAAATGATCAGACACGTCGCCGGTATCGCTGAAGTGGTGGAGGATGTTGCGTTTGCCGTGCGCTTCTACACAGACGTGCTGGGGCTGTCCGTGGAACACCAGGAAGGTTCCGGCTACGCAGTGGTGGACATCCCCGGCGTTCTTCACTTCGGTATCTGGTCCCGCAGGGAAGCGGCAGAGGCCACTTTCGGCGACCCGCAAGCCACAGACCGCATCCCGCTAGGATTCAGCGTGGGGTTCGAAGTGGATGACGTGGAGGAGTCCAATCGTGCGATGTCGGCGGCGGGGACAAATTTTCTCCAGGCCCCAAAAGAGGAGCCCTGGAAACAGATCACAAGCCGCTTCAACTCGACCAGCGGCGCGCTCTGCGAGATTTCCAGCACGCCTCGGGCCCGCAGCATCACACAGCATATGCGTGCCTCGGAAGAGTAATTTTCGATTCAAGTATAGGCCCCGGTTGCTGCCCTTGGCTAATTCACCAGCCTACGGCACAGCCATCGTTACGCGGCTCGCTGCCACCCTTCAGCACGCCTGTTTCGGCGTCCCTTTCGATGATCTGGCCGCCGCCGAAGTAGAGCGGGTGCGGCTCACGTAGCTCCGTCTTGTGGCCTTTGGACCTTAGCTCGTAGGCCACCATGCCGGACACCATGGACTCCAGCCCGATGACGCCTTCGGCAGGCCTGTAGCTAAAACGGGGAGCGTTCAGGGCCTCCTGCGGGTCCAGGCCAAAGTCGATCATGTTCACCAGAATTTGCAGGTGTCCCTGCGCCTGCTGGACCGTTCCCATGACGCCGTAGCTGAGCCACAGCTCATCGCCTTTGGTGGCCATGCCCGGAATCAGGGTGTGGTAGGGGCGTTTGTTGGGCTCCAGCACATTCGGGTGCTCGGGATCCAGCGAGAAGGAGGTGCCTCTGCTCTGCAAGGCCATGCCGGTCCCGGGGACAACCAGGCCGGAGCCAAAGCTGGAGTAAACGCTGTTGATGAGCGAGCATGCGTTGCCCTCTCCGTCGACGGCGGTGATGTAAACAGTGTCGCTTCTCATACCGGGGTCGCCCAACGGCAGGTCCGAGATGGCCACATTACGATGAATGAGCTTGCGCCTCTCCTCAGCGTATGACTTTGAAATCAACCTGCTGGTCTCGACGCTCATCTTGGACGGGTCGGTGACGTAGTGCATGCCGTCTGTCATGGCCAGCCGAACGCACTCTATAAGGTGATGAAAGGTCTCGCTCTCCTGGAAGCCGGTGCCGGCCAGATCAAATCCCTCGGCCATGTTCAGCGCCATTAGCACGTTGACGCCCTGGTTGTTGGGAGGGCATTGCCAGCAGGTCACCCCCCGGTAGTCTGTGGAGATTGGGTCAACCCAGTCGGCGGAGTGGCCCGCCATGTCCTCAGCAGAAAGCCACCCGCCAAGTCCCTGCACGTACTCCGCGGTCCTCGTGGCAAGCGGCCCTTTGTAGAATGCCTCGGCGCCACCCTCAGCGATGGCGTTAAGCGTTTTGGAAAGCTCCGGCAGCTTTAGAAACTCCCCTGGGCGAGGCGCACGGCCGTCCAGAAGCAGCTCGCTCCCCGATGGACTTGCCTCTAGCTTCGCAACCGCTCCCTGCCACTGCATGCTGATGACTTCAGAGACAGGATACCCGCCGGTTGCGTAGGCGATGGCGGGCTTCAACACCTCGGACATGCGCATCTTGCCGAAGCGGTCCAGCAAGGCCTGCCAGCCACTGACGGCTCCCGGAACCGTAACAGAGTACGGACTGTCATCCGGTATCGAGCGCATGCCTTTGTTACGCAACTCCTCCGCCGAAGCCGCCGCTGGAGAGTGGCCGCTGGCGTTCAAGGAATAGACCTTCTTGTCCGATGCGTTATAGACCAACGCAAAAAGGTCCCCACCGGCGCCGGTGGCTTGTGGTTCCACCACGTTGAGAGTTGCCGCGGCGGCTACGGCGGCGTCCACCGCGCTGCCACCGTTCATCAGCATGCGAAGGCCCGCCATGGCCGCCAGTGGTTGGCTTGTCGCCACCATACCATTGGTTGCCATGACCGTTGACCGCCTGGAGTTGAACCTCATTAAGAACCCGACCCTCCCTTGAATATTATGTCTCGGCTGAATGTTCCATTCCGTGCCGCCTCTTTTAGCGCAGCGTCTATCGACACTACGGACGGCCCCTTATCCGTCAGCGACACCTGTACCTTCTGCCCTGGTAGCGCGCTGAAGGTCCGCTCCCCGTCGAGGGCCACCGTGCATGGGTTCAGGCTGACGTCCGCCTTTTCTCCGTACTCCAACTTTGACCAGTGAGCGATACTTACCGGCTCAATCACACCCGGAGCTACCGGAGCCGATACTGTCGTCCCACCTGGACCCAAGGATATGCGCAGGCCCCACCTGTCGCAGGTATAGGTGGGCTGGAGTTGAGCGCCTATGGCAGACAGACCAATACTGGAGGGCTCGGCCCGCGTAAGGAAAAGCTCGTCCACGGTGCCCACATCCCATATTGCCCGGGAGCCTACAAATCGCTCCTTGGAAATGGCAACATCGACCAGGGCGATGTCTCGCATTTCGCCGTCCACCAAAATCTCAAGACGCTTGCTGGCCACGGTGGTGCCGTCCAGGGAGACCTTTTCGCACGCCACGACACCGGCCGCCAGCCCCGCGATCGTCCCCTCAACCATCTCAGGAAACACGTTGTTGGTGCCGGTAGATACGGCCACCAATGGGATGTTTCGGGAGCCTTTGGCGACGGCCCGATTCGTGCCGTCGCCGCCCAGCGTTATCAGGCATCCGACCTCCATGTCGGCCATCATGCCTGCGGCCCGGGTTGAGTCCAGGTCGTCGTTAAAGACGGGCATCTCCAGGAATTCGACGGAGAGTGAAAAGCTGGTGTTGTCGAGGGCGCCCCGGCCCAGGGCGGCCATGTCGGGCATCATGACTACCCGCTCAACACCCACGGCATCCAGGCCGGCCAGGATTCGCTTGAGTATGTTCACTTTTTCCTGGTTGGGGACGAATCGTCCGTGGGCCACGAGCCGGCGTATGTCTTTGCCGGCGGCGGGATTCGCGATTATGCCTACTGTCGCCAAGGGCTAAAGGCCTCCGCTCAGGGAGGGTGCAGCCAACCATGACGTGTCCTCAAGACGCCGCGATACCGCCTGCAAGAACTCTCCCGCCGGCACCCCATCCAACGCCCGATGATCGAAGGCGAGGCTAAGGAACATCATGGAGCGAATCGCAATCTCTCCCCGATGCACAGCCGGCTTTTCACGCACCCGGCCGACGCCCAGAATTGCCACCTGGGGAGGATCGATAATCGGAGTGAAGGCGTCCACATCGTAGTTGGAGAGGGAGGTTATGGTGAACCCCGCACCGATCATGTCGTCAACCGACAGCTCGTTCATGCGTGACCGCTCAGCAAGGGCCCGTATTTCCACAGCGATGTCCTGAAGCCCCTTGGCGTCGGCATTGCGGATAACCGGCACGAGAAGCCCGTTCGGGACCGCCATGGCAAGGCCAACGTTTACATCCTGCAATATTCGGACCTCGTCCTTCACCAGCGTAGCGTTTAGCCTGGGATGCTCGGCCAGCGTATCGGCGACAGCCTTAACGATGATGTCCAGGTCCAGCGGGCGTATCCTGTCGGAGCGCCACTCGGAAACCAGCGCTTCCCGAAGCCGCACCATCTCCGTCACGTCGGCCTCTGTGGTGAGGGTTACCTGCGCCATGCCGCGGGAGCTCTGGAGCATACGGTCGGCTATGGTCTTGCGCAGCCCACGCAGAGGAATAACCTCTCGTGTTGGGAGGGCGTTCGAGCCCTCCGCGATTACGCCTTCCACGTCCACCACCAGGATTCTGCCGTTGGGTCCCGAGCCTTCGAGGTCGTTAAGATCGATGCCATGTTGCCTGGCCAAAAGACGGGCCCCGGGCACCACCTGGACCGCTAGCCTGGGTTTGTTTCGCTCCTCAATGGCCCGGCGCACGTCGTCCTCGGTGATCCGTCCATTGGGCCCAGTGCCCTCCACAGAGTCCAGGCCGAGATTATTGTTGGCGGCAAGCCTTCTGGCCACGGGCGTTACCTGCTTGTTGCCGGGAGTGGACGACGACGCAACGGGGGAGGCCGAACGCCTGGGCGCAATCAAGGCGGGTGCCGGTCGCATTATGGAGGGCCGGGGGACTGTCTCGCCCGGCTCCGCGATCACCGCCACAAGGGTTCCCACGTCAACTGTGGCGCCCTCTCTGGCCATTATGTGGGCAACGATGCCCGTAACTGGCGACTCCAACTCGGAGTTGATCTTGGCGGTTTCGACCTCCACCAGAGGCTGGCCGGCCTGGACGGTGTCGCCCTCCTGCACCAGCCACTTGACCATCAGGCCGTCCTCCATGTTCATTCCCCACTGGGGCAGCAACACCTCGGTCGCCATGTCAAATCTCCGTAAGTCCTGGTTGCCCAATCCCGGTCATTCGCCGACAGGCATCAGGCCGACCACTTCTGTATCTCGATGAGCGCGTTCGCGATGCGCTGCCTCGTCTCTTCGGACGACTCGGGCGTCCACGAGTACGTGCCTTGACCCGTCTTCACGCCCAGGTTGCCCTCCCGCACGTTTTCAGCTAAGGCCTGAGGCGGCGACGTGGCAGCGTCCAGGTCCGGCAGGATATGCGACATCAGGGTAGAGTATATGTCCAGGCCCGCCACGTCGGCTATCTCCAGCGGGCCTGCCACGGATAGGCGTCTGCCCAGGCCGTAGCGCACCACCGCGTCGATGTCCTCCGCACTGGCGATGCCCTTTTCCACCAGCGAAAAGCACTCCCGGACCAGCGCTGCCTGAAGCCGATTGCCTATGAAGCCCAACGCCTCCTTTTGCACCCGCACGGGGCGCTTGCCGATTTGTTGGAATAGGGCGAACGCCGTGTCGAAGGTCTCGTCCGACGTGCCCTCGTGACGCACGATTTCCACAGCCGGCACCAGGTAGGGCGGGTTAAAGTAGTGGGTAACCAGCACCTTGTCGGGCCTGCCGGTCGCCGACGCCAGACTGCTGGGCATGAACGTGGACGAGTTGCTGGCCAAAATCGTGTGGCGCCGGCATAGCCGGTCCAGCTCGCCAAACACCCGCTGCTTCAGCGGCAGGTCCTCCGACACGGCCTCTATAACGAAGTCGGCGTCCCGCACCACCTCCTCCAGGTCCGTGCTGGTGCGAACCTGGCCGGGCACTGACTCGGCCAATCCGCCGTCCACTAACCCTGCCTCGGCAAGCGTTTGCAGGTTACGGGCCATGTTGGCCTTCGCCTGCGCCAGTATCTCCTCCGACAGGTCGTGCAGGCCGACGTCGAAGCCCGCCGTCGCAAATTCCTGCGCGATACCGTGCCCAAGGAGGCCGGCGCCGATTACGGCTACTTTGCTGACATCGATCACGAATTCATGCTCCAGTTTTTCGGAAAATTCGAGATTGGAAAACTATTCCATCACGGCGTAGATGGCCTGGCCGATCTTCTCTTCGTTCGGGAAGACCAGGTGCTCCAAAGCAGGGCTGAACGGGAAGTGGCAGTCCAGGCTGGCCACCCGCTGGACGGGCGCTTGCAACGTCCAGAAACCCTCCTGCGCCACCATGGCCGAAATCTCGCTGGCGACGCTGCAGCTCTTGTGTGCTGGGTCCACCACCACGAGGCGGCCCGTCTTCTCGACCGACTTAAGAATGGTCTGCTTGTCCAGGGGCACTATAGTCCGCGGGTCAATCACCTCCACGGAGACGCCTTCGCCTTCCAAAGCGTCCGCCACGGACAGGGCTCTGGGCACCATCCCCGCCAGCGCCACCACGGTAACGTCGGTGCCCTCGCGTTTGACATCGGCGATGCCGAAAGGAATGGTGAAGTCCTCGTCCTCCGGCACCTCGCCGCGCATTCCAGCCACGTTGTTATCCTCGAAGAACATAACAGGGTCGTTATCCCGGATTGCCGTCTTCAGAATACCCT
>JACZVF010000299.1 GCA_022572805.1 Chloroflexota bacterium
AGTCCGGCATCAAGCTTGGGCAGGGGCGGCCCGACCGACTAACTTGCGTTTAGTCACTATCTTAAAATCGTCATGGGGGAGTCCAGAGGGGCTTTCCCCATCTGGTAGAGGGCCTGGGGGATGTGCCTCTAGGAACAAGAGCCCCCCCGGTGGGTAGGCGCGAACAAGGCGTCCGCCTTCTTGAGATAGTCACTTGGTGCCGCCCGCCCGGGGCTGGTGGCTGCCGCTGGTGAACTTGAGCCCTTGCACGGCAAGCGCCCGTGCCCTGAATTCATGGGCGACTACTTACGTTGGACAGCGTGACCCCTCTCCAAGAAACGCGAAACGCCCGGAGACGCCTGTCTGCCGCAACTATGATTGGCGATTAATATGGACGAGCAAATTCTCCAACAATCATTAAGCTTTGACCTGGAATCCCTGGGCGAACCGCAGCCGTGGAAAGTCCGGCATCGGGGCCTGGAGTACGCGGGTGAGGTGATTATCGCCGAGAGCGTCGACCACCGATGGGGAGAGCCCCTGCCGCCTCAACTAAACTTCCGGCTGGTCTTCTTCACCGTGCCCCGCAGAATACCTCCCGGCCGCATCATGGACACTCGTATCGCCATGGTAGTGCCGGGCCGTTCTCCGACGCAGGTCCGTCAGTCCCTGCGGCGGGAGCTGAAGTCCATACAGGAGACCAGGGAGCGGTATGTTCTCCACAGGGACCCGGACACTGACGCCCTCCGCAGGGCCATGATAGACCGGGAGGAGTCCTTGCGCTTGGAGCTTGAGCGGCGCTACGGCATGGCCTACTCCCAGGGAAGGATCTACACCCACGGCGACATTGGCCTGCGGGCGCAAGACGTTTTCCTGGATACTGGACTAGAGTCCTGGAGCGACGCGCTGGCTTCGGCTACGCTGCTTCTGGCGCACCCAATTCTGCCTGTGGACTACAGCTCCTTTTCAAGGTCGTTGACAGCCCGGGACGTAGCCCAGGTGTTCAGAGGGCTCTTCCAAGGCGACGTTGGTGCGCGGGAGGCCACGAGCTCCTTTGCCGCCGGCCTGGGCGTCGTCTCTCCCGACAACCCGGCTATTTTTGACGCCTCGAGCTGTCCGGTGTTGGCGATTCTCCAGCGTGAGCTTGAGGGGTCTGCGGGCGAGGCTGCTCCAAGGGCTCTAGTTCATACGCTCATGTACACGTACGGCCTGACGCTGGAGCTATCGCTATTTCACCTGCTCGCTTTCGTTCGCCAGACTCGCGCGGAGCTCAGGTTGACGCCCGGGCATGGACTTACCAACCACAGAGGCGGCGCCTTCCTTAGCGATCGCATCACCCGAGACCTGGTGCCGGAGGTTGACTTTGCGGCGCTGAGATTGAGCGAGCTTGGGGACATGAGGCTGGAGCCCACAGTCAGTTGGAACCTCACCCTGCCTTACGCCTCCCTGCTCGTTGAGGGTCTGACAGCCACTAATGAGGATGCCGATGTGCTCACCCAGGAGCAGCGGCTGGTGGACTCGCTGATGGCGCTGACGCCCGAACTGGCAGTGGCCAAGACCAGCATCTCCGAGCTGGCCGCAGGACTGGGGACCAGCGTCGAGGCAGCGAAGGAGACGCTGGAACGGCTGGAGCGAATGTCTTCCGCCAAGGACCTGCAAGAATTCTACGCCGCTGTGGAGCGGGAGTTTGACGGCCCCTCAGGCTTATTCGAGGCCCTGGAAGCGCACCGAAGAGTGGCCAGGTTATCGGAGAACATACCGGCCATTATCGAGACCCGCAATTACCTGGATAGGATGACTTTTGGGTCGGAGCATCAGGACCTTCGAGTTGTGCGTGACTCGCTTATGGCCAGGCTGGATGCCGCCAGCCTGATAAACAACCCGTCTCTTTGGCCGGGAATCGAGGAGGGGTTGGCGCGGTTGCGGGACAGCTACTCCTTGACATATCGGTCGTTTCACGCCGCTTATCACCAGGAGGCCCTGGAGCTGCGTCATCGGCTGGAAGCGCTGACGCCTCAGGTGAACGCCCTTGCACGCTTCAATGAAATCCCGGAGCTGGGGTCACCCGTGGGGCTAGAGGTCCAGCAGATGTTCAAGGATGTGTCCGAGGGTTACCGGCTTTGCGCCATTGCGGAGGACGACTTGGACCTGGGTGATGTCCCGTACTGCCCGTCGTGCATACTTCCCATGAATGTCACCGTTCCGCACCGAAGCGAAGAGCAACTTTCCGGCGAGGTATCCAGGGCGATGCGTGAGTACAATCGCCGGCTGAGCACCCACAGCGCCATGCAGATTTTGGACAGGCCCACGCGGGAGCAGGTGGACAAGTTCATTGAGCTGGTGCAGGTGGCCGACCCATCGGCGCTGGCCAACGTTCTGGACGACCGCGTTGTGGAGTTCCTGCGCCAGTTCCTCTCCAACGACGGCTAATTTTCCGGTGGCCGGCCAGGCCGAATTCCTTCCCGCATCGCTTTATCTACTGCACATCGGCACTACAGCCGCTGCCACGTTATCCCGGCCGTTGCACACCCCTACCGATCATCTGT
>JACZVF010000300.1 GCA_022572805.1 Chloroflexota bacterium
AACACGCAGATGAAGGCGACCGGAGAGGTCATGGCCATCGACCGCTCATTCGAGGCGGCCTTCCAGAAGGCCGTTCGGTCGCTGGAGATCACCAACCGAGACATTCTTTGGGAGGGTTCCGACTGGAAGCTTCCAGATATTTCCGGAGATCAGGGTCAGGTTGACCTTGATGGCAACGGCAATTTGAAACAGGCCAATCTGCCGTTGCACCCTAACGACGAACGCCTGTGGGGGCTTCTCTACGCGCTGCGAAGGGATGTCACACCGGAGACTCTATCGCGCATCACCGGCATCGACCCCTGGTTTACCAGGGCCTTCCAGAACATAGCCATGATGGAAGAGCAACTGCTCAACGGCCACCTGGACGCCGAGCTTATGCGCGAGGCCAAGCGGCTGGGCTTCTCCGACGAGAAGATTGGCGTGCTCACGGACAGGACGATGGAGCAGGTGCGTCGACTACGCCATCAATGGGACGTGATACCCGTTTACAAGATGGTGGACACCTGCGCCGCGGAGTTCGAAGCCAAGACGCCGTACTTCTACAGCACCTATGAGCAGGAGAACGAGGCGGAGTCTATGCCCGGCAGCAAGGCGCTGGTCATCGGCAGCGGCCCTATCAGAATAGGGCAGGGCATCGAGTTCGACTACTGCTCCGTGCACGCCGCATGGGCGCTGAGCGATGAAGGCGTACAGAGCATCATGGTGAACTCCAACCCTGAGACCGTCTCCACGGACTTCGACACCAGCGACAGGCTGTATTTCGAGCCGCTGGACGAGGAGAGTGTGCGCGACATATTGGAGAATGAGGCGGTCTTCACCGAGGACGGAGATGAGCTGTCGCCGCCTTCGATAGTGCAGTTCGGAGGACAGACCGGCATCAACCTGTCGCAAACGCTGGACGCCGTGGGCATGCCCATTCTAGGCTCCACCGCCCAGTCCATAGACATCGCGTCGGACCGGCAGCTTTTCGAGGAGTTCCTCGCCCGCACCGGCATTCCCAACCCTCCGGGAGCCACCGTAACCAACCTGGAACAGGCGCTGAACGTGGCGCAGGAGATCGGGTACCCGGTCCTGGTCAGGCCCAGCTACGTGCTGGGAGGCCGCGCCATGGAGATCGTGCAAAACGCCACCGAGCTGGTGCGCTACATGGGCTCGGCCTTCGAGGCGGGCATGGGGCGGCGTGTGCTCATCGACAAGTACTTCGAGGGCCGCGAGGTCGAGGTGGACGCCGTCTGCGACGGCGACAACGTGCTGATTCCCGGCATCATGGAGCACGTGGAGCGGGCCGGCGTGCACAGCGGCGACTCCATGGCCATCTACCCCGGCCTGACGCTGAGCGAGGAGGAGATCGACACAATCGTCGACTACACCACGCGCATCGGCAGGGAGCTTCAGATCAAGGGCCTTATGAACATCCAGTACGTGGTGGTGGGCGGGCCGGCCTACCGCAGCCCCCGGTCCTCAGCGACCTCTAACAACAAAACAGAGGTCTACGTAATCGAGGTCAACCCGCGGGCCAGCCGCACCATACCCTTCATATCCAAGGTCACCGGCGTGCCCATGATCAAGCTGGCGATCAAGGCCATGCTGGGCAAGAACCTCAAGGACGAGGGATACCCGGGCGGCTTGTGGAAGAAGCAGGACCTGGTGGCTGTGAAAGCGCCGGTGTTCTCCATGGCCAAGCTTACCGGCGTGGACACGTACCTTGGCCCGGAGATGAAGTCCACCGGCGAGGTCATGGGCATCGACAAGACCTTCTCAGCGGCGGTGGCCAAGGCGCTGATGGCGTCTGGCCTAATGCTGCCGGAGAAGGGCTCCATCCTCATCAGCATCGCCGACCGCAGCAAGGCCGAGGCCGTGCCAATGATCCGGCAACTGGTGGAGGCGGGCTACGTCCTTTACGCCACCAGCGGCACGGCAGCCATGATTCGCGGGCTGGGCATCGACGTGATTCAGATTGCCAAGGCCCACGAACCGGAGCACCCCAACACGGTGGACCTGATAACGGACGGCACGATAAACGCGGTGGTGAACACCATCGAGGGTCACCGGGCGTCTCTGGAGGACGGCTTCGAGATACGCCGGGCCGCCGTGGACTCTCACATCCCCTGCTACACGTCGATGGACACCGCCCGCGTCGCCGTGGAGTGCCTGTCCGGCGGCGGCACCCAGTACAACATCAAGCCGCTGGGTTGGTACAGGGGGGAGTAGTAGGCATTCTCTTAAGTAAAGTGGTTGATTAGACAATAGCTATGGGAGAAATCCTATGTTCATCGAAGAAGTATACTTGGCCTCCTTTCGTGGCTTTCGAAATTTCCACTTGAAATGCAGTCCGATCACGGTGATGGTTGGAGTCAATAGCGGTGGGAAAACCAGCGTTTTACAGGCTATACATTTCCTGCACGACATATTTCGGTTCGCCTTCGGGAACGGAGAAGCAGCAGAATTTAGCGCCATTCAATGGGTGGCCGATCCCACTGCCCAGAACCAAAGAATCAACTCCGGCGATCCCG
>JACZVF010000301.1 GCA_022572805.1 Chloroflexota bacterium
GAATGCACACGACGCCGTTGGAATCCGCATGTATGATATCGCCGGGATTAACCAGCACGTCGCTGACCCGCACCGGCACCTGTGACTCCAGGAAACCGAAGTTGCCGTGGGCGGGAACCATGCCCGGCGCGTAGTACTGGAAGCCCATCTCGCGGACCGTGTCGACGTCGCGTACGCCGCCATCGGTGACCAGGCCTATAGCGCCCAGCTTCTTCGCGAC
Organism: Chloroflexota bacterium; assembly: GCA_022572805.1. Classification (GTDB taxonomy): domain Bacteria; phylum Chloroflexota; class Dehalococcoidia; order Lucifugimonadales; family JADFKI01; genus Casp-Chloro-G4. The sequence continues at coordinate 221 of JACZVF010000301.1, forward strand.
AGTCGTCAGGCCATCGCCCCAGTGGCAGCCGTGCCCCGGTTTGGAGCTCAGGTCCTTCAAGACGAGCACTGCCGGATTTGGCGTGTCGCGTATCGCCTCGAATAGCTGGTACGCATTCTCTCTGTCCTGAACGCGCCCGTGGGTCGTGGTGTCCAGCGTGCCTGTGACGGCGTAGCCCACCATGACGCCCATCTCCGGAAACATGCAGCGTATATCCCAGCCCATGAAGCCGTCTGTATTGCTGCGGATGTTGAAAGGTTCTATGGCGTTGGCTATAGTAGGCGTGTCAATTTGCCGCAGGGCCTCCAGTTCGGCCTCGGTGAGGGTATCATCCATGTCATGTCCTCGCTGATTATTCGTGGGATATCGAGACAAGGCCAATATAACCCTCCAGGATAGATTATGAAAGCCAAGGAAAGGACATCCATCAATGGTAAATTCCAGCGTCAACAAGGTGCTGATGACCGGCGCCACAGGCTACATCGCGAACCAGCTTCTGCCCACCTTCCGCGAGAACTACGAGATGGTTCTGGTGGACGTTCGAGAGGAGGACCGGAACGGAAATAAGGTAGAGGGCGCAATAATGGCAGACCTAATAGACACGGACCGCTCCAAGTACGCCCACCTCTTCGAGGGCGTGGACGCAGTCGTGCACCTGGGCCACAAGCGCCGGACCGGCGAGCCGATAGACCACTATTTCGACGAGAAAGACAACGTGCAGATGGCCTACAACGTGCTGCGTTGCGCCTACGATGCCGGCGTGCCGAGATTGGCCATCGCCAGCTCCAACCACGCCGCCGACTGGTACGAGCATAATCTCATCCACAAGCGCGAGATGGAGACGCTGGACCCGTACAGGCTGCCGCTATCGGACAACTTCTACGGCTGGGCCAAGGCCACCTACGAGCATCTGGGCTTCCTGTTCGCCAACGGCATCGGCGGATTCACCGACGCATCGGGCCGGGAGCAGCACACGGGCATACCCTCGACCACCCGCAAGCTGGGCGTCGTAATGGTGCGAATCGGCGCGCCGCGAGAGTTGGACCTGAGCACCTACGTGGGCGACGTGGCCAACTACAAGCGGGACCTGGGCGCATACATCAGCCCTCGTGACCTTACCCAGCTGTTCACGAAGGCCATAGAGGCGCCCAATATCGAGAACGAGCACGGCGTTCCCTGGCAGGTGGTTTACGGCATCAGCAACAACACGCGCGCCTTCTGGTCGCTGAGCAGCGCCCGACAGGCGCTGGGCTACGAGCCGCAGGACGACTCCGAGGTCAGGTTTGCCGACGACATCAAGCGTTTCCTCATAGACGGCGGCGCACCCGGCGGCCGCGTGCAGATGGCGTAATGTCTTGAATATCAGGCGACAAGCGAAATGCAAATGGTGAGTGCTTCTGGTTGACACATCCGCGAGCCCTCGAACAGACGAAGTGCTTGTGTTGCCTGACGGCAGGCGGCTGGCGTATGCCGAATATGGCGATCCGCTGGGCGCGCCCGTTATGCTGTTCCACGGTGCGCCGGGGTCTCGCCTCGGTTGGGGCCTGTTTCCGGGGTGTCCCTTCCGAGAGGGCGTGCGTTTAATCGCCCCGGACAGGCCGGGCTACGGAGTGTCCGACCCCCATCGAAACGCCACCTACGCAGACTGGCCGGATGACGTATCCGCACTGGCCGACGCCCTTCAGCTAGACAGATTCGCCGTGGTAGGCGTTTCCAGCGGAGGCCCTTTTGCATTGGCGTGTGGATGGAAGATTCCCCACAGGCTGACAGGCCTGGCCGTAGTAAGCAGCGTGTCGCCTCTGGCGCCGGAGGCCAGGGGAGATGTGGCCCGCGGCATTGGGATGCTTTACACCATGGGCCGCAGGGCGCCGTGGCTGCTTCGCCTCAATATGCAGCTGTCAGGCCTCATGTTCCGGCGCAACCCAGAGCGGTACATCGCCAAGACGGAGTACCAGCTCGCCGGTGCGGATAGGGAAGCTTATGCCAGGGAGAAGGTGAGACTGGCAGTGACGGGGATCATGAGAAACGGCTTCACGTCGGACAACCTGGCCGTGGCCGACGATCTAATCAGACAGTCCCGCCCCTGGCCTTTCGAGCTAAGTGAAGTCAAGACAAGGGTCCGTTTGTGGCAGGGCCTGGATGACCGCGTCATACCGCCGTCGATGGGCCGGTACATGCAAAAACATCTGCCCGACTGCGATGCCGAGTTCATTCGCGATGCCGGTCACCTGTGGCACATTGAGCACATGGGCGACGTGCTGGACGCATTGGTGGGACGCACGCTCAA
>JACZVF010000098.1 GCA_022572805.1 Chloroflexota bacterium
GTACCAGAGGGCACGAGAGTTCTCATATCTCTTCAGTGGGACTCGCCCTTCCTGACCGCTACCGGCAGCGTAGGCACGTCGAACGACATCGACGTCTTCATATTGGACCAGCCCGTCAATGCTAATGGCACTCTAGTCGGGGATCCAGCCAGAATTGTCGGCGGCAGCTCAGAACTGAACGATGTCGCGGAAATCAGCGGCACGGGCGATGCCGTGGAAATAGTCGACTTTCTCAATCCAGCGGGCTCTGGCAAGACGATATTCAACATAATGATTGTGCATTCACTGTCCAAAGATCCCGCACTGCCCGTGGACGAGCAGACGATGATCGGCCCGACGCCGGGCAAGATCAAGTACGTGACGTTCCTGGGACCTATGACAATCGACGAGCACAGCACGGAGGGCGGATCCATTTTCGGCCAGGCCGCCGCCGAGGGCGCCCTTGCCGTGGGAGCCGTTGACTATCGGACGCCTGACCTGCTGGAAGGCTTCTCGTCGACCGGGCCAACGGAAATTCTATTCGACGTCAATGGCAACCGCCTTGCCGCGCCCGCGATACGGCCGAAGCCGGACCTGGTCAGCCCGGACGGGGTGAACATCCCGAACACCACGCTGGCCGGAACGCCGGACCCCGTTCTGGCCGGCATTCGCAACTACTTCGGCACATCGGCTTCGGCTGCTCACGTCGCGGGAGTCGCCGCGCTGATCAAGCAGGCCGCGCCGACGATATCGCCTCAGAGCCTGTACCAAGCCCTGCGAACGTCCGCCAAGGATATACTGGCAACCGGCTTCGACGACGGCTCCGGCCATGGACTGGTCCAGGCACACGCCGCCATCTCGTCGCTGGCGGACCTGACCATCACGAAGCAGGCCTCCGTGGATGAGGGCGTCGTTGGCGATCTGGTCACTTTCACCATCGCCGTCACCAACAATGGGCCGGCGACCTCTACCAACCTGTTTATTAGGGACGACGTTCCAAACGAGATATCATTTCAAGAATTTTCGTCGGACAAGCTATTCTGCGACCAAACTGCCGGCACCCTGACGTGCGGCATTCTGTCATTGGCGCCTGGCCAGTCCGCGACTTCCACCGTGGAGGCCATCTTGGTAAAGCCGGGCGCCATCACCAACGCCGCCACCGTAACCGGCGATCAGATAGACCCCGACGATTCCAACAACTCAGCGTCGGCGCCAATCGACGTCAGTCCCGCCCCCACACTGCCCGTTTCCACCGACGATGACAAGCCAAGAAGACGCCGAACGCCGGAGCCTACGCCTGAACCCACGCCGCAAACCATACAAGCGCCAACTCCTGTGCCGACTGTCGCGCCCACTCAAACGCCTGGCGTAACGGAGGCACTGGCGCCGACTCCGGAGCCCACGCCGCTTCTGCCAACGCCGGCGCCGCCTACGCCGGGGCCGACCGCCACTCCGACGCCTGTTACGCCACAGTCGATCGAGGACGCCACCGTCGAAGATGCGGCTGAGACTATCCAGCAGGTGCCGGCGGAAGAAGCAGCCGATTTGCTGGAGCAGGTTCAGGTCGACAAGGTTATCGAAATCCTGCTTGCGGTCGACGGTGAAACGGCTGGAGATATCCTCGACAGCATATCCATAGAAACTCTGCTGGAGCTTATTGAGCAGGCGGACGAGGAAACGTTGATTAATCTCCTGCCGGAGATGTCGCCCGAGCAGTTCTTCCTGATACCGCTGGAGGTGTTGCTTGAAAACCTGCCCGGGGTGTCTGTGGAGCAGCTCGCCCGAGAGCTTGCACCCCAACCAGACCCCCGATTGCCGGGCCCCGAATCGCAGCAGATATCCGACGCCATCGTGGAGTACCTGGTGCCCCGAACCATAGCGGACGCATGGGCCAAGATAATTGGCAGCCCTGCTCCGCTGGACCAGGTGCTGGCCAGGTTCACAAGGGACCTCACGCGGGTCCGCGTCGTGGTGGAGGACTTCACCGAGCTCCCCCCCAGCGCGCCGCCGCTGCCTCCGGAAGACATTCTTAACTCCATATTCGCCATTGATGTGCCGGGGGTGGACAACGAAGACATCTCTGTGGCCCACGTCACGTTGTACGTGGAGAGGAAGTGGATAGAAGAGAATGAAATCCACCCATGGTCGATACGCTTCAATCGCCTGGACGACGTGCGGGGCGAGTGGGTGCCTTACCCCGCCAAGAGGGTGCGAGAGGACAACGAGCGCGTGTTCTACTCGCTCGGCATTCCGGGATTCTCCCTGTTCGCAGTCACAGGACGCAAGCAGCTTAGAGCGCCGGCTTTCCTGGTATCCAACCTCACGGTCGATCCCTCTGAGCCAACAGCCGGTCAAGCCATAAATGTTCACGCCGACGTCGCCAACATCGGCATGGAGCCCGCAACTTTCCCGGCCAGCCTCTGGATCGACGGCACAATCGAGGATAGCGAGGCTTTCCTCGTGTCGGCGGGCCAGACGGCAGAGCTGGCATTTACGATAGTGTTGCCTGCCGGTTCTTACCAGCTGCGAGTGGGTCGCCTGCTGAGACAGCTTGAGGTAGGTCCCGAGCCCGAGGCCGTCGTCACGCCAAGGCCATCGCCGACGCCGACCCGGACCGCGACGCCCACGGCAACCCCGACGCCAACAACTACTCCGCCGCCTTTGGCCCTGGCCAGGTCCGAGCCATCGCCGACGCCGTTGGCGCCTTCCCCCACTCCCTTGACGGAGGTGGCGGCATCACCTTCGCCTCCCGGCGGCAACGGAAGAGGTCCTCTGTTTGTCGCGCTGGCGGTTGTGGCCGGGGTGCTGGCAACCGCGCTTGTGGTCGGCATGGCAGGGAACGGCTTTCGCATGCCAGGCGCCCGTGGCGGCGGCGTAGCTTAGCGCACAGCAACAAGGATTGCCTCATGTCAAAGCTCTGGTACATGTACGTCACCGCGTTTGTCGCCGGCATCGGCATTACCATCGTGGGAATGATTCAGGGGAACATAGCTTTCGTCGCCATCGGCGTTATAATAGGCGTCGCCCTGTACTTTAACCGAGGGCAAATCCAGTAATTTTTGGATTCTTTCGATACCCGGATGCCGCGCCCATCGTCCCCGCGTATGGCCAGGGGGGTAGCAAGACTTTCGGCGGCTGCGCTGGAGACATGGCAGGAGACGTGGATGGACATCGGCTTCGCACTACCCAACCTTCTGGATAGCGACGAGATGCGCCTCTTCGCCCAAACAGTCGAGAGCCTGGGATTCGAGTCGGTATGGGCGGCAGACCACATTATCCTCCCGATAGAAAAGACGGACCAGTACCCGTACACCGAGGACGGATCTTTCACGCGCCCGTCCACCGCGCCGTTCCTGGAAACGTTGACCATGCTAAGTTTCCTGGCGGCCTGCACTGAACGGGTACGCATCGGCAGCACAGTAGTCATAGTGCCCTACCGAAACCCGGTTCTTCAGGCAAAGATGTTCGCCTCTGTGGACGTGCTGTCCAAGGGACGGGTGGTTTGCGGCGTCGGCGTCGGCTGGCTGGAAAAGGAGTTCCAAACGCTGGACGTGCCATATGCAGACAGGGGCCCCATGACCGACGAATGGCTCACCATATTCAAGGACCTCTGGACCGCCGAGTTCCCGGAGCACCACGGAAAGTTCTACCAGTACGACGGCGTGCAGTTCTACCCCAAGCCCATCCAGAAACCGCACATCCCCATATGGGTGGGCGGGCACACGCGGCGGGCCATCCGCAGAGTCGTCAACTATGGCGACGCCTGGCACCCTACCCGCCAGACGCCTGAGTGGATGGAGTCCAAGCTGCCTTACCTGCGGGACTTCGCCCACGAGGTTGGCCGGGACCCGGACGAGATCACGTTGTCCCTGAAACGCACGCTGCACTTCACCGACACAGGACTTGAGGAGAGTGACCGTATACGCTCCACCGGCAGCATGATCGGGACCACGCAGGAGGTCATCGACGACATCAAGCGCTGCCGGGATATCGGCATAACCCAGCTCACCTACGACTTCCGAACGCCGGACGTGCACGACTGCATACGCACCATGGAGCACCTGGCCGAAAAAGTGGTCCCGGCCATCTAGCCCGTGTGTGCGATTCTCGGAGATCCTTGACCTATGGTGGCAGGACTACGATCTCTTTTCATATCCAATTCATCGCGACTGCTGGCGGCCGCATTGGCCCCTGTCATACTGGCGATGCTTGCAATAACTGCTTGCGGTCAATCGCAAACACAGCTTCCGGCGTCGACGGCGATTCCGAATACGTCGGCCAGCGTGCCTGCGCCCGACGTGACGGCTATCCCGGCCACAGCCTCGGAAATCGCCAGGGTCGGGGAGCCCGCGCCTGACTTCGTGCTGGACCTGTTCGACGGCAGCAAGGTCCGCCTGTCAGACTTTGAAGGCAAAGTCGTGGTGCTGAACTTCTGGGCGTCCTGGTGTCCGCCGTGCCGCAGGGAGATGCCGGCCTTCGAGCGAACGTGGCAGGAGTACCGAGACCAAGGGGTGGTTTTCGTGGGAGTGGCGGTACAGGACAACGAGGCGGACTCACGCGCGTTCGCCAAGAAAATCGGAGTTACGTACCCTATCGGCATGGACTGGAACGGCCGGATATTGCGGTCGTACCGCCCCACATCCATGCCAACAACATTCCTTATTGATCGGGAGGGCGTGGTCAGCAGGCGAATCGCAAACTACGCCAACGAAGGCATGTTGAAAATCTTCATCAAGGGACAGCTAGACCAGTAGGGCGCGGCGCTACCACAGAGTCATGGAGTCAAGGAAGAGCTGCCTTAGCTCGGGGGCGCCCACCGGCCTGGGCGAGAGCTTCACCACTCTATGCTGGGGTAAGGTTCCCTCCACCAGAGCGTCTACGTCGTCCGGCGTGTAGCCTATGGCGCTCAATCCATTGGGCACGTCGACCTGCCTGATGAGGTCTACTATGGCGTCGGCCAGAATTTCTCCCGCGTCCTCCGGGCTTGCCCCTGAGACATCGGCGCCCATGAGTCTGGCGGCGTGAAGGTGTCGCTCGGGGTTGGTTGGGCCGGTGAAACGGAACACCGCCGGCGCGTTCATGATGACGGACATGCCGTGGGGGACCAGAGGCTCAACAGCCGGGTAGCCCTCCGGTACGAAGCCGTGCACCATGCCCGATACGGGGTAAGACATGCCGTGGGGCAGGTGGCACCCGGCATTCCCAAATCCAACCCCTGCAAATGTGGCCGCCAGCATCATCTGGCTGCGCGCCTCGAAGTCCTCGGCGTCATGCACCGCCCTAACCATGTAGCCCGCGACCATCTCTATGGCTCTGGTGGACCATACGTCGCTGATGGGGTTGGACCCCTGGTAGGCCGGGCGCAGTCCTGGATTCTCCGGGGCCTCGCGGGCGCCAAATGGCAGCGCCGTATAGGACTCCAGGCCGTGGCAGAGAACGTCCAGGCCGCTGCAGACGACCACCATTTTGGGTAGCGTGCGTGCGTGATTTGGGTCCACCAGGCCCATAACAGGCCTTAGCGCCCGGTGCGCTATGCCCGTCTTGGCACCCAGTTCCAGGAGGTCGAATATGGCGACGCCTGTCGTCTCGCTGCCGGTGCCCGACGTCGTAGGCACGGCAATCAGCGGCTTCAGCGGTCCGGGCACCGGCCTACCCTGCCCTACCGGCGCGTTCACATACGTGAGGAAGTCGTCGGGATACGTGGCGTAAAGATTAGCGGCCTTGGCAGTGTCGATGCTGGAGCCTCCGCCCACGGCCACGAAACCGTCGAAGTCCCCCTCGGCAGCAAATCGAATCGCCTCCTTAAACGACACGTCCGTGGGCTCCACATGCACACCGTCGTACAGCTCTGCATCGATGCCCTCGGCCTTCAGCGACGCCATGGTGACGGAGACGGCCTCGCTACCGGTCATGCCGGGGTCCGTCACCACCATGACCCTGCGTGCACCCAGGCGGTCCATCTCGTAACCGACCTCAGCGGTTACGCCGGGGCCATACTTGATGCTGGACGTATCTATAGTGAAGGCCGTTTCAAGGCTGTGCGTGCTCATTCAACTTCCTCTTGGGACAGGTTTGGACGGGGGGATTTTTCGCCGGTCATTGTAGCATGGTCAATTCGGGCGTAATCATGCTAAAGTTAGCGAAACGTTTTTGGGCGCGCCCCTATGCCCTGCACTGGGAGATCAGAGCATTGACGCAATCTACAGCGGTTTACGACCGCAGCAAAAGCTACGAAATTAAGGTTTTCGACGTCGAGTACCTGGAGTCCGGGGGGACGAAGTGGATGGCCCGCATCTACCAGCCCCAGGGGCAGGGACCCTTCCCTGCCTTTCTTGATGTGCACGGTGGAGCGTGGCAGGGCGGCAGCCGCACCGACGGCGAGGTCGTCGACCGGGCGCTGGCCAGAAGCGGCGTTCTGGTGGCAGCCATTGACTTCCGCACTGCCCCCGATCACAAGTACCCCTCGCAGGTGGCCGACGTAAATTACGGGATTCGCTGGCTGAAGTCTACGGCCAAAGAATACAATGGCGACGCCAGCCGACTGGGCGCCCTCGGAAGGTCCAGCGGGGGCCACACAACCATGCTGGCGGCCATGCGTCCCGACGATCCTCGCTACAAGTCCATTCCGCTGCCCTCCGGCGAGGACGTTAGCGCGGAGCTAACCTACTTTATCGGCGCATCGCCGGTGCTGGACTCGTACGCTCGATACCTGTACGCCAAGGAGTCGGGCCAGGAGCGCTTGATGGCAGGCAGCCTCAGCTACTTCGGCGACGAGGAGACCATGCAGGAGGGGAGCCCCCAGGTGATCCTGGACCGCGGAGAAAAGGTCACCATGCCGCCGACGCTCATCATCCACGGCACGGCCGACGGCAACGTACCCAACTACATCCCGGAGAGGTTCACGGAGTCATATCGAGCGGCTGGAGGGGACATTCGCCTGGAGCTATTCGAGGACATGTACCACAGCTTCGTAAAGGACGCCTCGCCGGAGACCGACAGCGCCACGGTGATGATTCAGGACTTCATGGCCAAACACCTGGCTGCCTAGCAATGATGGTTAATCAAGCAATCGTTCGGGAGCACATGCAGGATGTCAATTTCGTCTAAAGAAGGCTACGTGGAAGTGCCGGGCGGCAAGGTCTGGTACGAGGTGCTCGGCGACGGGCCGGGCCTGCCATTGATAACTCTGCACGGCGGCCCAGGCTCCACTCATTACGGCTTTGAGCCGCTGCGGGCATTGGCAAACGACCGTCCCGTCGTCTTCTACGACCAACTGGGCTGCGGCAACTCCGACCGCCCCGACGACCTCAGCCTCTGGACGGTGGAGCGCTTCGTGGAGGAGCTACGCCTTCTCAGGCAGGCGCTGGGCTTTGACCGCACGCACATACTGGGGCACTCCTGGGGCACCATGCTGGGCGCGGATTATTACCTTACCCATCCCGAAGGCATCACGAGCCTCGTTATGTCCAGCCCATGCATCAGCATCGAAAAGTGGCTGGAGGACTGCAATCGGTACAGGAGCCGGCTTCCTGCCGACGTGCAAGAGGTCATGGACCGGCACGAGGCCGCGGGCACGACCGATTCCCAGGAGTACGGGGCTGCCGAGGAGGTGTTCAACAAACGCCATGTAATGCGCCTGGACCCCATGCCGCCGGCGATGCTCAAGGGCCGTGCCACACGGAGCGCAATCGTCTACGAGACAATGTGGGGGCCTAACGAGTTCTTCATGACCGGGAACTTGAGGGGCTACGACCGCTCCGGCGACCTTCACAAAATCGCCGTGCCCACGTTGTACTCCTGCGGCAGGGTTGACGAGGCCGCGCCTTCGACAGTGAAGTGGTATGCCGACCTCACGCCCAACGCAGAGTTCGTGGTTTACGAGAACAGCGCCCACATGCCCTACTGGGAGGAGACGGACCGCTACCTAAGCGTCGTGCGGGATTTCTTGGCCAGGGCAGAAGGCGAGGGTTAATAGGAAATCCGTTTAGCCAGATAAGATCTTGGCCGCTATTTAGAATCTTTGTGCTATAATATGCCGACGAAAATTCTTCCTCAACCGGAACGAAAAATGGATTACCAAGTCTACTTAGCCCAGCGAAGGCCTATGGTCGAAGACAAGAAGCATTCGTCTGGAGCCTTTGACAAAGCCGTACTGAGTCTATCGGGTGGCGCGTTGGCACTTTCCTTGATATTTATCAAGCAGGTCGCTCCATAGCCAGTGGCGGGCAGCCTTCCTTTTGTTGCCGTGGCATGGTTCGGCTTTGCAGCAGCAGCAGTCTGCATGTTGGCATCTTTGTTGACTAGCCAATATGCGATCCAACATCAGATTAATGTGCTGGACTTGGAATATCAGGCGAATCCAGCGAAACCCGGGGAAGCCAAAAACATTTGGTCCGCTGCGACACAATTATTAAATTGGTTGGCCATATCGTTATTCGTGATAGGAGTGGCTTTATTCGCTTCTTTCAGTTTCATGAATCTTCCGGTCAAATGATCTTGGTGAGTTAGGAACGCATTTATGGAAATATCCAATCGATTTCCGTTGGAAAAGCGTGACGGTGTAAATGCGGGGTATGTACCATCAAAGAATCCAGCGCCGCGAAAGGATGCCCCGCCACCTACTAAGCCGACCCCTGCGAAAAAGAATGAAGGGAGTTAGTCTTGCCTGAACGAAACTATGAGACCGCGGTAACAAAACCTGTGAACGCCGGGGGCAAGAAGGGCTTATAGTGCCATCTAGCAATCCTGTTCCGCCAACGGAACCTCCGCCCAAGACGGAGTCTGGCAAAAATAAAAAAGCGTAATCCTGGAAACGTTCCAGTGGGATAGCCGACGCAAAGTTTATGTCCTTAGGTCCGGATAACGCGACTTTGCTGATGTCATAGCCTGGGTACAAGCGCAGTGTATTCGCATGAATGACTGCGGTGATAAGCCAACGTAAAGGGGCCCGCCATTTGTTGTGCCCCTTCCGTTCATGCTTGCAATTCTAGGTTATGGCTAACCCTCGATGGCTTCGCGGACTGCCTGGGGGTTCATCGGCAAGCTGTACATGCGCTTGCCGACCGCCTTGCTTACGGCGTTCGACAGCGTTGCCAGCGGCGGCACTATGTTGGCCTCGCCGACCCCCTTCACGCCGAAGGGATGATTGGGGTTGGGCACCTCGATCATCACCGACTCTATCATAGGCAGGTCCAGCGACGTTGGCATTCGATAGTCCAGCAGGCTCACGTTCTGCATCTTGCCGTCGCTCATGTAGTACTCCTCGTTGAGCGCCCAGCCGATGCCCTGCACCGCACCACCCTGAATCTGTCCTTCGACGATCACAGGGTAGATAGCCGTTCCGACGTCCTGAATAGCGGTGTAACGCAGGATATCCACCTTGCCGGTGTCGGGGTCTATCGCGACGTCCACTATATTGGATGAGTATGAGCCTGCGGAGCCGCCAGGGTTCATGTTGGCGCGGCCGACCACGGCCCCCCCGGTCCGAGGCATCATGGCGGCCATCTCCTTGAATGACATTCGCAGGTCGCCGTCCGTCTTGTGCTGCAGGCCCCCGTCTACGTACTCAACCTGGCTCTCGTCGGTCTCCCAGACCATGGCCGCCCGCTGAATCATCTGCCGCTTTATGTCGTTTGCAGTTTCAAACGCGACCCAGCCTGTCTTGAAGGCGACGCCGCTGCCGCCCGTATTAGAGGTGAAGCCCACCGAATCGGTGTCGCCCACGCTGGGGATAACGTCTTCGATGTTCAGACCCAACGTCTCGGCGAACATCTGGGCGATGGCCGTGCGAGAGCCGCCGATG
>JACZVF010000099.1 GCA_022572805.1 Chloroflexota bacterium
GTCGGGATACTTGAAGTAGAGGGGCACGTCCTGGTGCGCGTCACCGAGACCGGCGATCCGCCGCCTGGGGTACGCGACCACCCGCGCCGGAAGGGGCTGGGCATTCGCGAAGCCGGGAATCCCGGTGAGCATGACGGTCAAGGCCCCACCACCGCTGGCCAACAGGAATCGCCGCCGGTTCACGCAGCCATTAGTGCGATCGCCACGCCAACTCCAACACCCTCCATAGACGTGTGCGCCGGCGGCAGACCCACCCAGCTAACTTTCATATACACCGGTGACCTCTGCACCGCGAGCAGCCACAGCCAGGGAAAGGCAGTGTGTACGGACGAGGCCACGGCGGCCTCAGGACCGGTCGAGATCAAGTATACCGGAAAGGATGCGGGAACTAAGATCACCGTCAGCCCAGGGTCGGGGGCCTCAACGGGTGAGGTTATCAACGTAGGTAATACGTTTGTGCTCACCTCGTCTCGAGGAGACAAGGGACTTCACTCCAACAGCAAGTTCGACATTCTACAGGGCGGCAATATTATCCAGCAGTTGGAGATACACACCTCGTGCTCGAACCCACTGTTCGTGGGGGACCAGTTCGGCAGTCTACGCGTGGCCGGGTTCGTGTCTACCCCATAACCGTAACCTTAGCCGCCACAGGCCTAACAACCCACACATCGGTAGTCAATAAAAGAGCCCGACCTGATATCGGGCTCTTTTATTGTCGTAATGTAGCTATTCGGCTTTGGATACAGACTTATTGCGCGAATATCGGAGAACCGCTCCAGCACTGGCAGGGCAGCTCCACGACGGCACGGTCAATCTCGGCCGGCGTGCGTTTGCCGCAGTAGGCCATAGACCGGTCGAATTCCGCCCGCAGGATATTCAGCATCATCTCCACCCCCCGAGCTCCGTCGTGAGCCAGCCCCCAGAATAGCGGGCGCCCCACCAAGACGGCCCGGGCCCCAAGGGCCAGGGCCTTCAGCACGTCCATGCCGCGTCTGATACCGGAGTCCAGGTAGATCTCCATATTGCCGCCCCCAACGGCCTCGGCGATAGGCACCAGCGTCTCGATGGTGGACCTGGTGCCGTCCATCTGCCGCCCGCCGTGGTTTGACACGATGATGCCATCCACGCCATACTCCGCGCACTGTGCCGCTTCCCTGACCGTCCGCACGCCCTTCACCACCAGCGGGAGGCCTGTCAGATTACGCAGCCAGTCCAGTCGCTCCCACGTGAGTCCGGTGAAGTCGGGCGGGTTCCAGTCGGCCAGATCGGGTATGCCCACGGAGCGAAGGGCCACCAGGTCGGGCCGGTCCCGGAGGCTGCCCCAGTGCAGGCCGGGCAGGGCGTGGTAGCCGTTGCGCACGTCGCGCTCCTTGGGGCTGGGCGCCGGGGTGTCTATGGTCAGGACGATAGCCTTGTAGCCGGCCGCCTTGGCCCGCGTCACAAGGAGCTCGGTTACCTCGTCGTTAAAGTGGTAAAGCTGCCACCAGAGGGGCCCCGTGGCGACCTCGGCGACCTCTTCAATGCTGTAGCCTGAGCTGGTGTTCAGGGCCATGAGGGTTCCCGCCGCGCCGGCTCCCATTGCCGTGGCCCTCTCCCCCTCCGGGTGGGCCTGGCGTTGTCCGCCGGCGGGAGCCACCATTACGGGAAAGCTTATCTTCTCGCCAAGGACGGTGGTGGTGAGGTCCCGGTTGGAGACATCCTGCAGGAAGTCCGAGTTCACGGTTATTCGGTCGAAGGCTTCGCGGTTTCGCCGCTTGGTTATCTCATCGTTGCAGGCCGCGTCTACAAAGTCCCACATGTTGTGGGGTAGCGTCTCCCCAGCTAGCTTTTCCAGGTCATAAAGGTTCACCGGCTCCATAACGACAAGTAACCTCCCGCATTTTATTCATGAATCCTGGCGCATTATATCCAAATCTTTCCTTAACATGCAAAGCCTCTTGGATAATATCGGATATTCGGCGTTGGGCTACCGCAAGATAACAGGTCTTAGGCAGGCTGAAGTCTGCATGCCTACCCCTCCACGAGGGGCAGCCAGGTGTCGGAAGGTCCAAGGCATGACGAGAGCCTCACTCGTCGCTGACGATGGATACAAGGCTGCGCGGCGCAAGGCGAAAAATCACGATGCCTTCATGTCCGCCCCTGTAGCCTTCCGCGAACTCCCGGCCTTTCTCTTCGCCGTAGTAACGAACGGCCATGGACAGCACCAGGTCGTAAAGAGGTCTGTCCACCTCTTCAACGGCTCCGTCCATGAGCACGGACCTGTAGGGCGGCTCTCGCCAATCGACGCACAGCGAGGCGTGGGGCCGCCGCTGAAGGTTGCGCCACTTGAGGGTGGAACGCGACGTGAACATGTAGGCCGCCCCACCTTCCCAGTGGAACCAGATCGGAGCCGATCGAGGCCGTCCCTGCTCGTCCACGGTCCCGATCACGGCCACCAAAGGCTGGGAGAGAAATCGGTCTATCTCCTGCTGTGTCATGGGCATCACTTATCCTCGTCACACCAATTCGATTATTTTTCATTCACCGGCAATTGATACGGGACACCGGTGGCTGTATTCTATGCCATGCAAGCCAGTCGGGAACCCTTAACGCCGACGAAAAGTGCGCCATACGAAACCCAAGCGAGGTCTCTGAAAATGACAGATGTATGCGACGTCTGGACGCATCCCGGACCGCAACGCGACGGCATGAAATTAAAAGACGGCGTTATCTATTTCTGCTACGCCGAGACGCGGCAGGTCTGCCCGGTGCCGCTGCCATGAGGGTCCAGCGGATGCCAAACAATCCCGTCATTACTCTGGATATGGGCGACCTGGAGGGCAACATCAACGGCCCTTCGTTGATTGGAGCGCCGGAGTGGCTGGAGAGGCCCCTGGGCAATTACTACCTGTACTTCGCGCACCACAACGGCACTTACATCCGCCTGGCCTACGCCGATGACATCGAAGGGCCGTGGCGTATTTACGAACCAGGCACGCTGAAGCTGGAGGAGGCCCACGCCATCCTCCACGTTGCCTCGCCGGACGTGCACGTAGACAATGCTCAACAGCAGATCCGCATGTACTACCACAGCCCCGTGTCCGAGGGCGGCCAGCGCACAAAAGTGGCCATCTCAAAAGACGGCATCCACTTCGAAGCCTCACCAGAGAACCTGGGCCAGCCCTATTTCCGAGTCTTTCGGTGGGACGGGTGGCATTACGCTATCGGCATGCCTGGAATTTTCTACAGATCGCGGGATGGTCTGACGGACTTCCAGCAGGGACCGACGCTATTTGCCGATAACATGCGCCACTGCGCCCTAAAGCTGGACGGAGGCAAATTGAGCGTCTACTATTCGATGGTGGGCGACGCCCCGGAATGCATCTACCTCAGCACCGTCGACCTCACCCCCGACTGGATGGAATGGATGCCTGGTGATCGGCAGAACGTGCTCAGGCCGGAGCTCGATTACGAGGGCTCAAATCTGCCAAACGAGCCCTCCAAACGCGGGGCAATAATGGAGCCGGTTAACCAGCTCCGCGACCCTTGCGTCTACGTTGAAGACGGCGTAACTTACCTGCTCTATTCGGTCGCGGGCGAACAAGGAATAGCGCTGGCGAAGCTTTTGGATTAGCTGGACCGCAACAGGACGGACCACATGACCAATGAAGCGACTCACGTCGAGATCGCGCCTGGTATTCACCAGATATTGCTGGACCAGGAGGCACGTCCCGGAGTCTACGGAGGGGTCTATGCGCCCAACGTGTACCTGGTTATCGGCCGGGACGGGGCAGTATTCATCGACACGGCCTACGGCAAAGACGACGAGTTGAAGGCCCACCTCGATCTCTGGGAGGCGAAGGGAAAACCCAATATCGAGGCCATCATTCTCACCCACAGGCATGGCGACCACATTGGCGGGGCGGGAAGGCTGGCAGATGCCACGGGCGGGCCAATCGCCTGCGCCACCGACGAACGCGATGCCGTTAACGCCGACTTGAAGGGCGGGCAGGTGAGCAGGGCGCTTCTGGACGGGGACAGCATCGATCTGGGCGGCGCAACGCTGGAGTTCATGCATACGCCGGGCCACACCATGGGCAGCCTGTGCACCGTTCACCGTGACAGCGGCGTGCTTTTCAGCGGCGACATGATTCTCGGCACCGGCACGACGGTGATTAGCCCGGACCACGGCGACATGGCGGCCTACATCGAGTCCATGCGGCGGCTGCTCACTGTGAAGGGCCTGACGATGATCGCGCCGGGTCACGGCCCTATCATCGATTCGCCTTACGAAAAATTCCAGGAGCTCATAGACCACCGCTTGCAGAGGGAAGCACAGGTGCTGAAACTGGTTAGCGAGGGCACCGGCACCGTCGACGCGCTGTTGGAGGCCATCTACGTGGGCGGCATTCACCCGAAGCTGCACGACACGGCAAAGAACCAGATACTGTCCCACCTGGCCAAGCTACAACGCGACGGCAAGGTGAAGTCCGACGCCGCCGAGTTCTCCGCAGTCTGACCAATGGGCGGGACCGCCGTCGCCTGCCGAATTTCATGTGTTGGAGGCCCCGCCCTTTGCTTTTCATGAAAACAATGCGAATCTGCTTTGTAGGGGACTCCTTCGTAAATGGCACCGGCGATGCTGAATGCCTGGGCTGGACAGGCAGGGTGTGCGCCGAAGCCTGCGGGCAGGGCCACGATGTGACGTATTACAACCTTGGCGTCCGGAGGGACACCACCGACGACATTCTTGCCAGGTGGCGCGCGGAGGTGGAGAGACGCCTGCCGGCTACCGCCGAACGCCGCATCGTTTTTTCTTTCGGCGTCAACGACGTGTCAGTAGAAGGCGACGAGGTTAGGGTTCCAAGGGAACGCTCTCTGGCCAACGCCCGCTCGATCCTGTCTGAAGCGGCGGGCATTTGCCCGGTGCTTATGGTCGGCCCACCGCCGACCGCGGACGACGAAATAAACGGGCGAGCGGCCAAGCTGGATGCAGAGTTTTCTGGCCTTTGCGAGGAACTGAACGTACCCTATCTTCCTGTAACCGAAAGTCTGGCCAGGTCCGGCGTCTGGACCGCGGAAGCCAGGGAAAATGATGGCTCACATCCGCGGTCTGGTGGATACGCTGAGCTTGCGACCCTAGTAGACAACTGGTGGGCATGGAAGGCCTGGTTCGATTGATGATTCCGGGAAAGGTACACAGCGTGATATTCGACTTCGACTACACGCTGGGCGACTCGTCTCCCGGCATCATCGAGTCGGTAAACTACGCGCTGTCGCGACTGGGTCTGCCGCAGGCGTCACCAGAGGCCATCCGCAGGACCATAGGTCTGTCGCTCACGGAGACGTTTAAGGCGCTGACCGGTCCGGAGCAAGCACATCTCGAAGATGCTTTCCAGGACCACTTTGTTGTGCGCGCTGACGAGGTGATGGCCGACTCCACCAAGCTGTTCGACTTCGTGCCTGCCACGGTCCGCACGCTGTCGGACCGTGGCCTGAAGCTGGGCATCGTCTCATCCAAATACCGGCGTCGCATCGAGGGCGTGCTGGAGCGGGAGGGCCTGCGAGAACATTTCGCCGTCATTGTGGGCGCCGAGGACGTGGCCGCCTTCAAGCCGGACCCCGCCGGGCTCATCTCAGCAGCCGAGAAACTCTCCTCCTCACCGGCGAACGTGCTGTACGTGGGGGACAGCCTTACCGACGCCGAGACCGCCAGACGTGCCTCGGTGCCGTTTGTAGCAGTCCTCTCCGGCGTTACGGAGCGGCACGAGTTCGCCGATCACCCAGTCCGCCATGTGCTCGGCAGCATTGGCGAATTACCGGCGATTCTTCCCCGCGTGCTATAGTAGGTCACACCCTGTTTCGATAAGTTCATCACAATGCTGACATGACTTTACCTGCCACCGGCAAGCCTAATCATCCCTGAGCCTGCAGGATGCCTGCTATGACCATAACGGATTACATTATAGAAAAACTGAATACTTTACCCGACACTAAGCAGCGAGAGGTCTTGAACTTCGTGGAAGCGCTCGTCGTCCAGGGAAGGCTGGAACAGCAAGGTCCGTTGCAGCAAGAGTGGGCAGGAGCCCTAAAGGATTTCCGAGACAAGTACACCTCCCTGGAACTTCAAAGGAAGGCTTCAGAATGGCGGAGCGACTAACCTGTGTACCTGGTCGACACTAACATTTGGCTTGAAAGACTTCTCTCCCAAGACCGAGACGAAGAAGTAAGGTTATTCCTTTCCCGTCAGCCGTCAAATTTGCTGTACGTTACGGACTTCGCAGTACATTCCATCGGAATTATTCTAACCAGGCTGGGACGGTCTTCCGATCTGACGTTGTTCGTAAACGATCTCTTTATCCATGGTGCCACGAACCTAGTCCATCTGGAGCCTGCCGACACGTCAGATTTGTTGCGGGCGATCGATTTGTATGGTTTCGACTATGACGATGCATACCAATATGTCGCGGCCTACAAGCTAAACTTGCGAATCGTTAGCTTCGATTCAGACTTCGACAAAACGGACAGAGGTCGAACAGCTCCCAAGGACATCCTCTAAGGAAAATACATGACTTTCAACAACATCGAGCTTTTTCCCTTTACTGTCGCCGTGAACGCCGACGACCACCTCACCGTCGGCGGCTGCGACGTTACCCACCTGGCAGCAGATTTCGGCACGCCTCTTTATATTTACGACGACGCGACCTTACGAGGCATGTGCCGCGAGTTCATTTCGGAGTTCACCAGCCGCTACCCGGGGGCGCGAGTTGCATACGCGTCCAAGGCATTCGTGAACCCGGCCATCGCCCGCATCGTGGCCGAGGAGGGCATGAGCCTGGATATCGTGTCCGGCGGAGAGCTGGCCGTGGCCAAGGCAGTGGACTTCCCGGCAGAACTTATCTACTTCCACGGGAACAACAAGACGCCGGAGGAGCTGGAGTTTGCGCTGGAGTACGGCGTGGGCCGGATAGTTGTGGACAGCTTCCATGAGCTGGCTATCCTGGACGCTATCGCCGGTCGTCTGGGGCAACGACAGGATATCATGCTGCGGCTGTCTCCCGGCGTTGACCCACACACTCACGCCCACACCACCACGGGCATCCTGGACAGCAAGTTCGGCTTTTCGGTGGAGACCGGCGACGCGGCCAAGGCTATCAGGCAGGCCATGAAGGCGACGAACCTGGACCTTATGGGCATTCACTTTCACCTGGGCTCCCCCATATTCGAGCTTGAGCCGTACGCCCTGGGCATTGAGGTCGTACTTAACTTCCTGGCCCAGTTCAAGGAAGAAGGCCTTCAGCTTAGGGAATTCAGCCCCGGCGGAGGCTTTGCCATCGGCTACGTGCGCAGCGAGCTGCCGCCACCCATCGCCGACTATGCAGAGGTAATCACCTCCAACACAAAGAGGTTCTGCGAGGAGCTGGGCTTCGGTCAGCCGCAACTCATCGTCGAGCCGGGGCGGTCCATCGTTGGCAGGGCGGGCGTGGCGCTGTACACCGTCGGCGGCATCAAGGACATACCCACCGTGCGCAAGTACGTGTCGCTGGACGGCGGCATGGGCGACAACATTCGGCCTGCCATATATGGCTCCGAATACGAGGCTGTGCTGGCCAACAGGATGTCGGCTGAGCCGGCAGAGGTGGTCACCCTGGCCGGCAAATACTGCGAGTCGGGCGACGTGCTGATACGCGACATCGAATTGCCGGTAATCCAGTCCGGCGACCTCATCGCCATACCTTCGTCGGGCGCGTACGCTCCGTCGATGGCCAGCAACTACAACCTCAACGCCAGACCGGCCATGGTAGTGGTCAAGGACGGCGAGGCAGAGCTTATCCGGCGACGGGAGACCTTCGAGGACATGATGCGCACCGATGTTTTTTGAATGGAGTGTTCGGGAAGCTGATTAAATGCCAGGCCGTTATTGAGTCTCGGCGGTCATATCACAGCGGTAACTACGGTCGCGTGCAACCTGCCTATGAACTGAAGGAGCTATCGTTATGAGCGAGATTAATTACCAGTCGGCGAAGCAGATAGCCCAGGCCATCAGGGACAAAGAGGTCTCGGCAATTGATGTCCTTGAGGCGCACCTGTCCCGCATCGAGGAGGTGAATCCCGCTCTGAACGCCGTGGTGCAGTTGGCTGAGAACAGGGCGCGCTCCGAGGCGAAGCAGGCCGACGACGCCCTGGCGCGTGGCGACAACTTAGGCCCACTTCACGGTGTGCCGTTCACGCTTAAGGACTCCATCGACACTGAAGGCATCATAACCACAGGCGGCACCATGGGCCGCGCCAACTTCGTGCCGGACCAGGACGCCACCGTTGCCGCCAGGTTGCGGCGGGCAGGCGCCATCCTGATGGGCAAGACCAACACCCCGGAGCTAACGCTGGCCGCCGAGACCAATAACCTGATTTACGGCCAGACCAACAACCCCTTCGACGTCACCCGGACCACCGGCGGCAGCAGCGGCGGCGCGGGAGCCATTGTTGCAACAGGCGGGTCCGCCTTCGACATCGGCAGCGACACGGGCGGGAGCGTTCGGTATCCCGTGCACTTCTGCGGCATCGCCGGAATCAAGCCCAACTCCGGCCGCGTGCCCAGGACAGGCCACATCGTGCCCTACGGCATGGGCGCGGTGGACTCCCTGACGCAGAACGGCCCCATGGCGCGGTTCGTGGAGGACCTCAGCCTGATACTGCCCATCATCTCCGGGCCGGACTGGAAGGACCCGCACATTGTCCCGATGCCCCTGGGCAACCCGGCGGATGTTGATATAGCCGGCCTGAGGGTCTGCGTGTACACGGACAACGGCATCCGGACTCCCACAGCGGAGACCGTGTCCGCCGTGAACGCCGCGGCCAAGGCGCTATCCGACGCAGGGCTGGCGGTGACTGAGGATGTCCCCAAGGTCATCGCGGAGAACCCGGAGATAAGCAACGACCTGTCCAGCTTTGATGGGCGCGCATGGACACAGCGCCTGCTGGACAGGTATGGGACCACAGAAATTCACCCGTGGCTTGAGCGACGGATGGCCAAGGCCACAGCGGTCCCGGTGGGCGAATACTCGGCCATGCTGGAGAGTGTCGATGCATTCCGCAGCGACATGCTGGCATTCATGGAGGGCTACGACGTCATCATCTGCCCTGTCGCCGCCTTCCCGGCGCTGCCCCACGGGGCGTCGTTGGAGGACGAGAACGCCCCTGGCTTGAGCTACGCCGGCACCTACAACATCACCGGCTGGC
This sequence comes from Chloroflexota bacterium, assembly GCA_022572805.1. Lineage (GTDB taxonomy): Bacteria > Chloroflexota > Dehalococcoidia > Lucifugimonadales > JADFKI01 > Casp-Chloro-G4. The sequence continues at coordinate 9,220 of JACZVF010000099.1, forward strand.
CCGCCGCCGTCGTGCGAGGCGGCGCCTCTCCCGACGGCCTGCCCATAGGCGTGCAGATCGTGGCCCGGCCCTGGCGCGAGGACGTGGCGCTGGCCGTGGCGGGGCATCTGGAGACGGCGCTAGGCGGGTGGCAGAAGCCTCCGATGTGACTAGCTTGCCTCAACAACCTGAAGCGACCTACCCAAAGGATTATTCTTGGTGATTGCCTTTGGTTCGATAGGCTCACTACGAACGGTAGCGGCCAAGCCCGTTCGCCCTGTCCGACTCGGGAACAGGAATATCTTCGGACTCTCCGCCTCCGTCGTGTCAATGAGGGCGGAGTCTCCCCGACGAGTCGGGGGACCGCCGCGGCGGAGAGCTTGTCGAAGGGCCGGCCAATTCTTCCATGTGCATATAGGCTAGAGACACTTACAGTATCGCCCCGGCCTCCTGGAAGCGTGCGATGTCGTCCCAATCGTAGCCAAGCTCGTCCACCAGGATGGCCTCTGTGTGCTGGCCCAGCTCCGGGGCTTCCCTGCGAATGCCG
>JACZVF010000100.1 GCA_022572805.1 Chloroflexota bacterium
GGGCGGGAACAAGGCATCCGCCTTTTTGAGATCGTTGCTAACGGGTTCTCGGCAATAGCAACTTATTTGAGATTCGGGCATGGGCCAGATGCTGGTGACTGACTCGCGGCGGCCCAGGCATAAGACAGAAGGGGAATGGATGGGAATTAACATTATCGTATGCGTGAAGCAGGTGATGGACCCCGAGACGCCGGCCTCTGCTTTCAAGGTCGATACCGACGCCAAGAAGGTCATACCCGCCCAGGGCATTCCCCCTGTGGTGAACGGATTTGACGAGAATGCCGTGGAAGCGGCCCTTCGCCTGAAAGACAGCAGCGAAGTGGACAAGATAACCGTTATTTCGGTGGGCAACAATTTCGTCATGGATGTGATGAAGAAGCCGCTATCCATGGGGGCGGACGAGCTGATTCTGGTCCAGGACGACGCAGTTTCCGAGTTGGACGCCTTCGCCACGGCGAACACTTTGGCCAAGGCCATTGAGAAGGTCGGGGAGTACGATCTCATCCTGTGCGGAAGGCAGGCCTCCGACTGGGACCAGGCCCATGTGCCGCTTGGCGTGGCCGAGCTACTTGGGCTGCCATGCATCACTCTCGCCCAGAAAGTGGAGTTGGCCGACGGAGGGATATCGGTACACCGATCGCTTACGGACGGTTACGAGGTTGTGGAGTCGCAGCTTCCGGCGGTGGTTACAGTCACCAACGAGCTTGGCGAACCCAGGTACCCGAATCTGCGCGGCATAATGCAGGCCAGCCGAAAGACCCCGATAGTTTGGTCGTCGGCGGACCTGGGGCTGGACGCGGAAGATCTGGCGCCAAAGCTGACGCTGACGGAGCTGTTCATCCCGGTCAGCGATAAGCAGGTGGAGATAATCGAAGGCGAGGACGAGGCGGACGCGGGTCGCAAGCTTGCGCTACGCCTGCGCGAAGAAAAACTGATTTGATGGGGTAAAGATGGCTGGAATTCTGGTATTTGGGGAGATAGGTCCGGACGGATTGCAGTCGATAACGTCCGAGCTATTGGCCGCGGCCCGCAATTTGAGTGAGAGCTCCGGGGACGAGGTGGCCGTAGCTCTGCTGGGGAGCGGCGCCGATGCTGTGTCCCAGGAGGCCATTGCCCTGGGCGCGGACAAGGTCTATGCTGTTCAGGACCCCCTGCTGGAGGATGTACAGATAGACGCACAGTTGAGCGCCTTCGAGCACGTGTGCAATGAAATGCATCCATCCGTGGTGCTCATTGGCAGGACAAGTGTTGGACGCGACATCGGCCCCAGGTTGGCCTTCCGCCTTGGTGTTGGGGTGGCCCAAGACTGTCTTGAGGTCGCCGTCGACTCCGGGACCGGCCGCGTGGTCGCAATCAGGCCGGTCTATGGCGGCAACGCGCTGGCCAAAGTCACGTTCCCCGGCGATGGCGCCCAGGTCGTCGTCATCAGGCCGAAGGTGGTCGAGGCGCTTCAGGCGGACCCCTCCAGAACTGGGGAGGTCGTTACAATCCAGCCTGGTCTCGATCCGTCGACGATCAAGGCAAGGCTTGTGGAGACGGTAAGCCAGGAATCTGAAGGCGTTCGGCTTGAAGACGCCGCCGTCGTTGTTGGCGGGGGCAGGGGTATGGGCGGGTCCGAGGCATTCGAGATGCTGGAGGAGTTGGCCCGAATTCTGGGCGGCGCCGTCGGAGCATCCCGCGCGGTGTGCGACGCCGGCTGGATAGACCACAGCTACCAGATAGGACTCACCGGCAAGACCATTACACCGGATATTTACATCACCGTTGGCATATCGGGCGCCAGCCAGCACATGGCTGGCTGCTCCGCATCCAAGAACATCATTGCCATAAACCGCGATGCGGATGCTAATATATTCAAGGCGTCCAGCTTTGGCGTCGTTGGGGACTGGAAAAACGTGCTGCCGTCCTTCATTGAGACGGTGCGGGAACTCGTCAACTCATAGCCGGCGGGATGAGTTGGAAAGGTAGAGGTTGCAATGGACAACGATTTCGTCTTTGACCTCGACGAGATCATGAATAGCATAAACTCGGCTGAGGTAATGTCGATCTTCTTTCCGACATTTCGTAAGGCCGTTATCATCGATACCAGGTCTAATGCTGATACGAGACCAATGGTAAAGATCATGCCCATGGTCGCCTCCCCGCAGGAGCGGCTGCGGAGCATCAGGAGGCTGCGGCCTGGCTTCCCTCGCGTGCATAACCTCACGGTTGTGCCCTGGCCGCGCTATGTGGACAGCCTGGTCAGCCTTGGCCTATGGGGACGCATAGTCCGGCGGTTCGACGAAAGCGGCGAAGCTGATATGGTGAAACAGTGCGAAGACGTGCTGGCAGACCTGAAGCGCCTGGAAAAAGAGGAGATGGCGGCAGTAATCCGTGGAGACAATTACCAGACCATCTGGTCCGCACGGGGAGACTAGCCTGGACTGACTTGCGAATAGCTATTTACCGATGTGAAAAGGGTCTGCCACCAGGCAGACCCTTTTCACGCCTATGGCTGTCGGAACTGGAAGTCTAGGCTCTGGCCAACTCCCGCTCTTTAGTGTCCTGAATGACCTTATCCACCAGGTGGGCGGGCATCTGCTCGTAATGGTCGAATTGCAGGGTGAAGGTCCCCTGACCCTGCGTCATGGAACGCAGGTCCGTGGCATACCGCAGCAGTTCCCCTTGCGGTACCTCGGCCTCAACCAGAGTTGTGCCGTCGCCCTGTGGGGTCATTCCTTGGATTCGTCCGCGCTTCGCGTTCAGATCTCCGATGATGTCGCCTGCGAATTCGTCCGGCACCGTTATTTGCGCCTGCATAACGGGCTCCAAGAGGACGGGATTAGCCAGTTGCACTCCTCTGGTCAGCGCCGCGGAACCCGCTATCTCAAAGCAGATGCCGGATGAGTCGACCGTGTGGAAGCTGCCGTCAAAGAGCGTCGCCTTTACATCCACGATGGGATAACCGGCTATGGCCCCGTCATTCATCGCCTTCGCCACGCCCTTCTCCACAGACGGGATGTACTCCCTGGGTACCGAACCGCCCACTACCTTCTGCTCGAATTTGAATCCGCTCCCTCTTTCCAAGGGCTCAATCTCCAGCCATACGTGACCGTACTGACCATGCCCACCGGACTGCTTCTTGTGCCTGTACTCCACCTTGGCGGTGCCGGAAACCGTCTCCTTGTAGGGAACCTTTGGCAGCTCCAGGACCATTTCCGAGCCGAATTTTCGTTTCATCTTCTCGATGGCTATTTCCACGTGGGTGTCGCCGAGGCCCCCGACCAGCACCTCCAGGGTGTTGGGTTCGCGGGTAACCGTAAGGCTGGGGTCCTCCTCCACAATGCGGGTCAGCGAGGTGCTCATCTTATCGACGTCGGACTGCGACTTGGGGAAAACAGCCATCTGGTATACGGGGGGCGGGAACACCAGCCCCTCCAGCGTCATCTGATTTTCTCGGGTGCACAGCGTATGTCCCGTCAGCACCGAGTTCAGCTTCGGAGTTGCGCCGATGTCCCCGGTGGCCAGATCGGACACCGCCTCCTGCTCCTTGCCATTCACCACGAAGACCTGGCCGATTCGCTCAGCCTCGTCAGTATTGGCATCCCACAGCTGGGAATCGCTGGTGAAGTTCCCGCTGTATACGCGGAAGTAAGAAAGCTTTCCGACGAAGGGATCGGCGGCGGTCTTGAAGACCAGCGCCGCCAAAGGCCCGTCGTTGCTGGGGGCCAGCGACGTGTCGCCATCAGCGGCGGTGGCCGGTACGGGCCCTACGTCCGCCGGAGAGGGCAGGAAATCAACGATGGCGTCAAGCATCTCCCTTGCCCCTATTTCAGAGGTGGACGACCCGACCATCACGGGAGTGATAAGACCGGCAGCGATGCCTTGTTTCAGGCCGGCAACCATCTCGGCCTGCGTTATCTCCTCGCCCTCAAGGTACTTGTTGGCGAGATCATCGTCGGCTTCGGCCACGGCCTCGATAAGTCTTTCGCGGGCGGCCTCCACCTGGCCGGCCATTTCGTCCGGAGCCTCGGACTTGGGGTCCAGCAGGTTGACTATGCCGGAGAAGCCGGACTCCGAGCCGATGGGGACTTGAACGGGCACGCATCCCCGGCCAAATCTTTCGGTGAGGGACTCCAAGGCCCGATCGAAATCCGCGTTCTCCCGGTCCATCTTGCTTATGTAAATCACACGTGGAAGTTTCCGTTGGTCGGCCATTTTCCACATCTGCGCGGTGCCGACCTCTACGCCGTAGGGGCATGCCACTACGATCACGGCAGCGTCCGCGACACGCACAGCCGAGATTACCTCGCCTCGGAAGTCGGCGTACCCTGGTGTGTCCAGAATATTGATCTTGCTGTCTCGCCACGGACAGGTGAGAATTGCAGTCTGCACGCTGCCCTGGCGGCGCTCCTCCTCGGGCTCGAAATCCGATACCGTCGTTCCATCCTCCACTGAACCCAGCCGCGTAGTTGCGCCGGCCGTATGCAGCATCGCTTCGGAGAGTATAGTCTTGCCTGCACCGCTATGGGATATAAGAACGACGTTTCGCAACTTGTCAGTGCTATACCGTGGCATGCCAACTCTCCTCTCTCTCCAAGCCTCTCTGGATTTGTGGCCTCATTCTAGTGAATGCTTCCAATTAGCGCAATGGGTGAATACTTCCCTCAAATTTCGGGGATTCCGGGCGTAGGAAGGGCGATGGTGTTGCTGGAATCCGAACCAGATTAGTGTTGGGTCTATGGCGTCACGAACCAGTGGGGCAGGCGTCCGGATTTTAGCTTCTCCATTCATCTTCGAGCTTGCATGTCCACCGCCGTTGACCAAGTTGAACGTTGGCCGGTACAGTTAATACAGTTGACAGACGCGGCTGTTCATCCGGCCGCCCGGTCCGACTGATTCTTGACACAGCCTTAAAATTGGGTGCAAAGGTGTTCTATGATTGGGTTTATAGGCGGTACTGGTCCCGAGGGCAGAGGGCTGGCGCTGAGATTTGCCCTGGCGGGCGAAATGGTGTTAATCGGCTCCCGAGACGAGGGCAGAGCGAATGAGGCGGCCAAAAGCCTTGCCGGTGACGCGCCTCCCGGCTCCGTAAGGGGAAAAGCCAACGCAGATGTTGCCCACGAGTCGGACATTGTTTTCATCGCTGTGCCTTATTCCGCGCAGAGGCCGACATTGGAAGGCCTGAAGGGGTTCCTTGTAGGCAAACTAGTGGTCAACGTCATCGCGCCCCTGGTATTCGAGAAGGGCAGGGCCAGCGCCGTGAGAGTGGATGCCGGGTCCGCGGCGGAGGAAGCCAGGGACCTGCTGCCGGAATCCACCATAGTGGCGGCGTTCCAAAACATCAGCGCGCAGAAGCTGCTAGTCCCGGACCAGTCGTTGGACACCGACGTGGTGGTGTGCGCGGACGATTCCGACGCCAAGCAGAAGGTGATGGCTTTGGCGGAGGCCATATCCGGCGTAAGGGCTGTGGATGGCGGCGGGCTGGCCAACGCCCGTTACGTTGAGGACCTCACGGCGTTGCTACTTAACATTAATAGAATCTATAAAGCCAATTCGATGATCAAAATCGTAGGCATATAGATAAGAAGCTTTTGCTTTAGATGGAGCAGCAGTAGATGGCCGTTTGGGGTCTTGTTCTTGGCATATTGGCAGGAATGGCCGGGGTTGGTGCAGGAACTGGCGCGCCCACTGACTGGGGGCACAACCAGATTGCCGGGCAGATTCAGGTCTTGTCCACCTCGCACGTGGTGGACTTCCCATCGAACGTCACGTTGCGCCTGGAGGTTCGTTCCTCAGCGGAAATCACTGGCGTTGAACTCTTTTATCGACTGGGCAATCAGGACGTCACGTCATACGGGTACCCCGAGTTCTCGAACGCGTTACACGTAAACGCCGAGTTTGTGCTGCGAACGGACGGCGATAGTTTTCTCCCGCAAGGTACGAACATCAGCTACAGGTACGTCATCACGGACTCGTCCGGTCGGGTCTTGGATACCGAAGAGTACACCGTGGAATACCTGGATCCCTCCAAGGCCTGGCAGAGGCTGCATGTCGGCGACATGGAGCTCTTGTTTCACGACCGGCCCGCGGACGGTGTTGAGGCCGTGGCCAAAGACGCGGCCCGCAGTCTGGAAGAGGTGAAACAGTTGCTGGGCATCGCATTCATCAGTCGGCAGAAAGCTGTCATTCTCAATACCGTCCGCGAGTCCGAGGAGAGCTTCCCTCCGATAAGCCGGACCACGCGTGAAAGGCATGTGTTCGGTGGCTTCGCCTTTGGCGAGCTGGACGTGTTCGTGCTGGCGGACCTGGACAGGGACGGTATGGTCCATGAGATGACGCATCTTTACATGAACGAGGCCTTGAACGCGCCTGGCGTTCGAGTACCGGCGTGGCTCAACGAAGGGCTGGCCATGTATTTTGAGGCGGGCGACAAGGGCAGGGGCCGGACTGTGTCTAGGGCCGCCATATCAGGAAATTTGCTGCCGCTGCGGTCCATGGGCCGCGTGCCTGGCCGCCCCCAGGACGTGGGCGTTTTCTACGCCGAATCGTGGGGCATAGTGTCGTACCTCATGGACAAACACGGTGACGGGCCTATGTCCGCTTTCCTGGCCTCGCTGCAACAGGGCAGACAGCTCGAAGACGCATTTTCAGGAGCCTATGGCTTCGGCCTGGACGAGTTGGAACGCCGATGGCGCTCCAGCGTTAGGCGCGGCGCCGCCATATCGGCGCTGCCCGACCCCGGCACGCTGGGGACGTCCGTCATCATAGGCGCCGCCATGGCCTTTGCCATGCTGGTAATTTTCGTGAGGAGATTGCGCAGGGTGGCGGATCCCGCTGAGGACCCCGCCGATGACCCCACTGAGAACCAAGACGTGGATTACTACCAATAACCGATTATTTCTGAAAGAAGCGCCGGGAGGCCGGTTACGAAGAAAAACCGGCCTGTGCTAAGATGGCCCCGGCGATCCATACCTGAACGTCAGCGCTGAGAGAATAATGCGATTGCGCGTCTTGGGCGCTCACAATTTGGAGAGCAGGGACACACGTATGGAGTCCCACCTTATCGACGGCGTGCTGGCTTTGGATGCCGGCGGTCTCACGCGGGCGCTGACTTTCGACGAGCAAAAGCAGGTCCGGGCCATCATCCTCTCACATCGCCATTTCGATCACGTCAAGGACCTCCTTCCTCTGGGCATCGCCGTACGCAACAACGGCGTGACCGTGGACATATACGCCATTCAGGACACCGCCGATTTCATCAAGTCAAAGCTGCTGGACGGGAGCCTTTTCCCGGATTTCTTGAGGTCTCCCTCGCCGGATAACCCTGTGTTCAGAATCAACGTGGTCGGATTCAAAAAGGAGTTCAAGGTACTCGATTACACTGCGATGGCCGTGCCTGTGCCTCACGCGGTCCCTGCGGCCGGATTCCAGATTAGCTCCGGCGACAAGAAGCTTTTCTACACAGGCGACACAGGCAGAGGCGTGGCGGATATTTGGCCGGATATCTCGCCGGACGTGCTGCTTTCGGAGGTCACCTTCGGAAATGCAATGGAAGAGACCGCCGACCGAGTTGGCCACCTGACGCCTGCCCTGCTCATGGAGGCCTTAGACAAGTTTAAGGCGCATCACGGTTACACCCCGCGCGTGATTGTCTCGCACATGAATCCGCCGTGGGAGGATGACATCAGGCGGGAGCTGAAGGAGCTGACCAGGGAGACCGGCATAGAGGTCCAGGTAGCGGACGCGGACGAGGTCATAGACCTTTAACTCAGCCCCGGCCCAAGGCGCTCACCGCTCCAGCGGGCGCTGATGCGTGCAGGCTGCGGCGTCCGATTTACGGTCCCGACACATAGACTCATCCACGTCGACAAGGAAGTGCCTCCTATGGCCCGCAAGACTGTATTCGTTTATGACGATGCCCTGTCCAGGCACCTCCTCAGCGATTCCCATCCCATGAAACCCGAGCGCCTCCGCTACACATACGAGCTGCTTGATTCCTACCAGGCGTTTGCGCCGGAGCAGTCGGCCCTGGTCCCGCCACGCCCTGCCACAGAGGAAGAGATTCTGCAGTTTCACACGCCGGACTACCTCAGCGCCGTGCAACGCCTCAGCGTGGAGGGCCAGTCGGTCTCCGACCCGCGCTTCAACTTTGGGCCGGGCGACAATCCCGCTTACCCGGGCATGTACGAGGCCGCGTCATACTCCACAGGGGCGTCGCTGCGAGCCGTCGAGGCGTTGCTGTCTGGTGAGGCGGACGCGGCATTCAGCATTTCAGGAGGGCTGCACCATGCCATGCCCGGCTACGCCTACGGGTTCTGCGTGTTCAACGACCCGGTGATCGCAATACAACGCCTCGTGAGTGAGGGCATGAAAGTGGCGTATGTGGATATCGATTGCCACCACGGCGACGGCGTTCAGCATGCCTTTTACGACACTGATGCCGTCCTGACCATTTCCATGCACGAGTCGGGGGCCTTCCTGTTTCCCGGAACGGGCTTTACTCAAGAGACCGGCGCCGGCAGGGGCAGGGGCTACGCCGTCAACATTCCGCTATATCCCTACACGTCGGATGAGGTCTACCTGTGGGCGTTTCGGGAGACGGTCCTCCCGCTGGTGGAGAGGTTTCGCCCGGACGTCCTCGTTACACAGCTGGGGATAGACTCACATTTCCGCGATCCCATAACGCACCTCGCGTTAACAACGCAGGGGCACAACGCGGTGGTGCGGGAGTTTTCGGCCATGGCGCCGCCTAAATGGCTGGCGCTGGGCGGCGGAGGCTACGACCTGCAGGCGGTTGCCAGAGCATGGACCATGGATTACGGCGTGATGTCCGGCCTGGAATTCGCCAACGAAATCCCAGGCCCTTACCGGGCCACTTACCAGGTGGAGTCGTTACGGGATGACGGGGAGTTGCCGATAAAGCAGTCCGTCGTCGATGAGACCAGGGAATTCGCCGAGGACAGCGTCAGATCTGTGCAGGGACTGCTGTTCCCCGCACACGGCATTTTATCTGCTTAGATGCGGACAGGCGTGCCTCGCCTAAAAGGCGCAGGAATCTGGCAGAGGGCCTTCGTCAGCGGCATCCGGGGCGAAGTCCGGGCCCAAGGTCACACTGTGGAAGCCGCTGGCGACACTCCCCCGCATTGCCGCAGCTCCGTAGCCTGAAGTGCTCATGTGCGCCCTGACGATTACAGTCTGCCCAGGCTCCACCTCAAAGGGGCTGCCGGAGCGTGTGAACGGCTGCTCATCAGCATGGCTGTGGGCCAGCACGCGCCTGTAAATAAGCTCCCCCTCTGGAGTTAGCACCTCCCACCAGTCGGCGTACTGGGTGCATCCTGTATCGGGACTCAGGATTGTGACGGAGAACGCATATGCCCCTGTGGACCCTCTGGCGCTGACCTTGGTCACGTTGGCGAAACGCTGTTCCGGCGGTTCACTCGGAGAGTTCTGCTCAAGGCTAGGCGCAGGCGTCGATATGGCAATGGGCGACTGCGTTGCAGAACCCGCCACGATTGTGCTGCTTGGCGCGCCCGATATGGTGGTCTCCTGGGATGGGTTTGTGCAGGCCCCCAACAGCGCCAGCAGGCACATCACGGCAGCACTGCGATAG
>JACZVF010000101.1 GCA_022572805.1 Chloroflexota bacterium
CCGAAGCCAGTCAGGCGTTCTGGGCCAGGCGCCTACCTGGTCACCACCGTGCCGTCCGCGTTGATGCGCTCCACGCCGGTTCCCTCGAACGCCAGCGCCTTTAGCGATGTCTCCACGCGCTGGCCGGGCTGAACGAGCAGTGCGGTGCCGTTGTCCACGGCATTACTGAGGCCCTCGTTGGTATAGCTGGTGAATGGCTCCAGGCCGATGTTGTAGGCCCGTCCGTACCAGGGATAGCCGTAGCCGCCACCGAAGGACTGCCAGTACCACAGGTACTTGTATACGTCCGTCGGGAACACCACTCCGAAGCCAAGGCCCAGCCGCCGGTTGGTGATGGCGTACCAGCCTTCCGGCATATCGGTGATGTAGGACTGGTCGTAGGACCGAAAATCCTTGGACGGGATCTTGCTGAGGTCGTGCGGCGTCCCGTCCTTGAGCTCCGTCATGGGCCAGGGCCCCTCCCAGCCGGCCTTTATTCGGTTGTTGGGGTGGAAGTCGTTGGGGTCGTTGATGACGTGCCCACCCGGCAGGTCAATAACGCAGTCCTCACTGAGGAAGGGCCCGCCGATGGCTATGTGCTCCCCCCAGACGCAGTGCACCGGCTCCTCGCCCTCGTTAACCAGCGTCTGCTCCAACTCCAGCACAGGCGAGCCGGCTGTTAGCGTCAGCGTTTTCTCGAAGAAGAAGGGCGTCCTGAAGGTCCGAACCGAGCAACGCAGGCTTACCCGTTCCGGAGTGTCCTCGACGATGACGGCATCCCATGGGACGTTGTTGACCTCCGCGTGCAGCCCCATGTCCGCGCCGCCATATCGGGAGGGAAAGCCTCCGCCGGGCAGCACGGTCTGCCAGCCGCCCTCGTACGTGTCCATCCAGGACCCTACGCCGTCGCCGGAAGGCGCGATGAACTTGCGGGGGTCTCTGACGCCCCAGTTGGAACGCCACAGGAAGTCTGTGTCGGTGGGCTTGTGGACGAAGGAGTAGATGTCCGCGCCCTTGTCTATCAGCACCACAATGCGCAGAAGCTCGTTCTCTATGATTGCCGTTTTTAGACCTCGATACGTCCAGGCGTCCGAGATGCGACATCCGTGAGTGCGTTCCAGTTGGTAGTGCATGAGGTGTCTCCGCAGGGCAGATTATTTGAACTGGCTGGGATTATAGGATGTGGCTGTGGGACTGTCGAACTTTTCTGAATAGAGGATTCGGGGCCGGTCAGTCCGATCTGGTAGGCTAGCGTTTTTGGACCGTTTCGTTCGAGCTTTCGGGGCCAGGTCTAGAAATCATCTCAGAAAGGCGGGTGCCTTGTTCCCACCCGCCCACCCGATGGGTTTTTGTTCCTGGGGGCACATCCCCCAGACCCTCTGCCAGAGGGGGATAGCCCCCTCTGGACTCCCCCATCACCATTTTGAGATAGTTACCAAGGCCAATTCACAATTAACATGATCTAAAGTCGAAAGGTTCTGTCAACAGGAGGCTCAGGGTTGATTCACAAGGATTTTCAGTGCGATTTCTACTTCATACGGCATGGCGAGTCGGAGTCCAACGCGAGGCCCGGATTCATGGCCGGAGTGAATTTCAACGCGCCGCTCACGGATAAGGGGTTCCGGCAGGCCGAGGCATTGGGGCTGAGACTGAAGGAGGACGGCGTAACCTTCGACCGGATCTACAGCTCCAGCTTAACCCGGGCCATACAGACTACCGAGACCATGCTTAAAGGTATGGGCGACGGCGACCGGCAATTTCCGCGAGTCGACGCCATCATAGAGCAGCAGTTGCCGGGATGGCGGGGCGTTCCCACCAGCGAGGTGCGCACCGACAAGCTTGTCGCCTACATGCGGGGGAAAGGGGCCCACTTCGTGCCTCCGGAGGGCGAGTCTTTGCGAATGGTAGAGCGGCGGTTCGCCTCCTGGCTGGAAGACGAAATCCTGTATAACGAAGACCTTGTCAGCAAGGAGCACAACCTGACGGTGGCGGTGGTGGGTCACGGCGCGGCGACGCAGTGCCTGTTTCACTACATTATGGGGTTTGACGAGGCTTTTATCGGGCGCATTCCACTGGAAAACACCAGCATTTCGCGGTTCAGGTTCAACCATGAGGGGTGGTTGGCCCAATGTATAAACGACAGCGCGCACCTGCGAGGCGCAGGGCTTGACGGCGAGTCGGCCATTACAGCATAGAGTTCATCCATTTCGATGGCAGGTGGCCCTGCAAGGCCGCTATGGGCAGGAGTTGGCGGCCGCATGCTGGTCGGTCAGCAGGCCGGAGGAGTCCCAACAGTAGTAGTAGGCCGTGGTGCCACCCCTGAGGTAGGTCTCCAGTGGCGGCACGCCGGAGCCGTTGGGAAATGATGCCCATGTGTTCTTGGATGTGCTGGGGCTGGGGTTAACGCTGATAACCCCGGAATCTACCATCAGGCTATCCATGGCGGACTGGACGGCGTCGAATTCCTGGACCTGCGCGCCGGTCTCGCCGCGACCCGCGAATTGGGAAATGCTCGGAATCACCACAGCGGCCAGCGCCACGATAATTCCCACGACGACCAGAAGCTCCACCAGGGTGAAGCCGGAGTCGCGTGTCACGGAGGATGTCGGGGATGTTCGATTAATTCTCTGGCGGGCCATGCGACAACCACACTGTTATGAATTGTCCAAGGTCCGCTCGCGGTTCAGCCAAAAGCGCCTTCTGCGTACTCAATACTTTAAGGGTCTGCGGGGAATTGCACAGCGGCCAGAAGAACTAGAAGGCCTGTGAACATAGTCACTATTTTAAATTCGTCATGGGGGAGTCCAGAGGAGGAAAGCCCCTCTGGCAGAGGGCCTGGGGGATGTGCCCCCGGGAACAGGACCCCCAGGGTGGATGGGCCGGAACAAGGCATCCGCCTATTTGAGAAAGTAACTTAGTCCCGGTCCTCGCCAGATCGCCTTTCATTGCCGGCCATGGCTGCGGCCGCGAACACTGGGTGGACCACGCGGTCGTACGCGTGGCGTGCCTTGACCAGCCCACCGTCGATGAGAATAGTCAGCATGTTGTCGAAGCCGTCCTGGCCTATGAGTGGGTCGGAGGCCCAGGTGCCCTGCCCCTTGTACAGCCTGATGCCTTCTCTCAGCACCTCGCCGGGGACTTCGGGGAAAAAAGACGATACGCGATCCGCCACCTGCGAGGGGGTATTTGCCGCCAGCCACTGCTGTGCCCTGTAGAATCCTGTCACGAATCGCTGCAACAGGTCAGTGTTGGCCTCTATGAAGGCAGGCATGGCTGCCAACGAGCTGTAGCAGATGTAGCCTAGCTCCACACCTACCGCCGTTGCCATGTGTCCCACGCCATCGTGGACCAGTTGCTGAGCGAACGGGTGCGGCATCTGGATGTAGTCGGCATCGCCCGCTTCAAACGCCGCCAGAGCATCGCCCGCGGAAAGCCCTTCGATGAGCCGGACCTGGCTGGCGTCGACGCCGTGCAAACGCATGGCTGCCTTCAGTGAAGTGGTCGGCACCGGCGTGAAGCCTATGGGTATGACGCTGGAACCCTCCAGGTCCTTCCAACTCCAACCGCCCCTGGTTTTTATGGGCTTACTGGATATCAGGTAAAAACCGTCCCCCTGGTTGATTTCGGCTATGTGCAGAGGCGCGTCCTGCTTGCCCTGGTCGAGGTCCATGAAGCTTCTGCTAATGCCGGTCTGGATGACGTCGACGCGGCCCTCCCTGAGCATGTCCACGCTGGACTCTCCTGCGGGCATGATGCTGAACATGACGTCAAGGCCCTCGGCGTAGAAGAAGCCACCGGCTACCGCCACGTATACAGGTGTGTAGAACATGTTGTGGTAGGCGACCATCAGCCTCAGCCGAGAATTTTTGGACTGATTCAATAAAAGAACCCCATGCTGTGTTCGCAAGAATTCCGCACGCTGTCATCCGGCCCGAGCTGATTATCTAAACTATCTTGACGCCCTCGTAGTCGATGCGCACCAGGGGCAGGCCTAGCTCTTTCAGGCCTGACTCGATAACGGCGGCGTCTCCTACGACCACAATCTTTAGCTGATCGCCACGGATACGCTCCTTGGCCACGCGGCGGACATCCTGCAGTTGCACCGCGCCGACATATTGCGGGTACTTCTGAAAGTAGTCATCAGGCAGGTCGAAGGCGACTATCCGAGTAAGCTGTTGGACCATCTGCCCCTGCGTCTCGAACTGGGCCGGAAACCCTCTCAGGATGCCGTCCTTGGAGTCTGCAAATTCTTCCTGAGTGATGGGCCTGTCTCCCTGCACGTCGGCGAATTCTTTCAATGTCTCGGCTACCGACTCTTTCGTAACCTCGGTCTGCACTGAGCCGCCGGCCGACAGCGACGAAGATGACGTGTACCAGTCTATGGACGACATGTAACCGTAGCTGTAGCCCTTGTCCTGCCTGAGGTTCATGTTCAGCCTCGCGGAGAACTGGCCGCCGAAGATGTAGTTCATGAGATTCATGGAGAAGTAGTCGGGGTCGTTTCGCGGAATGGTAAGGTGACCGGCGCGGATTACGGACTGGGCCGCGCCGGGCTTGTCGGCGAGGTATATGGTAGCGGGCGCGGAGTCTTCGGTCAGCACAGCGCCCACGTCGGTCTCTTGAGGTGAGGCGCCGGACGTCTTGGATTCCCAGCTTCCGAAAAGCTCCTCGGCCTTTGCCAACGACTGCTCATGGGTCACGTCGCCGACGAGTATCAGCGTGCTTCCTTGGGGACCGTAGTGCGACGAAAAGTGCGTCAACAGGTCGTCTCTGTTTATGGCCGTAACCGAGTCTACTGTGCCGGAAAGGGGATGGCCGTACTGCGTGCCCTGTCCGAACTGCAGCGCACGCGCGGCCCTGGCGGCAATGGCCACAGGGTTGTCGGAGATGCGCCCCAGGTCCGTGAGATGCTCGGCCTTTACTCGGTCGAACTCCCCCTGGCTGAACGAGGCGTTTCTGATGACGTCCGCCAAAATGTCCAGGGCCGCAGTCCAGTGGCCGGTCAGCGTCTCGGTGGTGATCGAGATGTACTCCCTGGAGGCGGTGCTTTGCAGCTCCGCACCCAGGAACTCCATTTCGTCGGAGATCTGGTCACGGGTGCGATTGGATGTGCCTTCCGTAAGCATGGCGGTGGTCAGGTCTGCGACGCCAGGCTTGTCCACGGGATCGGTGATGCCGCCGGCCCGCACCATGAGCCCCATGGACACGAGCGGTATTCCGGGCTTATTCAAGGTGATGACGCCCATGCCGTTGGCGAGCGTTCCCCTTTCAGGGACGGGCGGCTGGAAGGGCGATGCCTCTGTTGCGTCGGGCATCTTGGACCTGTCGATGCCCGTGACGCTGGGAGTGTATTCGTCCTCCGGCAGAACGGTCAGCCTGACGTTAGCTGCGCTCACGGTTGCCTGGGCCGCTTGCCTTATCTGGTCGGCGGTCACGGCCAGGTAGCGGTCCAGGTCTGTGTTTATGACGGCAGGGTCGCCGACGAAGGTGTTGTAGTAGTTCAGCAAATCGGCGCGGCCACCGAATCCGCCGGTCTTCTCCAACTGCCTGACGTGGTGGCTCTCAATGCGGTTCTTGGCGCGCGTCATCTCGTGGTCGGTGGGAGGCTCGGCGGCGATACGCGCCATCTCCTCGTCGATAATCGCCTCTATCTCCTGTAGGGACTGGCCCGGATTGGCCGTTGCCTGAATCGAGAACTCCCCGGCTATCTCCTGGCCGTGGTGAAATGCGCGAACGTCCCTTGCGATCTGCTTCTCCAGCACCAGCTTGCGATGCAGCCGGGAGCTCTTGCCGTCGCCCAGCACCGCGGACAGTATGTCCAACGATGCCTGCCGGTCGTCGAAGGCCGGCCCTGTTGGCCAGACCATATACGTCCGGGGTAGCTGCACCTTGTCTCTCATGGTCAGCTTTACCTGTCCGGCGAGGTCCGAGTCCATGCGGCCGAATCGGGCTATCGGCGGTCCGGGCGGTATGTCGCCAAAGTATCTCTCGACCGAGGCCATAATTGTGTTTGGGTCGAAGTCGCCCACGATGGCAAGGCTGGCGTTGGACGGCGCGTAGTAAGTGCGGAAGAAGTCCTTGATGTCTTCCAGTCCCGCAGCCTCCAGGTCCTCCTGCGAGCCGATAGTTGGCCAGTTGTATGGATGAGGCTCGGGGAAGACCATTGGCTGTAATTTCAGGTACGCCATGCCGTATGGCCGGTTCTCGTAGCTCTGGCGGCGCTCGTTCTTCACAACGTCACGCTGAATATCAAATGCCTTCTGGTCCAGCGCGTCCAGCAGGAAGCCCATGCGGTCGGATTCCAGCCACAGCGCCAGCTCCAGGTAGTTGGACGGCACGTTCTCCCAGTAGTTGGTGCGGTCGTTGGTGGTGGAGCCGTTGAGCACGGCGCCTACCTTTTGCAACGGGTCGAAGAAGCTGTTCTTGTGGTTCTTGGAGCCCTCGAACATCACGTGCTCGAACAGGTGCGCGAAGCCGGTGCGGCCGACCTCCTCATCCTTGGAGCCGACGTGGTACCAGACGTTTACGGCGGTCATGGGCAGCGTATGGTCTTCGTGGAGGATAACGTCGAGACCGTTGGACAGCGTGAACTTGTCGAAGGCTATGGTTACCATATTTACTCCGGTTGGGAAGGTCTCCCCATTCGCGGCGCGGCAATATTCAAGGCTTGCCTTCGACGGAAAGGGGATAGAAGAATTTCAACGGATTATACCATCTGGCGGGTCGAGAGGCATTCGTTTGCGATCGTGTGGACGGGGCGGCTTCTTCCTGTTAGCCTTGAGATTAGCCGTCGACGTGTGACGATTTCGATAGGCGTTACGCAGAGTGAGGCCGATACATGTCTGAGCCGAAAACCGTCCTGGTGGTGGGGCAGAACCTGTTTTTCCTACCGCGGATACAGAACGCGGCCACGCCCAATGGGTACAAGGTGTTGCAGACGCGGACCGAGGCCGAATTTCGCGAAAGCTTCGAAGAGGGTACGACGGCTCTCGTCCTGGTGGACCTGGAAGGCGACGCCGAGGAGTGGCCGAAGGTTGTGCAGGGGCTGAGGGGAGAGAAGAGGGCATCAGTGAAGGTCGTGGCGTTCGGGCCTCACAGCGACGAGGCCGGCATGGCCAGGGCTCGGGACCTGGGGTGTGACCTGGTGCTGAGCAAGGGCGAGTTTTCGAGAGACCTGATCAAACTCCTGGCATCCGCCGAGGAATTTTAGACCTTTTCACATAATTCACGAACGGGATTGGACCTGGCGGCATCGGGTGAAATATGGGTATCGGACACGCAAGAATCTCTCATTGACTAACGGCATCTAAAGTTCAATGCGCGAACTTGGGACTGGCTACGGATGAAGCGGGAGGTTACGGGGTGGAACTTTCTCTGACAGATAAGGCGTTGGAGCATATACGGCGAAAGGGTGGCCGGGCGGCCATTGACCTGATCTGCGTATCAAATTGATCGGGTAAGTACATGGAGGTGTCGGTCGACACCTATATCGGCAGGCGGAATACCGAGAACTACAGCGTGGTAAGTCAGGACGGCGTGCAGGTCCTTGTGTCTAACTCCCTGGCGGGCCAGATCGATAGGCTGGAGCTTGACTGCAAGAAGTTCATGTTCCTGCACAAGCTGAAGGCGCTCCTTGAGATGCGCAACGGCATGGTAATCGCCACCTGATTTCGGATGTCCGGCAGGACCGTATTTGATTTAGGGGCCGCCAATTGAGCGGCCCCTATTTTTGTTTGCGTTCGCTTTCATTTTGTATGCGGCGTAGGACCACCCTTGATTTAAGTGTCCGCATTTCTTGGCGGCCCTTAGTTTTCGCTAACATCGAATGTTTGTGTTAGCTCGCGGCCTTCTTTAGCTCGTTGCCCAGCATGTCCAACACGGCCTGTGCCGATTGGCGCTTGTTGCCGTCACGGTCGCCGGCGTCGGTGTGGATGCGCTCCGCTAGCTCCAGGCCGCCCGGTCCGGCGACGCCGATGTAGAAGGTGCCTATAGGCAGACCCGAGCTGCCGCCCGTGGGGCCCGCAACGCCTGTGACCGATATGCCGTAGTCGGTGCCGGTAAGGTCGCGCACACCAACGGCCATGGCGACGGCCATCTCCGGGCTGACGCTGCCCTTGGTCTCGTACAGCTCATCGGAGACGCCCAGGATGCTCTGCTTGAGCCCGCCGGTGTATGCGATGACGCCGCCGGGGAACCAGCGCGAGCTGCCGGGCACGGTGCTCAGCATGTAGCCCACCAGGCCGCAGGTGTCGGCCTCGGCCACGGAGACGCGCTTGTCCTGCGCCACCAGCATCTCGGCTATCTCTTCGACTTTCATCGGGTTACTCCTTCGTTCGTCTTTCGGTAATGACCAGGTGCGAAAGCGAGTGTTCTCTCACGTAGGAGAATCTTCAGCAAGATTGGCATGGCTACGGCCACATCCGCCATGTGGAACGTGCACTGCTCGCGATCCGAAACTAAGTGCCGATTTGGAGGGGCGAGGTTAATTTTTTCAGGGAGGCGATGGCCGACAGCGCCGACAGCACGCCCGTGCGCGGGTTCGTTGGTGATGGCGTGTTCTCAATCTTGATGGCAAGGCGGCCGAACTCGCCTTCGACCACAATCTCGTGGGTGTTTTTCGTGACCGTGGGGTCGGCGTAGATGCGGATAGTCGTCTTCTTCGACCCGATGCCTGCCATGCTCAGGGCAGCCGACACGTTGACGTTGGCCGGAAAGAGTTTGCACGCCTCGGCGGTTGGCCCCTCGAACACGATGCGAGGCTCCTTCAGCGTGTCCAGGTCAAAGTCGAGATTGGCCACGCCCGGCGCGCCCTTGAGGCCGGCCGGTGGTTTTCGCGTTGTCATGGTCACCGAGTCGATGCGCCCGGCGGAGGCCGACACCACGCCGTCCAGCCCGGCGATGGCCCCTGAGGGGACGTATATCGTTGCGCCGTTGGCCGATGCCAGGTCGCAGAGGTCCTGCCGGTCCAGCAGCGCGCCGCCGCTCAGGGCCATGAGGTCCTTGCCCGCCTTCAGCGTCTCGGTGGCGATGTCGTTCAGCGCCTGCCCCGTTGCCGCCTCCACAACCATGTCCACAAGCTGCACCAACTCGTCCAGAGGCAGCACAGGCACCGGGTTAGCCAGCGTATCGACGAAGGCTTTGACCCTGTCCAGGTTGCGGCTGGTCATGGCGGCCAGCGTCGCGCCGGGCACCTTGCCCTGGTCCAGCTCCGAGGCGACCTTCTGCCCGATGGTGCCGCACCCGGCAATGCCTATTTTCTTGAGTTGGGGAGACATGGGTTCATGTTAGGGATGGAGAGGGGTGATGTCAAAGGATGGATGGAGTATAGAGAGACAGTGCGGCCTAGGTCGAAGCGAGCGTGAAATTGGAAAGCTGGAAAGAAATCTATCACTATTTAAGGAGCTCGATGATTACCACGATCAAAGGAGCAGCAGCGGCGACGGCTACACCAGCCACGAGAATCTTTAGGGTTCTTTTCCTGGTTGTTTACAAGGACTTGCCTCTCCCTACCAAAAGTATTCTTATGGTAGGCTTCTAACCACTCCTTGATAAGTAACCTGTTAGTCGCTGAGTCCTCGGCACCCAGTACTTTTATAATACCGTCTACAGATTC
>JACZVF010000302.1 GCA_022572805.1 Chloroflexota bacterium
CGTCTCCCTTGCGGTGGGTGACCGGGCTAATGTCGATCTCCCGTCGAATGGAGTGCGTAAGGATGCGCGGCTGACGCCTGAGCACCGAAAACTCCACGTCGGCGTCCGGGTCGATGATCGTCGCCCGGCAGGCCAACCTGTAGTTGTCCCGCAGGAACTTTTCTGAATCCGAGTGCGGCGACAGGGCATCCATGCCGCGCCTGACGTCAACGATACACTCGTGGCACTCGCCGGTGCGCCCGCAGGAGGTGGGCACTCGCACCTTCAGCGAGTCGGCGTAGTCGAATAGAGATTTGCCTGTCTCGGATTCGAGTCGGTGGCGGTCGTAGTGCAGGGGAGCCATGCGGCTATTTTAGCACTACGACTTGAATCTGACGCGGCAAGTGGGCTAGGACTCCAGCAGCCGCTTGAGATTAGCGTGGTCCTTCTCGAACTGGGCCTTCATCTTGCGGGCGATTAACGGGCCTGCCATGGCCATCAGGCCGCCCATATTCGCCGTGACCGTGGCGTGCAATTTCGTTCCGCCATCGATCGATTCCAGTTCGTAACCAGTCTCCATCTCGATTGGGCCTGACGTGCTTTTGGCGACGTAGGTCTTGTTCTCGATGCACTCGGTAACAACGAAATCTTGCTTGGCCTCCCGGCCCATAGCCTTGGCGACCACGTAGCATGTGGTGCCCACGTCGACGGGCCCCTCGGAGGTCTGGGCAGCGTCCACGATCTTGCCGGCCCATTTTGGCATGTTCTCAGCCTTGGACACGAACTCGAATACGTCGGATATGGGCCGTTGAATGAATATCGTTAGCTCTAATTTCGTTTCCGCCATGTCCCTGCCTCCCATCTCTTATTCGTAGAAGTGGCCGCATGCGGCCGCTCAACACGAAGTTTCTTTGTCCAGATTGGTTCGCTCATCATCCAAAAGTTCCCAGGCGGAGCGGTAGTCCAGGTTGTCGTCGCTTAAGCAGATGAACAGCTCGCCCTCCGGCACAGAGCGGTCCTGGTTCCGGCAGCCGAAGTTCGCCGTGCAGCGGTCCTTAACGTTCTTGTACGGGCAGCGCCACTTGGATACCTCGGTGACGCTGTCTGAGATGTCCCGAAATATGTCGTCCAGACGCTTCAGGCTGGCCTCGTAACGGCCCCTGTTTATGGGTCCTGGACTGGAACGCTGCTTGTCATCGGCCATAACTATATTTCGGCTTCTTAAATCGGCCTCGCGGCCTAGTCGGAGCCTGCCGCGGGAACCGACTCCTTGCCTGCGAATACCTTGGCCAGGTCCACGCAGGCGATGGCGTTGCCTCCGTAGCCGTCTGCGCCCATGTCGTCGGCGAACTCCTGGTTCAGGGGCGCGCCGCCCACCATCACCTTTACAGCGTCGCGCAGGCCCACCTCCTCGATGGCCTCGATGGTGCGGCCCATGTTGGGCATCGTGGTCGTCAGCAGCGCCGACATGCCGAGGATCTGCGCCTCGTTTTCCATGATGGCATCGATGAACTCGTCGGGCTTGGTATCGACTCCCAGGTCGTGGACGACGAAGCCTGCCCCGCGAAGCATCATGATGCACAGGTTCTTGCCGATGTCGTGCAGGTCGCCTTTAACCGTGCCCATGATGACGGTGCCGACGGGTTCGATGCCGGACTCGGACAGTATCGGTTCGATGTAGGCCATGCCCGCCTTCATTGCGCGGGCGGCCACCAGCACCTCTGGCACGAAGATGAAGTTGTCGCGGAACTTGATGCCCACGATGGCCATGCCGGCGATCAGGCCGTCGTCCATGACGTCGTGGGCAGCATAGCCGTCGTCAAGCGCCTTGCGGGTCAGCTCGTCCACCACCAGGTGCTTGCCCACGATCAGGTTGTACGCGATGTCGTGCATCAGAGGGTCGGTCCCCTCGAAAAGGCCCTTGATGTGCGCTACCTCGGAGGGCTTGGAGATGTACTCCATCTCCTTGGCCAGGCCCTCGTTATGAATCGGCATATTTTGGATATCCTCACAATCGTCGTTTCAATTCATTCTTGTCAAAGCCCATGCGTAGACGCAAGGCTTCATTCAGCGACGGCGCTCGCATGATAGTTCTGTAGCTAATGGGCCTCCGTCCACTCCTTCACGGCGCGGGGAATCTCGATCAGATTCTCCAGCTTGGTGGCCAGTGGTATCGCACACTCGGGCGCTATCATCTGCACGCCGGCGTCCAGGCACTTGAATACCTCGGCGCGGACCTCTTCCGGACCGCGCGCGTACAGCGTTTCGGGATTATTGATGTTGCCCACCAGCACAATCTTGCCGCTCACGGCGTCCATTGCCTCCTGCGGGTCGTTCTTGGAATCGAAGTGGAAGGCGGCCATGCCGGTGTCGGCAATGTACGGCATGCGGTCCAGGGTGTTGCCGCAGATGTGCAGGATCAGCGGCACGTCCAGCACCTCCGCCATCTCCTGGTGTATCTCCAGCAG
>JACZVF010000303.1 GCA_022572805.1 Chloroflexota bacterium
CTACCTGGAGTCGAATCTTGATGCATCCGCAGCAGCAGACGCGGCGGCAGGCTGGGGTGGAGACCGCTACCTTCTGCTGTCCGGTCCCGAGGCAGAGCGGCTTCTGGTGCTATTGACAAATTGGGACACGTCAGAGGACGCATCCCAGTTCTTTCGGTCCTATTCGCTGTTCATGGATGCGCCCCTGGTTGATGCTGGTGTGTTCGGCGAAGGCAAGAGAATGTGGACAGGCCGGCATGGGGCGGCTTTCCTTGATCGGGCCGGCGATTCGGTTTTGCTGGTTATCGGAGACGACGAGGCGTTAGTGCAACGTGCTCTGAAGGCCCTCGGCAGGTTCTAGGGTTTTCGTGTACATTAGCAGGCGCTGCTCCGGGCTGGAACTCGGGGCGAGTTACGAAAATTCACACAGACTTGCCAATAGGAGAACATGAGCGACGGAGAACGGTCTCAAGTTTCCCAAAGAGCGCTGGATGCCCTGGCACAGGCGTCGGGAGCCGCGATGGAGCCTGCGAACTTGTCGCAGATACAGGCTTCTTTAGATGCAGTCGCCGGCCTGGATGATATGGACCTCAAGAGCGTTGAACCCGCTATCACCTTTAGCTCAACCGGCCCATGTATCGGGGGTCGGTCATGAGCTCCAAAGAACTGCACTACCTCAGCATAGCGGAGGCCGCGCAACGAATCGCAGCCAAGGAGCTTTCGCCGGTTGAACTGGTGGAGGCCCATCTGGAGCGCATCGCCGAGACGGCCGAAAAGCTAAATACTTTCGTAACGCTGCTGGCCGACGAAGCTCGTGAAGCCGCGAGAAAGGCTGAGGCCGAAATTCAGGGCGGCGGGTATCGTGGGCCGTTGCATGGCATTCCGGTAGGCCTCAAGGACCTGTACTACACCAGGGGAATTCGCACCACGATGGGCTCCAAGATTATGGGAGACTTCGTGCCCGACTATGACGCCGCCGTAACAGAGAGTTTTCACCAGGCCGGGGCAATCCTCATGGGCAAGCTGCAGATGCACGAGTTTGCCCTGGGTGGCACCAGCGAGAACCCGCATTACGGCGCGGCCCGCAATCCCTGGAATGTAGACCGCATAACCGGCGGCTCCAGCGGCGGTTCCGGTGCGGCAGTGGCGTCGGGCCAGTGCATGGGCGCCCTTGGCAGCGACACTGGTGGGTCGGTACGCATTCCAGCCGGCGCGTGCGGCATCGTCGGGCTTAAGCCGACGTACGGCCTGGTCAGCAGGCATGGCGTGTTTCCGCTGTCGCACAGTCTGGACACCGTGGGGCCAATGACCCGGACAGTGCGGGACGCGGCCATCATCATGAATGCCATAGCCGGCCACGATGCCCGTGATTCGTCCTCGGCGAACAGGCCTAAGGAGGACTACACGGCCGGTCTGGACGAGGGCGTGCGTGGTTTGCGTGTCGGCGTGCCGCAAGAGTATTTCTACGAGGTGATTGACGATGAGGTAGCGGATGCCGTCAAAGCCGCAGCCGCAGTGCTGGAGGGCCTCGGGGCGTCGGTGGAAGATGCGTCCATTCCCATATTGGACCAGTCCATCCCCATATCCGGGGCGCTGCTCCTGGCGGAGGCCGCCGAGGTGCACATGGACAACCTTCGTCACAGACCGGACGATCTGGGCGCTGACGTTAGGGCGCGCCTGCAGGTGGGGGCGGCAACTTTGGCCACAGACTACATCAAGGCGCAGCGGGCCAGGGTGGTATTCAACCGCGATATGTCGATCGCGATGAACAAGTACGACCTCCTGCTGGCGCCCACGGTGGCCATAGGCGCGCCCCGCATGGACCAGGAGCTTGTGGCCGTCGGGGGCGGCGAGCAGCAAAAGCTGGCCATCATGCCAAGGCTTACGCGGCCCTTCAACATCACTGGGACTCCTACGGTCTCGGTGCCCTGTGGCTTCACCTCCGACGGCATGCCCATCGGAATACAGTTGTCCGGCAGGGTGTTCGAGGATGCGCTGGTGCTCCGCGCCGCCCAGGCATACGAAAACGCCACGGAGTGGCACACTCGCAGGCCGCCCATTTAGAATGTTTTGCGTGGCTGGCGCTCTTGCGCGAAAAGTCGATATAGAGCCTGTGGTTCGACAGGCTCACCACGAACGTAGATATACAATCCCGTTCGCCCTGTCCGACTCGGGGATAGGAATATCTTCGGACTCCGCCTCGGCGGAGAGCTTGTCGAAGGGCAAATGGCGCAATTTCTTTACTTCATGCGCAAGGCAGCGGCCAGCTATACCCTGTGACGCAACTGGGTGACGCAACTGGGTGACCGTTCAGACCGAAGTGTATTGCAGCGGGGCCTATGGCGCCGAATTCGCGAATACGATAGGTCCCGATATCCAAAAAACTCAGGAGGAATTCGTATTGACTTCGCAAGCCCGCAGCCATGGGCTCTCGCTCTACGACGCAGCACGCG
>JACZVF010000304.1 GCA_022572805.1 Chloroflexota bacterium
GGTCGATGCTTGGCATGTCCCATTCCTCGCGTGTTCTATGCTAATTAAGTATCTAAAAAAGGCGGATGCCTTTTGCCCACTCACCCTCAGGGCTCTTGTTCCTGGGGGCACATCCCCCAGGCCCTCTGCCAGAGGGGGAAAGCCCCTCTGGACTCCCCCAGGACGATTTTAGGTCAGTGACTAAATCCAAAGCTACATAAAGGCGTTTGCTAATGTCAATTTTGCCAAGCATGCGCCGTGATATACTCCCGTCGGTCGCTTGTCAGGTCACACGTAACCCATGCAAAACAGGAGATGCAGATGTTCGACGTTGTTATCCTCGGCGGTACGGTCGTTGACGGCTCGGGGTCGCCGGGATATCGTGCGGACGTTGGCATCAAGGGCGAGCGGATAGAGGCTATCGGCGACCTGTCCCGCGCAGAGACGCGACGCGTAGTGGACGCCAGGGGCCTCACGGTGTCGCCTGGATTCATCGATACCCACACGCATTCCGACGCCGTCCTCCTGACCGACCCGCAACACGCCGACGGTCTCCGGCAGGGCATCACCACGGAGATTCTTGGGCAGGACGGCCTGTCGTATGCGCCGCTCTCGCCGGAGAATTACAGCGCCAACCGGCGTTACCTGGCCGGCCTTCTGGGCGAGCCGCCGGAGGACCTGGACATGAGCAGCATATCCGCATTCCGGTCGCACTACCACAAGAAGGTCGCCATAAACACCGCGTACCCAATCCCCCACGGCGCCGTTCGCCTGGAGTGTGTCGGCTTCTACGATAGACCTCTGGTCGGGAACGCGCTGGAAAAGGCCAGGCAGATTATCCGGGACGGCATGGAGCAGGGGGCAGTCGGGCTGTCCACCGGCATGTCCTACCTCCCAAACGCCTGGAGCACTACCGAGGAGCTGGTGGAGCTATGTAAGGTGGTCAAGGAGTTCGACGGCGTCTACATCACCCACCTGCGCGACGTCAACACGGACCGCGCCTTTGGTGACGGCGGCGTGCCCGAGGCCCTTGAGATAGGCAGACGCTCGGGCGTGAAAGTGCACTTCTCGCACTACCGGACCATGCCGGACAGCGCGGGCAAGGTCGCCGAGCGGGTGGCGCTCATAGACAAGGCCAAGTCGGAGGGAGTGGACTGCACGCTGGAGCTTTACCCCTACCCCACTGGCAGCAGCTTCCCCATCCGCTACCTGCCGGCGGAGGCCAGCGACGGCGGCCCGGACGCCCTGCTTAAGCGTTTGCGGGACCCCGGCGAACGCCAACGCATGATCGAGTTCATGCAGCAGCAGTCGGGCGACATCGATACCGCCGTTTTCACGCACCTCCCCAGGAACCGCGACCTTGAGGGCATGAGCCTTCGGGACATCGCCGGCGCTCGTGGCGTGACGCTGGAAGAGGCGCTTTTCGATCTGCTGGTGGACGAGGACTTGCAGGTCGGCTATCGGGGCGCGCCGCCCGACAGCGTGGCTGTGTGGCGTCAGATAAGCCGTGATTGCGTTGAGCTTCTGTCCAGACCGGACTACATGGTCGGCAGCGACTCAATCCATGTCGGAAGCCTTCCACACCCCCGCGCATACGGGTGCTTTCCGCGATTCCTGGGACGGCTGCGACGCCAGTTCGACATCATGACGCTGGAGGAGATGGTACAGCGAATGACGGACAACCCGGCGCGTCGGTTCGGGCTGACGGGCAGGGGACGCATCCAGGAGGGCAATTACGCCGACATAGTGGTCTTCGATGCCGACCGCATCATAGACAACGCGACGTACGACGACCCGGCGCAATTTCCGGCAGGCATACCCTTTGTTCTCGTGAACGGCCAGGTCGCCGTGGACAACGAGCGCTGCACCGGCGTGATGGCCGGGCAGGCGGTTCCATAAGACCTAACGGCCGTCCAGCGGCAACAGTATCATGAGTTCGTTCTGCCCCTCCGGCAGGTGGACGGCGTCGGGAGCCTCGTCGTGGTATTTAATTATCACGTGCATGTTCTTGGTCGAGTCCCCATTGGTGTTGTCCAGGTAGATTCGATACCAGCCGTCCTCCGTGGCGGTTATATCGCCCCTCCACGGTCTCAAGAAATTTTCCAACTCCAGTATTCGCTCGCCGCTGGGAGACTCCATGTAAACAAGGTCTATCCTGTGACCGAACGCCGACATTTCCAGGATGTCCCCGCTAACGAATGGGTAGTCAATCAAAGCCAACTTTCCGGGATCGACATCCATGCTCCAGTGGGCCACCATTGCAGGGTTCCCTTGACGGTCCTTGTAACGCAGGATGATGATGTCTCCTGTGCCTCCGGACAGCGTCAGATCAGGAATCTTAATTGCCGGGGCGCCTGATTCCGGCGCGTCAGGGGCGGGCGCGGGCGAATCCGCTGGTGACGCCGAGTCATAGGACGGCGCTGTCGCTGTGATGCTGCCTTCGGGCACAGAC
>JACZVF010000102.1 GCA_022572805.1 Chloroflexota bacterium
GTCGACAGGGAGTTCTGCATGGGCAGCCCTACCGCGATCTCGAGACCGGTGCGGCAGGCTTCACGTCCCCGTCACGTTCCAGGATGGGCTGCTATTGACCCGAAGCTCTTGGGCGCTACCTTGCCGCTAAAGGACAGCCTGGCCGATATCTCTTCCTTGTCCTCCTCAAGCTCTATGCCCAGGCCTTCAGCCACGCGCACCTGGTAGTTGTACAGGGCCGTAATGTGCACGATATCGATGACATCCTCGTCGGTCCAGCCTGCGTCTCTCAGCACGTCAACGTTGGTCTGGGTAACGCTGGACGGGCTAACGGTCAGGAACTCGGCAAACTCCAGCATGGCCTCCTGCTTGGGTGTAAGGTCGGCGTGCCGGTAGTCCTCGCCCAATTGACGGGCAATCTTTGACTCCGGGGCCTCTTTACGCAGAGCCTCTGCGTGGGCGGCCGTTCAATAAACGCATTCGTTCACCGCCGATACCACGGTCGCAATCATCTGTCGCTCCGCCGGCGTGAGGCCGGACTCGGTCTGCATGATAATCCTGGAATGGGACTCGATGGACGTCATAATATGGGGCCGGGCAGCGTTCACCGCCATCACGTTAGGCACGCTTCCGCGTATCTTGTAGACCCGATCGTAAGCCTCACGGACGGCTCCTTGAGATTCCTCGTACTTCACGGTCTTTATGTATGCCATTGTTCTCTCCGATTCTGAGGGTTTGCGGGATGATAACCCACGGCTTTCCGTTTGCCAACGTCCCGGGCATGTAGGTCGACGCTTGACACGCATGCAGGTTATGAGAAGATACCCGGCAACCCACCCAGATACGCACAAGGAGGTGAGGCGTCATGGCCATCATTCGACTATTTACAGGCGACGACGGCGAGACCCATATGGAAGAACTGGACCCCGAAGTGCATCCGGAATTAACGGAGATTCACGAGGCCAAGGGCGTCCGGTTCCGGGTATCGCCGGCCGGATACTTCAGCGACTGGCACAACGCCCCCCGCCGACAGTACGTCATAAACCTGTCGGGCGAGGTGGAGATCGGCTTAAAAGACGGCAGCGTGCACCGCTTCGGGCCGGGCCACGTCACGCTGGCCGAGGACGTTACAGGCAGCGGCCATACCACCAGGGTCGTCGGCGACTCGCCGCGGGTGTCGGCTACCATAACGCTGGAAGACTAGACCTGACTGTCGCCCCGACCCCACCGACGAAATCCAACAAGAAGGGATAGTGATATGACGCTTCAGCTTTCGCACTTCAAGCCACGCAATCGGACGATCAGCTCCGGCCGAGCCCTGCCGGACGAACTGCCGGAACGATTCAAGACGATGCTGGAGAATGCGGAACGCCTGCTGTCCGACGACTTCAGAGGCGTCACTGAGGCCGGCTCTCCGGAATCCGGGTTATATTCGATTAAGGACCTGGGCGCGTCGAACGCGGGCGTGACCCGGGCGGCCAAATCGTTCCTGGCCTCGTTGAGCGCCGATGAACGAGAGAGCACGCTGTTCTCCGTAGACAGCGATGCCTGGAGGCGCTGGAGCAACGTCCACCCGTACCTGATGAGACACGGCGCCTTTATGGACGAGCTGGCCCAAACGCAAAGGGACCTGGGCATGGAGCTGCTACGGGAAAGCCTCAGTCCACGGGGCTTCAAGACCGCGCAGGATATCATGAGGCTCAACGAGTCCATTCTGGAGATAACAGGCCGCGACGACGAGTACGGAGAGTGGCTCTACTGGCTGAGCATCATGGGCGAGCCGTCCGATACGCAGCCGTGGGGCTGGCAGATCGACGGCCACCACCTGATAATCAACTACTTTGTGTTGGGAGGCCAGGTCGTCGCCACTCCCACCTTCATGGGCTCCGAGCCTGTCGCCGTCGATTCGGGCAAGTATGCGGGAACGCGGGTGTTCCAGGCCGAGGAAGAAAACGGACTGGCCCTCGGCATGTCCTTCACTCCGGACCAGCGAGCAAAGGCGACCATCGCGGAAGAGCTGCCCGGCGACGTGTTCACGTCGGCGTTTCGCGACAACTTCGAGATGCGGTACGAAGGCATTGGCTACGACGAGCTTTCCAGCGGCCAGCAGAACCTGGTAATGGCTATCGCGGAGACGTACCTGGGCAGGATGCCCGAGGCGCATGCAAAGGCAAAAATGGCCGAGGTCCGGGCGCATCTCGACAAGACGTACATTGCGTGGATCGGCGGATTCTCAAAGGACAGTGTCTTCTACTACAGAGTCCACAGCCCCGTTGTCCTGATCGAGTTTGACCACCAGCGAGGCATCGCCCTGGATGATGACGAGCCCACCCGGAACCACATCCACACGGTGGTGCGGACGCCCAATGGCAACGACTACGGCAAGGACCTGCTGCGCCTGCACAGGGAACAGCATCACAGGAACGGCGTCTGAGAATAATCCGCCAGAATATCTACGCATGCCACCGACCATGCCCTCAGCCGTTTATAAAAATGAAAAGTATTAGAGTTCGCCGAGGCGTAGGATGCGCTGCAGGGATATGCGGCGTATGAACCAGATCATGCCAATGATGATCAATGTAAATACGGAGATCATGAAGCCGTAGGTAATGGCCAGGGTGCCCCAGTTTATCTCCAGGACGAACGGGGGCAGCACCTGAGTACCGCGGTCGTTGTGGCTCAGGAAGGGCATGATGATGGAGCCGAGCCTGCGGCCCATCTCGAAGCCCATGGCCATGCCGACGATGATGACCAGGGCCTGCTCCACCCATACCAGCATTACCAGTTGCCGCATGGAAAAGCCTATCGTCCTCATAAGGCCGAACTGCATCTCCCTGTCCCGGAAGGAGACGTAGGCGTGGACCAGGAAGCCAAGACAGCTCAGGATCAGCACCGCTCCGAACGCCATGAACAGGAGCGCACGCCAGCCGGCTTGCACCAGCGGGTCTACCTGAGAAGCCGACAACACCTGAACTCTGTCATGCACCCTGAGGATGTGGAACGGCTCATCCGTGTCCTGCAACATGCGGACCAGCTCCTGCCTTTCGGCGCCGCTGGAGGTCGTGGACATCCATAGCTCGTTGGGTTTCACCTCGGCCGAGGTCGTCTCCAGGTTGGTGTATCGAACAATGGAATCCAGGTCGGATATCAGGTAGCTCTTGTTGATGGTGTCCAGCGTCGGAAAGTAGTCGATTTCGTTCAATATTCTTATTGGCACTCTGTGACCGGACACCGTTACCTGGAACTCCTGGCCAACC
The DNA here is from genome assembly GCA_022572805.1 of Chloroflexota bacterium. Taxonomy (GTDB): domain Bacteria; phylum Chloroflexota; class Dehalococcoidia; order Lucifugimonadales; family JADFKI01; genus Casp-Chloro-G4. The sequence continues at coordinate 3,237 of JACZVF010000102.1, forward strand.
TTGTGGCCGGTCTTCTTCAGAAACGAGCTGCTGGCCAGCACCGGCAAGGGATTGGCTTCAGGCCCGTGGAATATGCCTCGCCCGGTAAGGGGCGACCCCTCCGACCAGACGAACAGCGCCGAGCCTGAATCGCCGTTGTAGCCCACGACAGACTCTTGCAGCACGTCCGTTATAGACTGCCTGGCGCCCCTGAGCACAGCCCACGTCGTTATGTCGTCAAATGTCTCTATCGGCGTGACCGCTCCCGAGGCGTCCCTGGACCATATCTCATCGATGGTCACCGAACCGGAGCGAAGCCTGTTTCTGCCGTCCGTATCGTGTATGGTCAAGGAGACCAGCGTCAGGGGTGGCTCTGGCTGCAACGGGCGTTGCCGGCCGAATCGAGAGGACCTTTCCAATGGCCTTTCCATTGCCTGCCATTGGGTGGTGTTCAGCAGGCCAAGCACGTATGAATAATAGCGGCCGTTGACATCCCTAACGCGCAGGGTCACGGCAACAGTGGAGTGCGGCCTGTCCGCAATAACCCTTACCCCCAGGCCAACCGCATCGTCGGGTATGGCCAGGCCCCGAGGTGGCCGGGGGTGGTCTAACGAAGTCAGCAACTCGCCCATGGGATCGTTGGAAAAGTCCGGGCGAAACCAGCCGATGTCCTTGACCACCGGCCCGTCCAAGGCAATCATGGTATAGGACTCGCCAATGAGTCTGGACAGGTCGGTGCCAAAGGCGCGCAGCACGGGGCTGACCTCACCGACCCCCGGCATCATTTTGTAGCTGTCCACCAGGGGACGGCTATCCCCTAAATTGTTGAGAACCAACCCTTCAAGACGAATATCCGCGCCGGTGGCGTACCGCGCCTGCTCCTTAAAGCTACGCTCCAGTGTGCCGCCAAAACTTGCCGCGAAAATGCCAAGCCCGGACATCAGTATCAGCAGGAGCGACATGCGGGCGTAGTGGGTCGGATTGCGCGCCATCTGCCACATGCCCATGGAGTAGCCGATTGGCGCTCTGCGGGCGAAGGCGCTGACGAGCAGGAACGCAGCGCCTAGCGGAAACGGCACAAACACTCCGCCGCCCTCCGTCGTCACCGAGACCAGCATCACGCCGGCGGCAAGAGCAGGCGATACCGCGACGCGGCCAATCGAGAAGGACAGAAAATCCAGCGTCGGCAGGTCCCAGCCCACCAGCATAAGCACGGCGACAAGCAACGTTTGAGCCGCCAGCCCAACGATGCGATATGACCTTACGCTTGCCCTCTCCGTGGCCCAGTACAGCCCACCCAGCACGGCGATGGCAAGTGTACCGAAGGCCCACCCGAAGCCTGCCCCGGACAGCGCCCCATTAAAGGTGACGGACACCAGTTGAACCGCGACGACGAAACCAACCACCAGGTGCATCAGCGACGGCGAGTCACCGCTAATGAAGCGAATGGCCAGGGGGAAGAGCCTCAACATGACCAGCGCGAAGGCGACCAGAATCACCGCAGGGACCGCCAGCAGGACCTGGTTTATGGCCACCTCGCCGAAAATGCCGGTCGCCACAATGGAACCCTGCTGCGACAGTTGCCTGAAGAGGAAGATGCTGATGACCAGTAACATGACATCCAGGTAGAACCGCTGAAAGAAGGGCTGAGCGTCGGGGCGCGCGGCCTCCTGCCTGTGCCGTGTCACACCAACGCGAGACGCCTGCACCGCCGGTATCATGAGCGCCGCGAAGCTGAGAAGCCCCCCCAATGCCGCCATCAAGTATGCGCCTGTGGAGACGTGCACGGTGAGCCTGCCGGCATCACTCAAGCCGGAGAACGCCGGGGTCAGACCAAGCAAGCTGATGACCGTTGCGGCCAGCAGCGGCGAAACTAATATAGCCACCCCTGAGATGGTCGCCCCTTCCAGCACAAACACGGTGAGGATTTGCGCGGAGGTGGCGCCTCGGCTGCGCAACATCGCTATCTCGCCGCGCTGCTGCTCCACCAGCAACGATGATAGGGTCACCACGTAGTAGAGAATTACGACGGCGATGAGCACCATGATGATGAACATGGGTATCTTGCTGAAGAAAAGGCGCCGATCGTATTCGGCCAGCGCGTCGTCCAGCTCGGTTATCTGACGAAAGCTGAAGAGGGTGTTGGCCAGCCTTCTCTGCATGGCATTCATCTGCCGCCGGACGAGCGTTGTGTTGGATGCGTTAATCTTGTCTGTATCTACCTGCAGCAACCAGATATAGGACGAGTCCATATCCGTAAATGCCTGGCCCAGAACGTTAAAGAAGGCTGCGTCGGAAATGAATAACGGCACACTTCTGAAGGACCCGCCGGAGGTCGCGTTTCTCACCAGCTGATCATCCATGTGCCAGAATTCTGCTTCAGGATCGTTGCGCTCGAAAAGGCCCGTGATGACCACGTTGACGTAGGGGGTCCGGTCCTGCCAATGCGGCACCGCCGATATGGTATCGCCCACGCCGACGCCGAATGCCGCGGCGTCCTTGGCGGGGACTATCGCCTCCATTGTCAGCGGCTCGCCCGGGGCGTTGACGGCGTGCGAGAGAGGGAGCCGGCCACCGTTCTCCTGCAACACGGTTATGTGGTCCAACAGGCTGGGCATGAAGGTGAAGTACGTCCGGGCGTTGTCCTGGCCGGCCGTCTCCTCGTCGCCGGGTGCGGTGACAAAGAAGGTGGCCGATCTGGCGGCGCGCTCCTGACCCCGCAGGAACCATGCCAATCGGCCTTCAATCTGTCTATCAACCTCCCTGCCGACCTTCTGGAACTCCTCCACGGTGGTGGGGCCCCGGTCGGCCTTCACCAGTATGTCTATCTCCTTAGCTGTAAGGCCGTTCAACGTGTTGTCCAACGCCAGCTCGCGCAGGGCCTCGAAGTAGACGACGGTGCCGGACATCACAGTCGAGGCCAGCAGCACGCCGACAATAACGGTGGACAACAGCCGCCAGTGGGACAGGCTGCGTTTCGCCACCATGGGCCATGCTCGAATTATTTTTACAAGAATCTCAGGCATCACAAATCTACCGGGCGGCTACGTGGGGACGGCTCCAATCCGTAGCGTATCAGCTTCCGCACTGGCGGAATCAATTCCCCTCCATTCTTGATAGAGTTTGAAGATCGACCTGCCGCATGCTCCTGATGAGACGATATATGGACGCCAGGAATATGCCAATCAAGGCAGCATAGATCGGCGCCAGAAAGCGCAGGTCCGCCTGCAAGATGAATGGCGGCACGACCTGCCGGCCGTCCTCCGTTACAGCAACAGATGAAACCATCAAGTCGCTCATGACCCAGCCGGTGATAGTGCCAAGGGCGAGCCCCACAAATACGATGACCAGGTGCTCCATTGTCAGCATTTTTGCCATCTGACGGCTCGATAACCCCAGAGACAGCAGGAAGCCCATCTCGCTTTTGCTCCTCTCGGCGAAGGCCAGCAGGTAGGTGATGTAGCCCAGGCCTGCGGTAAAGATGATTACGACCGCCGTCAACAGGACCATCGCCTGCCAACCGGCTGTGATGAGCGGGTCCAACCTCAGCTCCTCCAGTTGCCGTTCCCGGTCCCTGACGCCCTGCTCGCCGACCATCCGGACCACGATATCGCGGAAAGCATCGCCGGCCCCCTGGGCCTGGCTGACATACATTTCGTTGGGAGAGGTCTTAGTATCGGAGCTGAGTATATTGATGTGCGTAAGAAGGGTGTCCCTGTCGGCGATGATAAACCCGCCTCCACGGGGATCAAGGGTTGGGAAGTAATCCACCACATCCTGAATAATCACTGGAATGAACCTGTTCCGGACCTCCACGATAATCGAGTCCCCCAGCCGGGACCCGGACGCCTCCATGAAACTGGAGCTCGCTACAATCGGGACCGGACCTCCACCGGGACTTCTGTATATTCCCCGAACGCCGTTGTCCGTATCCTTTCCGAATCGGAATATGCCGGACCTATCTCCCAGAAGGACATCATCGTCTGAGACACGGATGACGTCCGTGGAGATTGACGACGTGGCCAGCGGCAGCCAGGCTGTGCGTATGTCCTCAAAGTCCTCCAGGACGATTACCTCGCCGGACCTGGTCACGACATGTATATCGTCGAACCGAATAAAACCGGCAGTTCCGGCAGGCCCGAACACGGGCTCGAATATCTGAACGGAGACCAGCGTCAGCGGCGGCGCCATCTGTCGCGGTAGCCGAGCGCTGATCCGGTGCCATTCCGCCTCGCCGGCCTCGCCCAGCGATACCGTCTCCGTGGATCCGAATGCATCCTGCACCACCACCCATACAAATATATTGCCGAAGTTGAATTCCGGTTTCAGGAACAGACCTATCTCCGCTGAATCGGCAGGCAGCTCAATTGGCGACCTCACGGTAACGGGCAACAAGGACCGCATTACCTCCGGCAACGAATGCTCGGAGAAGTCATCCCGGTACCAGGCGAAGTACTGAAACTCCTGGGCGTCGACTCCCAGCACCTGGATTCTGAGCCCAGTGTAATTGGCTCCCAGAGAGCCGGAGACTCGAACTCCCAAAGACACGTCCCGCACACCCGGCATTGAGGCGTAGCGGGCTTTCAGCGCCTCAGGACCCCCGGCTATGCGGCCAGGAATTCCCGTAACCCTGAAATCGGCCGCCGTGTCGTACAGCACCCTGTCCTGATAGCTTCTGTTGAGGGTGCCGCCAACAGTGGTGGCCAGTACGCCCAGTCCGGTAATCATCACGAGAAGCAGAACCAACCAGCTGTACTGAAGGGGATTGCGTGCCATGTGCCACAACCCCATCGATACCCAGACCGGGGATTTTCTGGAAAGCCTTCTCAGTCCTATGAAGAGGAACTGCCCGGGCACAACAGCCATCAGCCCAATGGACGGCGCAAGCCCAGCAGAGCCCAATTGCGGCGGGTGAAGCCACAAGACCAGTGAGACCAACAACCCCTGCGCAATCAGCCCATACGCCTTGGAGGCGGCGTGCGAGGCCTTGTGGGTCAGCCAGTAAGCGCCTCCGACTGCGGACACCAGGAATAGCACGGTAAGGCTGCCCGCCATGTCTCCTGTCCGGAATCCATTCGCCGCCGTCACCGCGACCAGCGAGACGGACGCCGCCCAGGTCAGCAGGTGCACCATGTCCGGCGATTCGCCGCTGATGAATCGCACGAAAAGAGGAAAGAACCGCATGAATAGCAGGGCTACCAGCGTCAGCAGCAGCACTGGCGCCAGCAGAAGGGCCTCGTTCACCTCAACGTCCCTAAACAGCCCTCCGGAGACGAGCTGTCCCCTGGCGTTCAACTCCCAGAAGACCAGCCCCCCGATTACAAGCAGCAGGATATCCAGGTAATACCGTTGGAAGGCCGGCACCAGCGGGGGACGCGACGAACGAAGCTTGTGGATGATGAGCCCTGTTCTGGCGCCCCAAACGCTGGGAATCACGTATATCGCGAGACTGACCATGCCGACGGAGGCCGCCACCAGAAACGGCAACAGTTTTAGCTCGACCGGCAGCATCGAGCCGCCAGTGATGTCGCTGAAGTAAGGCAGCTTGCCCGACAACGCGATGAGCGCAATCGCAAGAAATGGCGCCAGCAAGACGGCGATCACGGTGATCAAGATGCCCTCCAAGGCATATATTTTCACCAATAGGGCCGTGCCGATGCCTCGACTGCGCAGCAGTGCGACATCATTTTCGCGGCTCTGCACCAGGTAGGAAATCATCATCGCCATGAAGTACAGCACCGTTATGACCATGATGGTCATAAGCAAAAGCAGCGGTATGGCGGAGAAGAAGCTGCGCCTCTCGTAGCGCGTCAGGAGAGACGTTGTGCCGGTGAATAGCGCCGAGCCCTCCAGGTTTCTGCCAAACGCATTCTCCAGGTTCTCCAGGCGGTCGGCCAGCTCCCTTGGAGGAATCGTTTTCAGCTTCTCCTTGTCCACGAAGATGAACCAGGTGGAGGAGACCAGGCTTCCCGGGAACGCGCTGCCAACCCCTTCCAGCAGTGCCTTCTCGGTGACGAATAACGACAGAGGAGGCTCCTCCGGGTTGACATTCACCCCCAGGTCCGGGGCCTCTTCCAGCGGGTCGGGGTCCAGAAATATGGAGGCATTCTGCTGCCAAAATTGCTCCGTGGGGTCTGTAGGGCGAATAACGCCTACAATCTTGACGGTGACTATGGCCGGATTGCCCAGCGATGGCGTTAGCTGCACCTCGTCCCCCGGAGACAGGCCGAACAGCTCGGCTGATGGCGTCCCCACCCGCGCCTCGATGACGGGCCCCCGCTCTCCCGACACAATAACGTCGTAGGACGTGCGCCCCTG
>JACZVF010000103.1 GCA_022572805.1 Chloroflexota bacterium
GCGCCTTCCGGACCAAAAAAGAGGTCATCAAGGCGCTGTACAGCGCAGCACAGGCTCAGGTCCGCATTGGCGCGGCGCTGTCCGGCCTGTCAGAGGAGATGGGCGACATTTCGCTGGCTGTGGAGCGTGCGGAAAACAAGACCGAGAAGCTTAAAGCTAGGGCGGGCGCCATCGATGAGCTGGCCGAGGCCGGAGTTCTGGACGACTTCTCAGACCGTAGCGACCCTATTGGCCGGGAGCTGGCTCAGCTTACGGCCGCGGCCAACGTGGAGGACGAGTTGGCGGCGCTGCGCTCCAGCTTACCCTCCGGCGACAAGCCCGCGCTGAAGGAAGGTGAGCGGTAATGATCGTACGAATCATGACTGAGGGCCAGTATGACCTGCCCGGCGCATACATCGACGATCTCAACAAGATCGACAACGACCTGGTGGAGGTGGTGGAGCAGGAGAACGAGGCGGAGTTCGCCAAGCTGCTGAAGAAGATGCTCGACCTTGTTCGGGACAACAGCACGCCCGTGCCGGTAGAGGAGCTGGTGGAGTCTGACCTGGTGCTGCCGGAGCCCGACCTCACCCTTATCGAGGCCGAGGAGATCTTCACAGGCGAGGGCATCGTTCCGGGCTAGGATTTTCGTCCCACACCCGCAAGACCTCATATGCGGAGAAGGCGGCCCGCCGTAACGGATCGCCTCCTTGCTCTTTCCGGCTCTAACCAGCGCCCACGCCTTTCCACCGCGCTCCCGTCTGGTAGTGCAGCTCCCCAGCCACAGCTAATCCCTGCCGGACCGCCAAAACGGAAAAACCCAGAGGCAGTGGCAGTTCTCGATGGTGCGGTCCGCAGGGATTCTCCCCTGTTGCATTAGCTTTGCATCAGCGCAATCGGCCTCATCTCCGCCGCGTTGGCGCTCATCTGAGTCCCGTCACGCAGGCGCCGCTCTTTAATCCATCCTGTCGCGTCCGTACGTCGTCCTCGAGCGAGTCGCCCGCTGACAGCCATCACAGTCGGTGCAGAACGCCGGGCATTCACGAAGGCTACCCCGCCGTGACGTTTTGCAGCAGATAACGGCAAACGCGGCATACTAGGACCTCCGCTTATCTGCTAAAATTTGGGTACCTTAACAAGAGGTGCTCCCCATGAAATACCGTAAATTTGGCTCTACAGGACTGCAGGTTTCGGAGATCGTGTTTGGCGCGGGCGCCGTAGGCGGGGCCGTGTTCCGAGGCGAGAGACACGCCAGGCTGGAAGCCGTCCGCAAGGCGCTTGAGCACGGCATAAACTGGATCGACACCGCCGCCAGCTACGGCGACGGCCAATCGGAGGAGAACCTGGGCTGGATTCTACGACAGCTTGGCGCCAACCCGCACATATCGACGAAGGTCAGCATCGGCGAGGCCCATCTCGACGACATCCCCGGGGAGATTGAGCGCTCGATGGAGGCTAGCCTGCGCAGGCTCCAGCGTGGCAGCGTAGACCTTATTCAGCTCCACACCCCTGTAACCAGCAGCCGGGGCCAGTTTCGCGGGTCCATCGCGCTGGACGACGTGCTGGGGCCAAACGGCGTGCTGGACGGCTTCGAGAGGCTGAGGGACCGGGGCCTGGTGCGTTTCTTCGGCTTCACCGGCTTTGGCGATACCGCCTGCCTGTATCAGATGATAGAAAGCGGCCGTTTACACTCTGTCCAGGCCTACTACAATATGTTGAACCCCAGTGCCGGCCAGCCCGTGCCGTCAGGATTTACCGCCCACAATTACGAAAACCTCATCGACCTGGCGGCATCCAAAGGCGTTGGTGTCCTGAATATACGAGTGCTGGCCGCAGGCGCCATAGTCGGGCAGGAGCCTCCCGGCCCAGGGGCGGGCCTGTCGCCGGGGTCCGCGGCATCCGCCGACATGACGCGCGGGGCGCGGCTCCGCCATGCCCTGGACGAACTACATCTGAAGGGCTCCGTCGCGCAAACCGCCATACGCTTCGGCCTCATGCACCCGGGCGTGTCGGGCGTGCTTGTGGGCTTCTCAACGCCGGACCACATCGACGAGGCAGTGGCTGCCGTGGGCATGGGTCCCCTGCCCGATACGGTTAACCTGGCGTTGGACGAGCTTTACGCCACGGACTTTCACTCATGTAAGGAGGCCGCGCCATAGCTGCCGGCCACTGGACTACTTTCGGCCACCGGAAGGCCATCGCCCTGCTGTCACGCGGTTTTGATGCCGGTCAGGTGTCGCACGCCTACCTGTTCAGCGGCCCCCATCAGATCGGCAAGATGACCCTGGCCATGGACGTGGCGCGGCTTCTGAACTGTGAAGCCGCCGAGCCGCCCTGTGGCGATTGCAGACCTTGCAGGCGCATCGCGGACCAGCTGCACGCCGACGTGAGGGTGATACGCGTGCAGGGCACGGGGCGTGAGGGCCGGGGCCGCACCGCCATCAGCATAGACCAGATCCGCGACGTGCAGAAAGAGGCCAGCCTGAAGCCCTACGAAGGCCGGTACCGCGTCTTCATCATTGATGGGGCGGAGCAGCTCACTGAGGAGGCCGCCAACGCCCTGCTTAAGATACTGGAGGAGCCGCCGGAGGGGGTAGTATTCCTGCTGCTAACCTCAGACACGGGGTCCATCCTACCGACCATCATATCCCGATGCCAGCGAATCGAGCTGCGGCCCCTGGCGCTGGAGCTAATTGCCCGGGAGCTGGTGAAGCGCTTCGGCACCGAGGCTGGGAGAGCAGACGAGGTTGCGCGAATCTCAGGCGGAATGCCGGGCTGGGCAATTGCGGCGTCCGAAGACTCCGATGTGCTGGACAGGCGCGCGTCCCAACTGGACACGGTGGAGGTGACGCTCCGGCAAGGCCTTGAGGGGCGCTTTGCCTACGCCGAGAGACTGGGCACAGCCTTCACCAGGAACAGGTCAGGTGTGCTGGGGGAGCTGGACCTGATGGTACAGTGGTGGCGAGACGTGCTGGTCCTCAGCCAGGGCAAAACAGAGCTCGCGACGAACATCTCGCGTATTGACACGCTGAAGACCGCCGCCGACGGGCTGTCCACCGACTCCGCGGCCAACGCTATTAAAGCGGTTCAAGAGACCATGGACCATCTGGAGCGAAACGCCAATCCCAGGCTGGCGCTGGATAATCTGATGCTCGCGTTGCCGACCATCAGCTAGGAGGCAGCAGCAATCCATGATTAGCCCAAATTCCAACCCGATATCAAATATGGTAGGTGTCCGTTTTCGGCCTTCCGACAAGCTGCAGTACTTCGATAGCGCAGGCTTGGAGCTTGAGGCGGGCGATATGGTGCTGGTGGACACACCTGACGGCGTAAGGGAGGGCGTAATAGCCATAGCCCCGGGGCAGGTGATGTACTCAGACCTGCGGGGACCCATGGACGCTGTGGTGCAGAGGGCAGACGGTTAGTACGGTCCCAATATAGGGCAATAACATACTTGCCTCAGTAATGGGAGGGTTTTTCATCCAAGGCCGACCCATTGACGATTAGCGGATACCACTTACGGTGTAGCTATGAGTGGGTTCGATTGGAAGTCCCCAAGGTTACATTTCCTCAGCCAACACCGTAATCTCGCTATTCAAATACGGATGGAGCGGCAGGGTATTATGTAATTCTTCTAAGGCAGCCTGAGAATCGACATTCCATACCATCCAGGCACCTGACCGATCAGCCGCGATGTAAAAGGCGGATATCAGCCCCTGTTCAGTCAGTTCTTTCACTTTTGCAAGCTCGGCTGGCATGAGGGCTTGAACTTCTGCCGTTGGCGGTGCTTTCAAAGTCTCCGTGGTTAGAAAACGCATCAGTTTTATTCCTTATCCGATATTTCCCAGATGGAATCCCGTGCTTTCATAAACATACGATCCTGGGGTGGTACAATTGTAGCATACCTACTTGCCTCTGCAACCATATTGTCCATCAACAGGGCACGCTTGCCAACATGATGGGTTTGTCCCCTGCGGTACCATCTTGACACCATGCTCTCCCAGGAACAGGCTGCATTTTTTAGCTACTGTGTCAAGAATATTGTTGCCCAATTTAGCAATGCAAATCAAGGGGGGCGGCCTGCGGAAACGGGCCGCCCCCGTTGTTGTCCCTGCCAACTTTTGCCCGAGCTAATCCTTCTTTTTGCGATCCGCCGTGCCGTTCTTGCCATTGGCCGAGGCCCCATTCACGGCAGGCTTGGCATCGGTCTCGTCATCTCCGTTACCGTTGCCTAAGTCGCTCACGCAAGCAATGGACGCCACTGCGTCGCCAGGCTGGGGCTTGAATATGGTAACGCCTTGCGTGGAACGCCCCATGCTCGAAATCTCCGACAGGCTGGTACGCAGCACCTGCGCCTGCTCCGACACGACGTAGACCTCTTTGCTGTCGTCCACGATCTCAGCGGCGGCCACAGTTCCCGTCTTGGTTCGGATGTTGAAGGTCTTTATGCCCTTGCCGCCACGGCCCTGCCGCCTGTAATCGCCAATAGGCGTCAGCTTACCGAAGCCCAGGCGGCTAATCACCAGCAGCCGGCTATCGCTGTCGGGCTTGATGATATCCATGGCTACGAGCCTGTCCTTGGCGCTCAGCACCATTCCCTTGAGGCCGCCCGCCGCCCGCTGCCGGGTTGTAACCTGTGCGACCGGGTACCTGATCGACATCCCCTGCTCCGACACCATGATGACGTCGTCATCCTCCTTGGCGATTCGAACGCTTACCAGCTCGTCGTCCGAGCGGAGGTTCATGATGATAATGCCCGATGGCCGGATATTGGACATCTCCTTCAGGGCCATGCGCTTGACGCTGCCCTTCCTGGTCCCGAGAACGAAGAAGGTCTCCTCCTCCTCCAGGTCATCCACCCCAACCAGCGCGCTCACCTGCTCGTTGTCCGAGAGCTGAATCAGGTTCACCAGGGGCACTCCCCTGGTATTGCGCGAGGTGTCGGGCCTCAGCTCGTACGCCGTCATCTTCAGCACTCTGCCGCGGTTGGTGAAGAACAGCAGTGTCTCGTGTGTGTCCACCACCAGGATGTGATTCACGGGATCGTCGTCCCTGGTGTTCATGCTGACGACGCCTCGGCCGCCCCTGTGCTGACTGCGGTAGGTGTCCGCCGAGATTCGCTTGACGTAGCCGCCCTTGCTCAAAGTGACCACTATCTGCTCGTGGGCTTCCAGCTCTTCCCGGCTGATGTCGTGAGCGTCAAGGCTGATGTCTGTGAGGCGCTTGCTTCCGAACTTTTTCTTCAGCTCCTCGGTTTCCTGTTTTACTACTGCCATGATCTTCGCGTCATCGGCCAGGAGCTCTTCCAGACCCTGTATCGTCCGCTGCAACTCCTGGTACTCATTTTCCAGCCTCTCGCGCTCAAGCGAAGAGATGCGGCGCAACTGCATGTCCAGAATTGCCTGGGCCTGGGCCTCGTCCAGGTCGAACCGGGCCATGAGGGCGTCGCGTGCGGCCGCCGTATCCGCCGCGGCGCGAATCAGCGCTATTACGGCATCCAGATTACCGACGGCTATGCGCAGGCCCGCAAGGATGTGCGCCCTGTCCCTGGCCCTCCGCAGCTCATACTCCGACCGGCGCCGAACGACGACGCGGCGGAACTCCACGAACTCCTGCAGCGCGTACTTGAGCGTGATGATGCGGGGCATGCCGCCCACCAGCGCCAGCATGTTGGCGGAAAAGCTGCTTTGCATAGGTGTAAGCTTGTACAGGTTATTCAGGATAACCATCGGCTGGGTGCCGGCGCGAAGCTCAATAACCACACGCATGCCGTCGCGGTCCGACTCATCGCGGATCTCGGAGATGCCGTCCAGACGTTTGTCCTTGGCCAGCATGGCGATCTTCTCCACCATGGCGGCCTTGTTCACCTGGTAGGGCAGCTCGCTGACAATTATCTGCATGCGGTTGCCGCGCTCCATCGGCTCTATCAAGGCCTTGGCGCGGACTATTATCTGGCCGCGCCCCGTCATGTAAGCGTTGCGAATGCCTTCGCCCCCCATGATCGTCGCGCCCGTGGGGAAGTCCGGCCCCTTGACGATCTTCATCAAGCCCTCAACAGAAACGTCCGGGTCGTCGATCAACTTGATTACTGCATTGCAAATTTCAGTGGGATTGTGAGGCGGTATGTTGGTCGCCATGCCTACCGCGATGCCCGACGCACCGTTGATCAGGAGGTTGGGCAGCCTTGCCGGCAACACCGTCGGCTCGCGGAGAGTCCCATCGAAATTCTCAGCAAAATCGACGGTCTCCTGCTCGATGTTCACCAGCATCTCCTCAGCCACGGCGCTGAGGCGGGCCTCCGTGTATCGCATGGCCGCGGGCGGGTCATTGTCCACGCTGCCAAAGTTGCCCTGTCCGTCCACCAGCGGGAGCCGCAGGCTGAAGTCCTGGGCCATACGGACCATGGCGTCGTAAACGGAGCTGTCGCCATGAGGATGGTACTTGCCAAGCACCTCGCCAACCAGACGCGCACTCTTCTTGTAAGCGACGTTAGGGCGCATGCCCAGGCCATCCATGGCGTACAGGATGCGCCGTTGCACAGGCTTTAAGCCGTCGCGTACGTCCGGAAGCGCCCGCGAAACGATGACGCTCATGGCGTAGTCGAGGTACGACGTGCGCATCTCATCTTCGATATTAGTGGGCTTGATGAATCCGAACGCTGTTTTGGTGGTCACCATATCCAAATCTCCCGAGATAACCCGTGGACGCTTGCGGCAAGGCAATTGCTGCGAGGAAAATACATAGCGCTCATGGGGGCCGAATGCGCCCCCATATGTCGGTCTGAGGTGGCTAAGTCAAGGCGGTTGGGGAAGACGTTTTTAGCTGAATATTGCAGCATCCGTTTCAGAGAATTAAACTTTTTAGGAACATTCGTCCTATGGATTAATTCTAGCAAATTCAACCTTGATTTACCAGCAAAAATATGGCCTCTTTACGGCGAATTAGTGGCGTGCAGACGCTCGTTAGCCCTCTCGACAAGCGATTGCATCAGACGATCAAAATGCGGGGGGATTTCCAGCCTTAACTCCGGCCGAAATTGCACGCCGATGACCCATCGGTGGCGGGGGCTTTCCAGCGCTTCGATGACGCCGTCGTCCATACAGTACGCAGACGCTCTGAGCAGCTCTGCCTTTTGTGCCTCCCGGACGCCGAAGCGGTGCCGGCTGTTGACACGGACGAAGCCTCCGGAGCCCACGACGGCTGCCAGCTTGCTGCCGGGGGAGATGTAGACGTGGTGGAACATCGATTGCCCTTCGCTATCCTCTAAATGCTCCGCATCAGCCGCGTGTCCTGCGGCCATTTTGGCGATGGAGCCCCCCTGCGCGATGTTCAACACCTGAAAGCCCCGGCCGATGCCGTACACCGGCATGTCCACGTCCAGCGCCGCGCGCACAAGGCTCACCTCGGCCTCAAGTACGGGCGGCGCGCCGTTACCGCCTGTCTTCAATTCAAGAGGCCTTAGCTCAGGTCCGTCGGGCAACACCAGCGCGCCGACCCTGGCCAGAACCTCGGATACCTCAGTGTCTTGCGGCGTGCCCTGCATGGACACGGGCCAGGGCTGTCCGCCGGCCCGCTGCACCGCGTCCAGCGTCAATTGCGACGGCGCAACGGGGGACACGACCCCTATCAGGGGCTTCGTCAAGGCGCGCTCTGGCCCGGATGGAAATTCGGTTTTCTGCGTTCCCGAAAGGCCACCAAAGCCTCCCTGTGGGCCTCGGTGCCCTGAGCCTCCCGAAAGGTCTCGCGCTCGTGCCTGACGACTATGGAGACGTCCCGCTCCAGGTAGTTCTCGTGCACGAGGCGCTTTATCTTGCGCAGTTGCCAGTCGGGGTTCTCGGCGATCTGCCCTGCAAGCCCCACGGCGCTGTCCAGCAGGTCCTCAGGCCGATATACGTAGTTGACCAGTCCCGCGTCCAGCGCCTCCTGCGCCTCCACGAAGCGGGCGGTCAGCATGAACTCCATGGTCTTGCCCAGGCCCACCAGGTGGGGCAGGAAATGGGTGCTGCCGTACTCCGGCGTCAGCCCAATGCCGGCGAACCTGAAGGAAAAGCGGGCCTCTGTCGAAGCCACCCTCAGGTCGCAGGGCAACGTGAAGGTCACGCCCAGTCCGACAGCCACGCCATTTACCGCGCAAATGATGGGTTTTGAGCCTCGGACCAGGTCCAGCCATTCCATGTCTGCCGGCAGCAGCGGCACACTGTTTAGCCCTTGTTGGACGGCGGCTTCGAATTTGGAGATGTCTGCCCCGGAGCAGAATCCGCGGCCCGCGCCGGTGATCACGACGGCCCCGACCGAATCGTCCTCGTTCCATTTCCGGATCTGGTCCATCTTCTCGCGCTGCATCTCGTTGGACATGGGGTTGAGCCGTTCGGGATCGTTCAGGGTGATTATGCCAACCCGTCCACGGACTTCCGTGAGTATTTTTTCGATATTATCACTCCTCAATTGGCTTCACGGGCAGACCTTTCGCGGCTCTGGGTGATGTTCTCGTATGACCCGGCGAGCCCGGTGGCGGCTAGCTGATGATACCACATAGCGGCCATTGATCAGGGGGATATTGTCTGCCCGCCCAGCCACTTGTAGCATTAGGCCACCAAATCTTCCAAGAGGCTGAAAATGAATATCACAAACATCAAAGCCATCTACCCCAAGTACCGCCACGTGGTCCCGTCATGGCGAACGCAATTTTGGCAGATCGTCGTGCGCGTGGAGACGGACGCGGGCGTGGCTGGTATGGGTTACGGCGGCGGTGGCGTGGCGGGAGTTGAAATCATCAACGGGCACTTTCGGGAGCTGCTGATTGGACATGCTGTCAACGGCATTGACGATGTGACGGCCATATGGGACCTGCTCTACGAGGCATCGCTGCCATATGGCCGCAAGGGGCTGGCCATTATGGCACTGAGCGGAGTCGATCTAGCCCTGTACGACCTGCTGGGCAAGGCGGAGGGCAAGCCCGTGTACGAGGTCCTGGGCAATTGGAATCAGGAACTAGCAGGCTCTCGGCCTCGCTCGAAAATCAAAGTCTCTCCAGGCTCCCAAGTCCAGAGTAAAATCGTGAAAAGCAACACGATTATTCTGAATAGAGCCGACAAGATTGTGATTCTGGGTGGCAGCACTTCGCGCAGGCGGTAACCCTGACCGTTCCATTGCTGAATGGCTCCCTCCAGCTTTATATTCTTGTCAATAAATAACCCGATGACCCCGCCATGATAGTTCACACCAACAACCTTGCACTGGTACGTAGTTCCAACAGAGCTAGCGGCCATCGTAGTGCCTTCCTGTGCAATCGGGCTATGATTCACTGTCGTGAGGTCGCGCTGCTGCGATATTCTAATTCTAATAACGCCGCCAATTATCGCGGTCAGCACACCTATTGGCAGTAATATCGGCCCTAAACGCAGAAAATTCAGGAATATTTCCACACCAGGAAAATAATAGCCGAGACCCTGGAAGTAGATAAGACGGATAACAATAAATCCGATGCCAACCACAACCAATGCAGCGCTGACCTTGAGGAGCCCATTGTTGTGCATAGCAAATTCTTTGAACCA
>JACZVF010000305.1 GCA_022572805.1 Chloroflexota bacterium
TTAAAGAAGTTGTTTTCCGTCAGCCTGGGTAAACGCAAGCTAGATTAATTTGCCTTCATCCGTCACAGCAGATGAAAAAATTCGAAGTAATCTCGCTTCAGTAAATCGGAACTTCACCAAAGAAAGCGCTTCGCATCGTTGATATCACACAGGACAATAGCAGACTCCTTCCTCGCTGTATGCAAACAAGACAAAGCCCCCTCATTGCCGGATCGAGCTAAAAATGATCATCTTCACAATTCGGTGGTCTGCGCCGGTTTCTGGCGGTAACCGGTTCCGTGTAGTCAACTTACCGATGGATCGTAAAATCCGAGGGCACGATACATATCAAACCCTGCTATCTGTTTGATCTCTGGCGAAAGCTCGGCAAGTCTTTCAACTGGTACGTTCATATATTGATTTTCTTCCTGCCTCAACCAGCCTGCTGAATAGGTCAGGGTATTTCTCAGCAGCCAGCGTCATCACCACGCCGCCGGTCGAGTGGCCCACGCCGATGGCGTTCGTGAACCCAATCGCATCGCAGAAGGCCTTCAGGTCCTCGACCCTATCCGAAAAACGGTAGCCTCTCGGCGTCCAGTCGCTGTCGCCGTGCCCCCGCGCGTCCAGCGACACCACATGAAATTTTTCTTATAAGTCACGCGCCACGCCGTCCCAGCTTCGGCCCGTGCGCAGGTCGCCGTGCAGCATCAGCAGAGGCGGCCCGTTGTCTCCCCAGTCCACGTAGGCCAGACGCACGCCTGGCACGTCAACGAACTGCGTTTGGGGGTCTGTCACTTTTCCCCTTTGATAGTAGTGAAAATAGAAAATGTCATTCCGAGCGGAACGAGGAATCTCAAGCCTAATGCCCTAGATTCTTCGCCCCGGCTCAGAATGACACACATAGTGCAACTGTCTAAGCCAAAGCCCATGCTGCACATCTCTCAGAATGAGGAGGCAACTCCGCAGGAATATTGCTACGTCAGCCCCAGCTCCTTGAGGATGGGCGGGATGCCGGCCTTTTCGTCCGCCGTGAAGGAGCGGAACGGGCGGGACAGCGTGTCGTTGTCGATGATGCCCATGATTTTCAGCGCGGCCTTCATGCCCCCGAAGGCTGCGGCGTTGGGGCCGCCTCCTTTGGCCAGCTTGCCCAGCTTCATGAACGTCAGGAGCTTGGCGTTCGCCGCCTTGGCAGCCTCCTCGTCGCCTGCCTGACCAGCGTTCCAGCACTGGACCGAGATCGCGGGTATCAGGTTGCCTATGCCCGGTATCACCCCATGAACGCCGACGCCATTCGCCACCGTCATGCGGTACGACGTGCCCAGGAACCGCAGCAGCGAGAGCCCTCCCTGCTGGCAAAGCACGTTTAGCTCGGCCAGGAGTTCGCCCGCGCCGGAGCTGTCCTTTACGCCCACAACGGCGCCCTCACTGGCCAGTGTCGCGATGGTGCCGGGGGCCACTGCCGTCTTGACGGTCTGCGGAATGTTGTACACCCACAACGGCGTACCCACCCGGCTGCGTATGTGGCGGTAGTGGTCCAGGACCTCGTCCTGCGCATTCGGATAGTAATAAGGAGGCGTAACGGCTATGCCGTCCAGCCCCATCTCCTGGACCTCCAGGGCCATGTTGATGGAGAGCTGCGTGCCGGCGCCGGATACGTTGCCTATCACAGGCACGCGGCCCGCCACCTCGTTCACCACAGCCTCGATGCTGATGAGCCTTTCCCTGTCCGTCAGGTTGGCGAACTCGCCGGTGGTGCCGGAAACCCAGATGCCGTGCACGCCGTTGTCGACCAGGTAGTTGGTCAGGCGGCGAAGCGAAGGCACGTCCACCGACTCGTCCGATTTCAGCGGTGTGAGAATGGGTACGATTACGCCCTTGATCTCTCTATCTGCCATTTGTCACCTCCTACGGCAGTCAATTACCCCGGTTTACAAGTAACGGGCCGACGCCTTGAACAGGCGTCGGCCCAACATTGCCGTTCGATCCGCTATTGCAGACCCGTCATAAAGTAGCGCCGCCACCAATGGCCGGCAGGAAATGGACCTCGCTGTTTTCGCCCACCTTCTCCAGCATCCCTAGAGGCGTCACCTCGCCATCCACAGCCACAGAAATATTGGACTTCATCTGCCCCTGGTCCAGCAGCCGCTCTTTCATGCCGGGAAACGCCGCCTCCAGATTGTTGATGATCTGCCGAACGGTCGCCCCCTCGACCTCCACCTCGTGCTTACCATCGGTAAGGCTCTGCATTAGAGAGGGTATGAAAACAGTCGCCATACTCGCCTCTGCAAGGTCTCAGGGGCCGACAGCCAACTCCGGTTTTCGCCAAAAGCGATAGCCTGATTGCAGCGTCGGTCCCCGGGCCTGGTTAAACTTAGCTTCCCTTTTTCTTCCAGCTCGCTTCCATAATTGCAACAGGGTTGATCGGCAGGTTCGCCATTCG
>JACZVF010000004.1 GCA_022572805.1 Chloroflexota bacterium
CAGGCCTCCTTCGAACCGATGGCCACTGCAATGCGATGAAATCTTAGATCCTCAGTTTGAGGTAGTACGATCGGAAATGGCTCTCTGCAGGCTGGGTCCAAGAAAATACGATGCGGAAATTCCTTTATCCACCGCTCCGCCCCGTGTAACTGATCAACAGACTTTGTAATGGTCTTTCTATACCAGCGATTCCAATCCACCGACAAACGTCCAGTGTCTTTATATTCACACGACTTATCTGAAAACAAGATGACATCGTTGCCGAATATCACCAGAAGATCGCATAATTCTTTACCATGCCCTTTGTCGTCATCGACTCCTCTATTGTTATATAGGTTGGGAAAGCTCCACAGGCTAAGAAACGATTTGGTACACAAATGGGAAAGGTATCGCTCTGAAGGTGTTGTTCCACCGGATGGCATCTCAACGTCCCCAAGATTAAGATATTGTTCCTACCAATGAATTCATTATGCCACAATCTTCCTCATCAAATCAGTAGCGGAAAACACACTTCCGAGGATTGGAAAATAACTTGCCCCAAGTTTCAACGCATCCGCTAAAATAGGCCAACACCACCCTGAACCCATTTAAAACAAAATGACGACACCAGCACGCAAACAGTATCTAGATATAAAAAAGGAGCATCAGGACGAGATTCTGATGTTTCGCATGGGGGACTTTTACGAGACCTTCGACGACGACGCGCGCTTGATTTCCAGGGAGCTGGAGATCGCGCTGACGTCGCGCAGCTCCGGCAAGGGCGGCGAGCGCGTGCCGCTGGCGGGCATACCCTACCACGCGCTGGAGTCTTACCTGGCCCGGCTCATCAAGAAGGGCTACAAGGTGGCCATCTGCGAGCAGACCAGCGACCCGGCCGAGTCCAAGGGCATCGTGGACCGGGAGGTGGTGAGGGTGGTCACGCCGGGCACCGTGTTCGAGGACTCGCTGCTGGACCAGAAGGCCAACAATTTCCTTGCCGCTGCGATCATCGACGGGGAAACCGCCGGCCTGGCATACGTGGACATCACCACCAGCGAGTTCGCCACCACGCAACTGCCGCTGTCGCACCTGTCGGTGGAGCTGGCCCGCCTGTCGCCCTCGGAGCTTCTTGTCCCCGAATCGTCCGAGCCGCCTTTAGTTGAGCAAGCAACTACCGTTACGGAGATCCTGCCCGACGCCTTTCAGGCGGCGTGGGCGCGGGAGTCGCTGCTGGAGCACTTCGGCGTCGCGTCTCTGGAGGCATTCGGCTGCGAGCGCCTGCCACTGGCCGTCCGGGCCGCCGGCGCTATCGTAGACTACCTGGCCCGTACCCAGAAGGGCTCGGTGGCGCAGATAACCACGCTTACTACCTACTCAACCTCCGACCACATGGTGCTGGACCCGCAGACTCGCCGCAACCTGGAGCTTTTCGAAGGCGGGCGCTGGGCGGCTACCGACGCGTCGCTGTTCTCCGTGCTGGACCAGACGAAAACGCCCATGGGAGGCCGCCTGCTGCGCCGTTGGCTGGGCCAGCCCCTGCTGAGCGTGCCTGAGCTAACTCAGCGGCAGGACGCCGTGTCCTGGTTCCACCGCAGCGCCCTGCGCCGGGAGCGTGTCGTCATGCTGCTGGAGGAGGTCTCCGACATCGAGCGGCTCATCAACAAGGTGCGTGGCTTCAACGCGACCCCCCGCGACCTGGTGGGCCTGGCATACAGCCTGGAGACCGCGCCACGGATTAGAGAGTTGCTTACCGAGGACGAAGACTTAGATAAAACAGAGTGGATAGCTCGAAATCTGAAAGACCTGCCGGAGGTCGTGGACCTGATACACAGGGCCATCAACGACGACCCTCCGCCGTCCGTGGGCGACGGCAAGGTGATACGCGAGGGCTTCTCGCCGGACCTGGACGAGGTGCGCGACGCCTCCCGCAACGCCCAGGGCTTCATCGCGCAGATGGAGCGCAAGGAGCGCGAGCGCACGGGCATCAAGTCGCTAAAGGTGGGCTACAACAAGGTTTTCGGCTACTACATCGAGATCAGCAAGGCCAACGTGGACCGGGCCCCCGACGACTACGTGCGGCGGCAAACGCTGGTGGGCGGCGAGCGTTACATCACGCCGGAGATGAAGGAGTACGAGTCGCTAATCCTTAACGCCCAGGACCACATCAGCGAGCTTGAGAGCGCACTGTTCAAGCAGGTGTGCGCCCAGGTGGCTGCCGAGGCATCGGAGGTCTTGGAGACGGCCAGGTCCATCGCCCTTGTGGACGCTTTCGCCTCGCTGGCGGAGGTGGCCTCCAAGCAGGGTTACGTGCGCCCGGAGCTTAACGACGGCGACGCCATCGAGATAAGGCAGGGCCGGCACCCCGTGGTGGAGCGCATGTTGCAGGCCGGGGAGTTCGTGCCCAACGACACCTCACTGTCGTGCAGCGACCAGCAGCTGGTGATGCTGACAGGCCCCAACATGGCCGGCAAGTCCACGTACATCCGGCAGGTGGCCGTCATAGTGCTGATGGCGCAGATAGGCAGCTACGTGCCTGCGGAGTCGGCCGGCATCGGCGTCGTGGACCGCATCTTCACCCGCGTGGGCCTGCAGGACGACCTCGCCATGGGCCAGTCCACGTTCATGGTGGAGATGGTGGAGACGGCGGCCATTCTAAACCACGCCACGCCTCGCTCCCTGATAATCCTGGACGAGATTGGCCGGGGGACCAGCACCTACGACGGGCTGGCCATTGCGAGGGCCGTGGCGGAGCACATACACAACCACCCCGGGCTGGGCTGCAGGACGCTGTTCGCCACGCACTACCACGAGCTAACGCAGTTGGCGGAGACGTTGCCGAGGGTGCGCAACTACAACGTCGCGGTATCCGAAGACAATGGCCACGTGGTATTTCTGAGGCGAATCGTGCCCGGAGGCGCGGACAAGAGCTATGGCGTTCACGTGGCCAGGATGGCCGGCATTCCGGGCAGCGTTGTTAATCGGGCGTGGGAGTACTTGAGCTACCTGGAGGCCCAGGGAACCGGGAAGGTTGGGAGTCGAGCGGGCAAAGGCTCTTCGAGGCGTGGGGAGCCTCATCAGCAGTTGCCGTTAATGCAGATGACCCCCGCGGTTATCGAAGAGTTGCTGGGTATGGATGTGTCTTCGATCACGCCGCTGGAGGCCATCAACCGTCTTTACGAATTAAAGGAAAAGGCGAAAGCCGATTCCGAAATGTAGGGATTCTAGGCAGTCTTCTCTTTCACATCAACATCCGCGTCGAAGAGGCCTTCCTGTTCTTGCTGTATTGTTGGGTAGCTGACGTACCCGCAGGCGAGGCACAGTATGTAGTAGCCGTAGAGGTCCTCCTCCAGTGTCCGGTCTCCCGAACACCTGGGGCATGACTTAAAGAGCACCATGTTAACTCCTGATACAGCTCCCATCTTTTGGCGCTTGCCCATTTCAGGCATGCCTGGGAGGCATTTAGACGAACTATCGGCGGGAATGTCCCTCGACAGCCGTGTGTTGTTTACCCAAGCAGGGTGTGGCCCCGCCATTGGCGAAACCGCACCCTACCCGGTTGAGTTCTCAGGTCTTGTCGCTACCTGCGGGACCTGCTCGAGCTTGGCCGACTGGAAGAGGCCCTGCCGTTGGACGATCGGCTGGCGGGCTTACTGGGGCTCTTCTTCGCCGCCGGGGCAGACGCCTTCGGTCGGCTTGCAGCGGCGGGCTTGGGCCGGCTGCCGGAGTTGGATGCTGATGCCTTGGGCCGGCTGGCTTCAGACGGCGCCGAGGCGGAAGCCACAGGCCTGGGATCGCCGGCGTAAACCTCGTTGGGATGCGTTCCCCAGTAGTTCTGCAGTCCGGACTTGCTGCCGAGATGCTCCACGACCTGCTCTGCGGGCGCGTTGAGCAGCCAGCGCGATGTAGCCTTGATCTTGGAGATGTTTGACAGTATCTTCTGGGTCTCGACTTCCTCGTCGGCCAAGGACCGCATGCTGTCGACGCGGCCGAGAACGCCCTTAATCTCCTTCAGCGCGTGACGCCGAAGCTCCGTGGTTTCGCGCTTGGCGATGTCGTGGGCGCCTTCGATAATCGACTGGGCCTTCTTCTGGGCCTCGGCTATGATCTGAAGACGCTCGGTATCCGCCTGGTCTCGGCGCTCCTTGGCCTCTCGAAGCTCCTCCTCGGCATACTGCCGGTTCTTCTCGGCCTCCATCTTGGCCTTCTTCGTCTCCTGGAGCTCTAGCTCGGCCTCGGTGCGCATTCGCGCGCAAAGAAGCTGCGTGGTCCGGATGGCCTCCATTTGCGCCTGCTCGCGGGCGGACTCCGCCTGTGCTCTGCGCGACTTCGCATCCGACAGATCGCTGTCACCAAAGGACTTATACACCATGAGCTGACGCCACAGAGCATCTACCTTCTCCTGCTCGGTCCCGTCATCCAGGCGTATTGCCTGCAACACTTCAAGGTTATCCTTGAAGCTAACCTGTTCCTCGGGCATAAGACTCCTCCTATTTTGGTAGGCGAACTGCGGATTCGCGCTACTCTGTTTGACCCGCGTCCCGACCTATTTACAGGCGTGGACCCCTCTATATGATTTGCCTAAAACCCCACAGTCCAATAGAAAGGGGGCCATCAATTACGATGGCACAATCAACAATATAACCAGCGACTTGCCTTCCAAAACATGATTTGAGGGGATTTCCAGCAATCGGAATTCAGTCTTGAAGAAAAGCAACAGGGACAGGTCGGTTTAACCTGTCCCTGTTACATGCTTATGTCACACATACGTGTTGCTTGTAAAGGATGGCCTCAATCTACCGGAGGCTTGATGCCTACAAAAAGCCTTCGACTTCAGGGGGAGACGAGAGTCTCCTGCCGAGACTGCCCAGTGGCTTTCAGATACGCCAACACCGCCTGCACACGGGCATGCTGGCCATTCTCCGGAGAGATACCCAGTTTGCTGAATATGCTGTTAATGTGATGTTCCACTGTGCGGGGCTGAATATAGAGGATGCTCGCTATGGTGGCGTTGGTGCAGGCCTTGGCCATAAGCGACAGCACCTCCAACTCCCTTCTCGTCAGGTCTTTCAGAGGCGAATTTTCGGATATGCCCTTCTGCTGGGTTAGCTTTTCCACCATGATCGGGTCCAGAACCGTACGCCCGGAAGCCACGTCGTGAATGGTGCGGATTAGCTCATCCATGGTTCCCAGGGTGTGCTTGAGTAGGTAGGACTTGCCACTGGGGTCGTCCTTAAGGAATTCCCGGATGTATTCGGAATCATCGTAGGCCGATAGAAGAATGATGCCAATATCGGGATGGGTCTCCCGGATTTGCTGGGCGGCGGCTATGCCATTTAGGCCCGGCATCTTGACGTCCATGATAACCACGTTAGGATTGAGCACCGGAATCATTTGGACTGCGCTTTCGCCGTCGCCTAGAACGCCCACCAGGTCAACAGTCTCATCACTGTCCAGCAGCATGCCAAATGCTTCACGGATGACCTCCTGGTCATCCACGATGAGCACCTTGATCTTGGATGTGCCTTTGTTTGTAACCATTACCTGCCCCATTTTGAACAGTCATTGAATAGGAAGCGAGATGTGGCGGACCCCAACGCCATCGACATGTCCCTGCTTTTATCATGGCCAGACTGCCACGATGTCTAACCTCGAAGACGGACAGAAACCCGGCGCGCCAAATCTGTCGGCTAGTCGCGCGCTGTTACCTGCGACGGCTACCTACCCATATAAACCGTTCCTAGGTGTAATTACCAACACGCTTTCCTGGGTGTAATTACCAACACGCTTAGGATGCAACCCGTAGGTATCCGTATGTAGCTCGATGTCCATTATTGGGTAGCCACCCGGTTTCTGCTTTGAGGCAGTAAAGAATAAGCTAACTTTACTGTGGTTTAGTGTCAAGCCAAGAACAGTCCATGAAGCGGCGGATAGCTAATGTGGTGTGCGGGATCTGGATGGCTGGACGCCCAATCGACCTGGAATCCGAGTAGCGATATAAGAACATCGAAACCCGGGAGCTTGGTAGACCAGGGATATATCAAGATTGGCAAGTCTGCCTTTTCCATTGCGACATCGTGGAGAGATAGATGTTCAGGGGCTGGGCGGTCAGAAAACACAGGGGGAGTAGAGCAATGAAAAACCTAGGCAGTGTATTTGACACGACGAATTCTGCAAGTCGGCTGCTCCGCAGGTCGGAGCGCGGCGTCACCGGCCTGGAGACGGCCATCATACTGATCGCGTTCGTCGTGGTCGCGTCCGTCTTCGCCTTCACCGTTCTGTCAACGGGTATCTTCTCGGCAGAGCGCGGTAAGGAAACGGTGTACGCAGCTCTGGAACAGGCCCGCGGCAGCATAGAGCTCAAGGGTTCCGTCATCGCCAACGGCATACCCGACATAACTTTGGACGACGGCGAAGACGTTTGGGACGACCCAGGCGCGAACCTCGTGCTTTCGTCGGAGACTGTGGACAAGAAAGAGGGACTCGCCAGCAGTGCGATCCTGGTGCAGTCCGCCTTCACCACCGGCCTGATCGGCTCGGAAGTCATAACTCCCTCGGTCGACTTGACGAAATACGACTCGATCTCCTTGTGGATAAAGTCAGAAGTGGTAACTGCGGCTGGTCAGTTGCAGCTAATAATCGATGATTCCGCCGGCTGCGGCAGCGCATCGGAGACCATCGACCTGCCTGTGCTGGCAGCCGACACATGGAAGGACGTGACCCTGGGTATCAACTCGGCCACAACGCGTAACGCTATAGCATGTGTGGGCCTGAACGTGGCGACCGACTTGTCCACAAGCACCGACGTTACCATCCATATCGACGACATAGAGGCCCAGGGACAGATCACAAGCCTGATAATACTGGTCGCCAACTCGGTCAAGGGCGAGCCCATCGACCTAACCGAGCCCGCCGACTCCAATAACGACGGTATCGCCGACTCCGAGGACAGGCGCCACAAGGTCTTGATTAGCTACAACGACAACTTCCAGCTCAGGAGTGACATGTACTGGACCAAGCAGTTTGTGGGCGCCGACGACGGCGATGACCTGATGGAAGAGGGCGAGCGGGTTGAGTTGACCATCAGCATGCAAGGTCTGGACCAGTCGACGCCTCTTGGAAAAAGCACCCAGTTCACCCTGGAGGTGAAGCCCGCATCCGGCAGCGTGCTTGTGATACAGCGCACCACGCCGGACCAGATCAGCACCGTGATGAATCTCAAGTAGGCAAGCGAATCTGTGTGGGGCGGCCGCCGGGGCAACCCGGAAGGCCGTCCCAGGCCACACGCCGGAACTCATTAGGTAAGAATCAGCGCTCTCCCTGAAATCACCAGTCCAAGGGCGTGCTGACGCGAGGTCCCCTGAAGGGGTTTCTATGGACATGACCAACCAGACTGGGCATATCGACGAGGAGCTTCAGCTTCTCAAGACCGAAATCAAGCAGGTCCTGCATAACGTCCAGGAGAACGTCTTTAACGCCCAGGACCCCTTTGGCGACCTGCCCTCCGCCAATGCAACGCAGGAGTTCGCATCTCTGGCTGAAAGCCAGGGGGCGGACGCCCACGCAGATTTCGTTGCCGGCGCGGGCGGTGGAAACGGACAGGCAATTCCGGATTTTTCACCGGCCACAGAAGGCCAGCCGCCGAGTTCCGGCACGGCGGAGCGCGATGGAGGAATAGCTCAGGCCTCGCCTGCCGAGCTCTCCGATTTTCTCGCCTCCGACGGCAATCAGGTTGCTGCGCCTGCGGGACCCGTGAGGCCCGGGCCGGCACAGGAGCCGGACCCAGGGCCGGGCTCAACGGAGGCAGCAGGAGACCTGAATGAGACATCCCAGTCACAGGACTCCCCATACCGAGACATGAACGCTGGCAGGTCAACCGCGGAGGCGCCGTCCCAGAGTACGCCTAACTCGGCGTTATCTTCCAGCCCGGGATTCGAGGTATCCGCAATGGAAACTGCGGATGCTCCCGTCGATACCGTGCAGCAGGTGCATTCAATGTCGGAGCCGCAAATGGCGATAACGCCTAAAGATCTCGAAATGGACCCACAAGCGTCGATTGACGCGCTATTGGCCCAGCAAACGGCAAATCCGCCGCCTGAGACGGTCCCGGAGCCGCCGATGCAAGATGCCTCGGTCAATGTGGGACTCGATAACCCCGCTGAGCACGCCGAGGCCGGATTGCACATGAACGGCCTTCCCAACGACGAGGACCCCAACACGGGCAGTGTGCCTCCTTCGCATACGCCAAAGCCCCTTGATGTCCCGGACGCCGTAGAGGATAACAACCATCAGCCCAAGAGACCTCCGCCGCAGGACACGTTCTCCAGGGCGGCGCTTACTTACGCCTTGAGCCCTTCACATGGCGGAGGCCACGGCGAACAGAAATCGGGCGACGAGTCCATGGACCTGCTGACTATCGCAGGCCTGGCCCAATGGGCACACGGAGTCCTTCAACGTTACGGAAAAGAGTACCTGTCGGCAATACTGGAGATATCCCAGCTGACCGGCCGCATTACCAAGGAAACTCAGGAAATCATAATGGCCATCGCGCCACTGCTTGAGTCCGTCGCCACCGATAAGGCTATCCCGGCCAAGCAGATCGTTTCCATGTTGTTGCAGCTGGACGCCTTCCTGGGAACGGTTTCCGCCAGCGACAGCCGGCTGCTTCCGTTTCTGCTGCAGGATGACATGGAGGTGTTCCCATTAATCCGGCCATAAGCACAATGATGCTCACCATAGCCGGAATAGCCAGCCTGGCGGCGGTTTTCAACGCTATTTTCCCCGCGCTGACCAGAAGCTCGGGGGCGATAGTAACCTCCAGCGCAAAAATCGATGAACGCCTGAGAAGCGATATCGAAATCATACATGCCGTGGGCGAGCTCGACTCCAGCGGTTCGTTTGCCGATTCCAGCCCCACCAACGGCGTTTTTGAAATTTTCGTCTGGGTAAAGAATGTAGGCGATACTCGGATAACTTCCATCGAAAACACAGATGTGTTCTTTGGGAAGGTCGGTAGTTTTTCCCGCATACCTCACCTTGTGGAGGTAGAAGCAGGCGTCTACCCCAGATGGAGTCACGATGTGGAAGGAAGCGCCAACGACACCGAACTCAACCCCAGGGATACGTTGAAAATAACCATCGACTTCGACACGGTCACACAGAGTCAGGGGAGCTACGACATAAAGGTAACGGTCCCTAACGGTGTCACAGACGAATATTTTTTCAGCATGTAGGAACGTGGCCGCACAAATCGGCCATGTGGACCCGCCGTTTTGATAGCTAAGGGTTCGCCAATATGACCAACGTAATCATCGGTGCATTCGTAATAGCGGTGATTTTGGGCGCCTCAATGTTGCTTGCAAACGCTGCATTGTCTTCGGTAAGCAACTTGGCCGTCGGCTGGGACAGGATGATGGACCGCAAGGAGGACATAACGAGGACCAAGTTGACGTTGTTGTCCGTTGACCCCAATGCATCCAGCACGATTATCGAGGTGTCCATTCGAAATTCGGGGCAAACGTCTCTGGGTAATTTCGACAAGTGGGATGTGATGATTCGGTACTATGCCACATCCAACGACACCGATCTTAACTTGGAATGGATGTCCTACGTGGCTACCAGCACGCCGGCAACGCTCCAATGGACCGTCGAGGGAATCTATTCAGACGCCGCGACCAGAGTGAAGGAGACATACGAGCCCAATCTGCTCAATCCAGGCGAAGAGATGATATTGCGTGCCAATGTGACGCCGGCGATCCCTGCCGGCACCAACAACGCAATAAGTATTGGAACGCCCAACGGTGTCTCGATACCAGCGCCATTTTCACGTTAACACCGGACTTAATATCAAATAGCCATGGTAACCTCAATTAAATTGCCAATAAAGTTCTGGAAGAAGGACTCCGGCGTTGCGGAGCCCTCTGAAGCCGCGCGCAAGCCGAAACAGAAAATCAACAAGCCCAGCGATCGCAACCTACAGTTCGACCTCTTCGCTCAGTTGACGTACATGGCGGCCATAGCCACGGCGCGTATTTCCCGCTCGGAGCTATTTGAAAGCGCCTGCAAGCTGCCTTACTCATCCACGCCCTACTTTCGGCAGGTTCACTTCCTGGCCGAAAAGGTGGGGATCGACTACGCCGAGGCGTGCCGTATGATCGCCGAGCGCACGAAGGTTGAAGAGATTAGAGGTTTCCTGCTAAGACTTTCCGGCGCGTTGGCATCCGGCGAAGACGAAGAGGAGTTTCTGAAGCGCGAGGCCGGCGTTATCGCCGACAACTTCACCAACCGCTATGAGCGGGACGTGGAGTCCCTGAAGAAATGGACAGACGCCTACGTCACGCTGGTCGTGGCGGCCGGCCTTATCGTGATCGTATCGGTAATTTCGATGATGATTTACGACGTAGGCACCGGCATGATCGTAGGGATAGCCTTCACCATGGTGTTGGTAACCTGCCTGGGTGCGTGGATTCTGTATATCAGCTCGCCTCATGAGGTGAAAACAAGGGTTAAAGGCCCGACCTCCAGGTTGCAAATAATGGCGACGAAATTATTCGTCATGTTGGGACCGCTGGCTGCGACCGTGGCGGCGCTGATGTTCCTGGCCGGTTTTAGCCTGGGCTCCATTTTGATAGCAGGTGGAGCGATCCTGTTCCTGCCAGGATTCTTGATGAACAGGAACGACGGCAAGCTTAGCAAAATAGACTATGACATTCCCACAGTCGTGCGGGTGTTAGGCGGGGTAACGTCTGCCATCGGCACCACGGTTACGCAGGCGCTGGGACAGATAGACAAGCGTTCCATGGGTGTGCTCACGCCTGAGATGAACCGTCTACGCTACCGATTGGACGCAGGCATAGACCCAAAGGCGTGTTGGGACAGGTTCGTCGATGAGACCGGGAGCGAGCTGGTAGAGCGCACGATATGCATGTTCTGGGACGCCTTGAGCATGGGCGCGGACCCGGGGAAGGCCGGCGAGGCATCGTCGGTGTTCGCCGCTAGAATAGCCCACCTTCGAGCCACGCGAAGCATGGTTGCCGTCACGTTCCAGTGGCTTATTCTCCCCCTGCACATCGCCATGGTGGGTCTGATGCTGTTCATACCGCAAATCATGACAATGTTCACGGAGATGATCAACCAGAGCGCCGAGGTGCTCACCAGCAATTCGAACTCCAGCCTACCCAACTCCAGCGTGCCCATTGGGGAACTGTTTGCATTCGGCAACGTGGACCTGACGATTATTAACATCCTGGTCACCTTCGTAGTGCTGGTGCTGACCGCAGCAAACGCCTTCGCGCCCAAGGCCGCGGGCGGTGGGCATAATCTAAGGATCGTTTACAACCTCTCAATCATGATGATTATCACCGGGGCGCTGATGCTGGCGATCCCCGTATTCACCAGGTCCATTTTCCAGTCCATAGTTGATACGTAATTGGGCTAGCCACCGCATTTCGCTGCCGGCGGGATGAGCCGGCCAAGGGTACCGGTCGATTCCGGTAGAGGTGACAAGATGCCGATGTTCGGCCAAAAAAAGAAAGACAAGAAGGAAAAGACCGGTCAGGGCTCCTCTCCTGATGTCGACAACGTAGACGACTCGTCGCTAGAAAACGACGAAGACGACGATGATAATGGCATAAACGACCTGTTGGGCAACGCCGATGAAGACGGCTCCTCAGGCGAAGGCTCCGGTGAGGACGAAGACGGCAATGACGCTCTCGCAGGAATCGGCATGGATGATGACGATGACGATGACGGGATGGATTCCGACCTCATGGATATTTTCAGCAGCGAGGCCGAGGAGGCTGACATCGACCTCGCCGCCCTGACAAGCGGACTGGAACCTGTGGATGCGTCATCCCTGCTAATACAGGCGCAATCAGTAGTGGCAGCCCTACGAAGAAAGCTGTACGGCTAATAATCTCGCAAGGTTGAAAGCAATGAATGACTTTGAAGGAAACAGAACCTCCCGGTCAGGCGCCCCCGAACAGATAGCCGCGCCGGACGTGGACAATGATAGGCCTGGGGCGAATAATAAGTTCATGCCCGAGATGGTGAAACAAGTAGAGGCCCTGAGCGAGGCGAACATGCTAAGCCGGGCCATCATAGACCACTTGAGCCACGCCCTGGTGGTGGTGGACAGGTCCATGCGTGTAATCCACACCAACCTGCGGTTTAGAAGTCTATTCAGCGTGAACGAAGATGTCGCGCAGATGGGGATCACGATAGGCAAGGTCATGGATGACGAGTCGTTGACCGGCATCATTCAGCATTGCGTGAAGTCCGGGGAGCCTTTGCGGGAGATGGAATACACGTGCAGCGCCAGGGCCGACGAGGAAGCCAGACAGTTCCTGCTGGACATATCTCTTTTCGTAATACCGTCGAACAAGGAACGGATACTGCTCTCTTTCGACGAAATTACCGAGTGGAAGCAGCGCCAGAACCAGGTGACGGAGGCAAGCCGCCTCGTTTCGATCGGGGAGATGGCAGCCGGCATCGCGCACGAGATAAACAACCCTCTGGCAGCCGTCATGGGCTTCGCCCAGCTAGCAATGCGGCGGAACGTGGATGATTCTATTCGGCGAGACCTGGACAAAATACTGGCCGAGTCCAAGAGGGCTTCGAAGATAATAGCCAATCTTCAGTCGTTCGCCAGAAGGTACAAACCCAGGCAAGAGCCGGTCAACGTGATTGAAATCCTTCAGAAGGTGCTTGAGTTCCGGTCCTACGAGTCGCAGGTGAGCAATATTGCCGTGGCGATGAAGTTCGACCCGCGCACACCCCTGGTCATGGGCGACGAGCACCAGTTGGACCAGGTATTTCTCAACATAGTGATTAATGCCGAACACATGATGTTCATAACCAACGGCGGCGGCAACCTGAATATCGAGATTGGACTCCATGACGATAAAGTATTCATCTCTTTCGAGGACGATGGCCCCGGCATAGAGCCGGATGTCCTGCCCAAGATATTCGATCCCTTCTTCACTACGAAGGAGGTCGGCAAGGGCACGGGGCTTGGCCTGAGCATCTGCTATGGCATAGTCCACGAGCATGGCGGAATCATCCGGGTGAGCGGCACACCCGGCAACGGCGCGACATTCGTGGTGGAGCTGCCGGCGCCGGAAGTGGAACCCGGCGAGGAGTCCGCCGCCAAAGATAATACCCCAGAGACAGACAACGCCTGCAGACCGCTAAACGTGCTAATCGTGGACGACGAGCCCCTGGTGGTGGAGTTCCTGTCCAGAGTCCTGACGGAGTTTGGACACACTGTCGCGATGGCGGAAAACGGCAACTCCGTAATGGAAATGACCGATCTGGACAAATACGATCTCATAATGCTGGACGTTCGTATGCCCGGCGTCGGAAGCGAAACGCTCTTCGATCATATCCGAGGGGTCTCAAACGACATTTCAAACCGGATATTGTACATAACAGGAGACGCAACTAATCCCGACACCCGAGCGTTCATTGCCGCGACGGGCAGTCCTGTGCTAACCAAGCCGTTCACGATTGAGGACCTGCTGACGGCGGTACGGCGTATAGCGGGCAAGAATCCGCCAAGTTAACAATCTACCGGGGCCTACCACCGATCCATGGGTAGCCGCGTTTGAACAGGAGGATCACATTGGTCTCCAGAACAGTCAGGCAAGCGTTGATCGTCGAGGACAATAGTGAAATCGCCGAAGAACTGAAAACCATCCTCAGCGACATGGGCTATAAGGTAACGACTCTGGATAATCCCGCGGAGGTAACGGACACTCTGGGGACGCATCAGTATGAGGTGGCACTGCTGAATATGCAGTTGCCGGACATGAGCTGGCGCGGAACGTTCAATGCGATAAAGAGCGCCTCGCGCAGCACCACCGTGATCATGATGTCCAAAGAGGTCGACGAAGAGGCCAAGAGGACGGCGTTAACAGCGGGGGCCTACGTCACAATGGAAAGGCCCCTGGATGGGGCCAGACTCGTCAACCTGATATCTCCGAGGAACGACGGGATGTTCGTATCCCTGAAGAGCTAGCAGGTACCCGGCTTATCAGTCCGAAGTCGGCCGCGGCGGGCTATAACCAAGTGGGGTAGTCCCGTCAGCCTCACTCGGCTTGACCGCCTCACCATCGGAATCGTGGCCAGCCAGCCGTCCCGTGCCCACGACGCTGCCGACCAGGGACCCGATTCTGGCCCTATCCCAGGCCACGACTACGGCGGCCAGGCCTACGTAAATGCCGGCCATGAGCCCGGGGACCAGCGCGTTTCCGCCCTGCGGGTACAGATACATCAGCATCCTGTGAGCGCAGAAGGTGACGAGCAGCGCTGCTGCGCTCCTCCCGGTCAGGGACAGCCTGGAAAGCAATATCACCGCCAGCAACGCCTGGGACATGGCCACAAGCACCTCAAGCCTCTGATGTTCTCCCAATGTCAGCACCTCCGGCGAGCCGTAGAGCGCGCCTCCGATTAAGGGCGCAAAGGGCAGCACTCCCAACACCAGCGTCCACAACGCCACCACGGTCAACACCAGTATCGATGTGGCCAAGGCGATGCGCCCATTCCAGACCATCATCGCCATCACAGCCACCAGCGGAGCCTTGGTCAGTATCGGCATCAGGTCTTGCAAATATGTGAAACCACTGGCGCCCCCACTTGCGCCGAGGCCCAGCGCATACATGCCGTCAGCAAATGTCGGCACCGCAAGGTAGACCACCGCGGTGGCGTACAGAACCAGCAGCGGCATCACCCCAGGCGGAGATGACGGGACGGCATGAATGGGGTCGGCACGACGCTGGAACGGCCGCAAGCGAACCTGAGCGCTTCGATATTGCTGGAAGCCTTTCCAGGCCAGCACGCCGAACAAGAGCAGAAGCACAGGGGTGTCCAACGGCCAGACGTAGCCCTTAACGTAAACGAGGAATCCGTAAAAGACGACCATCAGCAGCAGGAGCAGCTCTATTCCCTGTGAGCTATGCAGCTCCAGGCGCGTACCGCCAGTTCGCAGCCTGTTGACCAGGTATAGCGCCGGCAGACCCACGCCAATCAGATAGAAGCTAGAGCCGGTGATAGCCGAAAGGGATAAACCGCCGAAATCAGCCGAAAGCGGGCTGACGCCCATCCAAGCGTAGTAAGTATCGGAAGAGAACTCCGGCAAGACGGCCACGAATGCCACCATCAACAGGGCGGCCGCCCTGGGCAATCCGTCGATTCGATACAGCGACAGCGCCAGCACGACGGATGCCCCAAACATGGCGATGGCGGCGAGCATCGTGACGGCTGTCAACCCCAGGGATAGGCCACCAAAGACAGCAACGGCCAAGCCCGGCACCGTAAGCACCACGGCAACCGAAATCACGCTGAAGGAGTCGAATGAAAGGTTCTTCAATACGCCCGATCTCCACCACACCATTGCAACCGCGAGATTCCGCAATTGCGGAGCCGCCTGCACCCAGGCGCGGAGGATGTCTACACCCAGCAATAGTGGGTGGCATCCCCCTGCAAAGCATCGCAGCATATCTAGGTGTCGTCAACCGGCAACCCTTCTGAGCTGGTTAATCATGTGTTAGCTTTTGTTGATGTGGCCTTCCACGCCGTACCCGCAGAGCGATTGCGTGTTGAGCGCCTTGCGGTGGGTGCATACATTAGCGATTCGTCAGAGACCCCGTGATAGGCTGGAAACATTAAGAAAAGGCCCTTTCGACATGCCGTTGTTTTAAGACTACAGCAAGCGAAAGCGCCTCTACACGAATCCCCGCCCAGTGATTAAGCATCTCCGCGGCCGGAGCCCGGATGATCACTGAACGGGAGACGCGCGTCCGATAATATCGGAGGATGGATCTACCTTATGTTTGAGCTGGATTTGCATCGGCTGGCCGTCTTCTATACGGTCGTAAACGAAGGCACGCTCTCAAAGGCCGGTGATAGCCTCTACATGAGCCAGCCCGCCATATCAGCCCACATCAAGGCCTTGGAGCAGCAGTTGGGCGTTCCCCTCTTCTACCGCGTGGGCAGACGCTCCGTTGTGAACAAGGCCGGGGAAGTCCTGTACCGGAAGGCCGAACAGCTCTTCTCCGTGGCTGACGAGCTCAAGGCCGAGATGGATGAGCTGAAAGGCATGTCCATCGGCCGGCTGAATCTGGGCGCTTCCGTGGACTGGCAGTACAGGCTCCCCGACGACCTGGACAAGTTCAAGCAGAAGTTCCCAGGGGTTGAGCTTTCCATGAACCTGTTCACCGAAGACCGCATCGAGCGGCTGGTGCTGGACAGGACCCTGGACATGGGATTCGTGGGACACGTCCCAACCCGCCCGGAGCTGGTGACAGAGCACCTTGGCGACGACGACCTGGTGCTCATCTGCAGCAGGACTCACAGGCTGTTCAAGAAAGCCAGGACCCGGCCATCCGATCTTGCACATGAGGCCCTGATAGTCAGAGAGCCGGATTCAGCCGCCAGGCTCGTAAGTGACGAGATTCTCGAGTCCCAAGACCTCATGGACGGCATTTCCATGGAGCTGGGGAGCTACGAGGCCATCAAGAGGGCCGTTATGGTGGGCAAGGGCGTAGGCCTCGTGGCGCGCCAATCGCTGGGTGCGGAGATTCAGGCCGATCTTCTGAAGGTGCTGGATGTCGCGGAGATGAAGGCGACCATACAGCTTCATCTCATCTACTTGAGGGACAAGAAGATGACTACCTCTCAGAGCGCCTTCATGGAGATTGTCGCGCCGCGCACCACGTTGGCGACCGCGGTAGAGGCCTGATAGATTCCACTCGGCTCGACACCGGCAAGTGCCCATTGCCGACCCTCTCTACGCGTGTACGGGTCTGTTACGCCTGAGCCCAACTGCTCAAGGAGCTTGAGCCCCCGTCGGGCCAACGTCTGAATCAGGTCCACGTTGGATCGCCTGATGAGTTCCGCCTCGCCGACCTGGACTGGGACGAGACGGCCCTTCATCAGAGCAGTCCCCCCCGGCGCCAATCGCCCCGTCGGCGCTCCCGTGAAACAGGCCCGGCCATGCGCCGTTTGCGAAAGCCACTTCGTCCGGAGCTCGAAGGTTATCGTCGCGTTCCCTACCGTTCAGCGTGCCGGAAGTGGTCATCGCTGCCCTATTCCCTGGTGTCGCCCAATCAATTAAGGGGCCGAATTTCAGCAAACTCAGACAGCTGCGGACCGTACCTACCTTATGGACAGACGCCACGGCTGCGTCAGCTACCGTCGTGCGCCCAGAACCCGGAATCCCGCTTACATTCGCAGCGGTCCAGGTTGCGCTAATCAGGTCCCATGCGGCCCCCGTGCCGGCAGTAACGGCTACCTTGACTAGTATAGGAATGGGATTTACCCTACGTCTGTCTTTGTTGGGCACGGCGGGACGAGCGCGGTGGCACATGTGATAGGCTCGACGGATGCCAAGCGCCTGCCGTGACTTTTAGCGAAACACGAAGAGGGGGATCAAGATGCAGCTTACCGCATTGCCGGATAGTCCTGACGAGTTACGCGGCCTTATTAGAAAGGGTGAGCTGGTGCATCCCACCAGCGGCATGGCCCCGGGCCGGGTGCAGGCCAACCTGGCCATACTGCCCAGGGACCTGGCCTTCGATTTTCTCCTGTTCTGCCAGCGCAACCCCAAGCCTTGCCCCTTGCTGGAGGTGGTGGAGGCCGGCGAGACGGAACCGCGACATTTCGCCCCGGGCGCCGATATTCGCACGGATGTTTCGCTCTACAGGGTGTATCGGGACGGGAAGATGGTCTCCGAGGTGGAGGACCTTTCCGAATTCTGGCGAGACGATCTGGTGTCGTTTCTGCTGGGGTGCAGCTTCTCCTTCGAAACGGCCTTGATACGGGCCGGCATTCGCATGCGGCACATGGAGTCCGATACCAACGTGCCCATGTTCATCACCAATATCGCCACAACGCCGGCGGGGGCGTTCTCCGGCCCAATGGTTGTCTCCATGCGGCCCATCCCCCGCGAACAGGTAGTCCGGGCCGTCCAGGTGACATCGCGCTTCCCCGCGGTTCACGGAGCGCCCGTGCACCTGGGTGACCCGGAGGCCATAGGCATCGCAGACATAACCAGGCCCGACTTCGGCGAGCCTGTAGACTTCGAGGAAGGCGACGTGCCCGTGTTCTGGGCGTGTGGCGTAACCCCCCAGGCCGTGGCCATGAGCGTAAAGCCGCCGCTGATGATAACCCACGCTCCCGGTCACATGTTCATTACCGATAAGAAGGACGAGGACCTGGCTGTTCTGTAAAGCACCGAAACAACCCTGCCAAGACCGGGTTACCATTTACTCCTAAAGGAGCCTCAAAATGACTGTAGAAGATATCATACTGGACCGGGACCGCCGTGGAATATCCAAGCTACGGCCTCACCTGCCTGCCGATTTTTGCGGTCAGGCCGCCCAGCTAATTCTGGACAATCCCGGCACCGCCATCATCATCACAGGCTTCTACATACTGGATGCGGGAGTGGTGGAGACGGACGGGCCTCCCGGCGCCGTTAGCATAGGCAACGCACTGGACAAGCTGGGTTACGACGTGGTGTACGTCACGGACCGGCACGCAGCGCAAATTATGGATGGCACAAAGGGCGCGGGCTCCCGGCTGGTGGAATTCCCTATCACCGACGATGAGACCAGTAAGGCGTTCGCAAAGGACCTTCTGGAGCGCCTTAACCCGTCGGTCGTCATCGCCATCGAGCGGTGCGGCTTCACGGACGAAAAGATGTATCTGAATATGCGGGGCAGGGACATCACGCCGTACAACGCCCGCATAGACTACCTGGTGACCGATCACCCCAACACAGTAGGCATAGGCGACGGCGGCAACGAGATCGGCATGGGCAACCTGGCCAAAGAGGTAACGACGGTGGATTCGCTCGTCAAGGACCCTTGCGTGACAGGCGTGTCCAAGCTGATACTGGCCAGCGTATCCAACTGGGGCGGCTACGGTCTGGTGGCGTCACTTTCGAAGCTTTCCGGCAAGAGCCTCATGCCCACCGTCGAAGAGGACATGGCCTTGATCCGGCAGACAGTGGACCTGGGCGCGGTGGACGGCATGAGCAACAAACAGGAGTATAAGGTGGACGGCTTTACGCTGGAAGAGAACGCCGAGACCATCACGCAGCTGCGGGAGCTACTCGCTCGGGAAGGCATCAGGTAATCTGGCAGGGCAAGACGGCTCAGGCGTAAGGGCTCTCCCGAATAACGCGTTGTTTGCCTGCCATGCGAAAAGGCTAGGTGGCGACCTTTGTGCGGGTCCTGGTCCTAGCCTTGGGCACTTCGTCCGGGGCCGCCAGCGCCGCCGAGTTCTTCTGCAACACTCCGCGCAGCTTCTGAAGGGCGGCGCGCTCCAGCCTGGAGACGTGCATTTGGGAGATGTCGATTCGCTCGGCTATCTGCCGCTGAGACATGCTCTTGTAGAACCGGAGCTGTAGAATGGTCTTCTCGCGCTCCGGCAAGGTGTCCAGCGCCGTCGCCAGCGTCAGCCTGTCCAGGGAGAGGTCAAACTCCTTATCCACGGACCCCACGTAGTCGGATAGGGATACGGTGCCATCGGAGTCGTCGGTGTCAACACTCTCATCCAGGGAGCGGGGGTCGCCGATGCGTCCCAGCTCGGTGGCGGCGGTGACCTCCTGTTCGGTGAGATCACAGGCCTCGGCCAGCTCGGTCATGTTGGGCCAGCGGCCCAGGGAAGAGGCGATGGACTCTGCAACTTTGTCCAGCGTCAGCTTGTTGCGCCGCAGGGTACGGGGTATCTTGATGAGGCTGCCGTGGTCCCGAAGGTAGTTGAGTATGGCGCCGAGAACCTCGGGGATGGCAAGGGATGAGAAGCTGGTGCCCCTCTCCGGATCGAACTTTTCGATTGCGTTCAAGAGGCCGATCATGCCTATTTGGAACAGGTCTTCTTGGGGCTCCCTGGAGGTCCTAAATCTTCTGCAAAGCCTGCGGACCAGGGGCACGTAGTTTGTGACTAGCTGTTCACGAGCTTGTGGGTCTGATGTTTCACGGTATGCTTGAAGCAGCTTGAGCGTCAGTGTGGCGGAGTTATTCGCCATGTCCTGGCTGGCCCCCATCAGATATTGACAGCACGTAACGTCGCCCTGCCTGAAGTTAGTCGCCTTAGCGCGACTTTCGATTGGCGTATCTGCTAAATGGCGTACCCACGAGGGTATTTGTAACCGACAACGTAAATGCGAATTAAAGGTATTATGGCTTTCGCAATCGCTGTACCGGGTTAGCACGCAATTCATACTGTGGCTAGCCCCTATTGATTAAGACATTCCATAGATACATACGCTTTTTCTTCGCTTTTCGTTTAATTTATTTCTAATACTTGTCAAATACCCCACCAGAGGCATAATAGTCATGCAGACCTTTATCATCGGCTCGGCGGCCTCAAGAAAATCACGACCGCGTTAAAAATGCGGAATCATTCAAGTGGAAAACAGCCTGAAAAGCTTGATGGGCCACACGCATTGTTTTCTGGGTGAAAGCACCCATATCAAGTGTGGATTACCCTAAGTTGACGTGCGGCGGAAAACTGAGACGCCGGACGTCCGCCAGGCACAAGGAGAGGATATTTTGACGAAGCTTGCAGGTGTGATCATCGACGAGACTACTGGAGAGCCAGTCGCCGCTCGAGTACAGGTGCTGGACTCCAGGGGCGTGTTCATTCACCCGCCGAACGCCATACTCAAGGTTGGCCCCGGCGCACCCTTCTTTTACAGCGACGGGGCCTTCGACGTGGACATCACCCGCGGCCCCACACAGGTCATAGTAGAACGGGGCACGGAGTACGCGCCTGCCATCGTTAAGCTGGACGCGGCCCCGACCGGCACGGAGGCGGTGGAGATCGCACTTAGGCGCTGGTCCGACCTGGCGCAACAGGGATGGCACCCCGGCAACACGCACATCCACTACGACGAGAAGGAGGGCCGTCCCGACGAGCGCCTGCAACTGGACCCACGGGTTGAGGACTTGCGAATGACGGCCGTGAGCATCCTCAAGAGAGGAGAGTTGGAGTACGCCACCAACAAGTATCCTATCGGCGTCCTAACCGATTTCTCGTCTGCCCACCACCACGTGCAGTGCGGCGAGGAGTCCCGCCATAATCGGGAGCCCTGGACCATCGGCTACGGCCACATCATGCTGCTGAACATACGCAACGCCGTCGAACCCCTGAGCCGCGGAGTGCTGGTGGACGCATTCGAGCCCGACTACCCTCCCCTTTCATATGCCTGCGACGACGCCAGACGCCAGGGGGGACTGGTCATCTGGTGTCACAACGGCCAGGGCATGGAGGCGCCCGTGGCAGCCGCGCTGGGCAAGCTGGACGCCTTCAACCTGTTCGACCCGAGTTGGAACGACGCGGAGTACGACATTTACTACCGTATGCTGAACGCCGGCATGCGCTTGCCTGCATCTACCGGCTCCGACTGGTACATTAGCTCGGCCAACCGGGTTTACAGCTACACAGGCGGCGCATTCGACTACGAGGTGTGGCTGCAGGCGCTGCGTGAGGGCCGGACGTTTATTACCAACGGCCCGGCGCTGCACCTTGACGTGGACGGACAGGCGCCCGGCAGCGAAATCGAGAGCAGCGTCGGCAGTAAGCTGGGCGCAACGGTCCGGTGGCAGTCCCACTACCCCGTGAGTCGGATCGACCTGCTCTACAACGGCAACGTTGTCGCGTGCGAGGCCTTCAAGGAAGGCTCAACGGCCGGGGAGTTAGTGGCCGATATCGACGTGAACGCCGATGGGTGGATTGCAGCGAAGGCCTCCAGCGACGCCAGGGACAGCTTCTTCCAACCGGTATTCGCCCATACCAGTCCGATATACGTCAAGGCGGGCAGGCATAGCGAAGAGAAGAAGGCTGCGGCAGCCTGGTTTGACGACCGCATCGAAACGTCTCTGGAGTGGGTGCGGGCCAAGGGCCGATTCTACACCGACCGGC
Organism: Chloroflexota bacterium; assembly: GCA_022572805.1. GTDB lineage: Bacteria > Chloroflexota > Dehalococcoidia > Lucifugimonadales > JADFKI01 > Casp-Chloro-G4. The sequence goes on from JACZVF010000004.1 coordinate 21,907, forward strand.
AGCGCCAGGAGGTCGTAGACCTGTTCCGCCAGGGTCAGCAGGTCTACCGGGACATGATGTAGCTTCGAGCTTAATGCGGCGGGAGATGCGTTGGTTTTTTGACGCCGGAATCTGCCTTATAATGGAAGGCGGACAAGTTTGAGCATTAATTAATCAACGGTCGGCCCTGCCGACGAAAGCCGGTGAGGGGCCCTGTCCTAAAACCAGGCGTCGCGGCCTTGCACATAAATGACCGAATTTGGGCCATCTGCCCTTCGACAGGCATTAATGCGACATTTTGTGCAAGGCTAGGCGTCGCAGGGACCGAATCGCGGCAGCCCATCGGGAATCATTCTGGAGACCATATTTGGATAGCGCCAAGGACACGCCGGAGCAACGCAAGCCCGTGCAGCAGCAAGAAGGCGGCACGGCAGGCGACGCTCGCAAACGTCGCAGCCGCAGCGGCAAGAGGGGCCTGAGGCGAAACATCCGCAGCACCACGCCTCGAAATCAGGACTGGGGCTCCGGCGATGTCGAGGAATGGGACGAATCCGAGCACCTCGAGCGCGACCGCATCATGCCCGAGGACGAGCGTGACCGCAGGCGTCGGATTCAGCGGGAAGCCTTGGGTGATGACACGGGGTCAACCTCAGCGGGTGGGGCGGAGCATCTGGTTCGCGGGGGGGTTCAGGGTGTAGTCGTGTCCGTAACGACGGCCATGTGCGACGTCGAACTGGAGGGGGGAGTCCTGCGCTGCCGTTTACGGGGCAGGCTTAGCGGCCTGGAAACCGGCTTCACCAACGGTGTGGCCGTGGGTGATGTCGTAGTCGTGAGCGAAACGGACCAAGCTCAGGGCCTGGTCGAGGAGGTGCTGCCCCGGCGCACCATGCTCACGCGTCCCGACGCCTTCAACGTGAATCGCAGACAGCTGATGGTTGCCAATGCCGACCAGCTTCTCATCGTCTCCTCCTGGCGAGAGCCGCTGCTGTGGCCGGAGCTTATCGACCGCTGTCTCATCGCGGCCGACATCAGCGAGCTGGAGCCCGTTATATGCGTGAACAAGGCCGACTTTATCGAGGATGATACGGACTATATGGAAACGATGCGGGTATACGAGGAGCTGGGTCATCAGGTAATAAGGACCAGCGCCAAGACAGGCGAGGGGGTGGAGAAACTTGCCTCCACCCTGGAGGGCTGCCTCACTGCGCTGTCGGGGCTATCCGGCACAGGCAAGTCCTCGCTCATATCCCGGCTTCAGCCTGGCCTGGGCTTGCGCACCGGCGAAATAAGCGAGTGGAGCGGCGAGGGCCGGCACACAACCTCGCGGTACACATTGCACCGGCTGGACATCGGCGGCGCGGTGGTGGACACGCCGGGCATTCGGGAGTTCGGGCTTAGCGGGCTGCGCAAGGCCGACCTCGCGGACTGGTTCCCGGATATGGCGGATTTCGCCGCCGCATGCCGCTTCAACAATTGCACTCACCTGATAGAGCCCGGCTGCGCGGTGTTGGACGGGGTGGCCGAGGGCGCCATCGCCGAAAGCCGGTACCACAGCTACGTGATGATATACGACACGCTGCCGGAGTAGACGGACCTCCTTCCTGTGTAACCTTCCCGGGCCGCCTGCTCAGAGCGGCGCCCCCACGTCCCGCATCCCACATCACTGGCCACTGCCAACGCGCCCTTGACAGCGTATACCTCCGCGAGTAATATATAGCCATCCAATATATTGGCCAAATAGGTATACCCCCAATACATAGATCGAGGATGAGTATGGTTACTGCTACAAGGCCCGACATGGTGTCCGAGGAGTATTGGGAGAACCTCATCAAAAAGAGCGCGTCCCGTTACTTCTTGCTGGGCATGCTGTTCCGGAAGCCCATGCACGGCTACGAGATTGCGAAAACGATTGAGGACTGCTGCGAGGGCTGGTGCAAACCAACCGACGGCATGATCTACCCCACCCTCAAGGAGATGGTGGCCGGCGGCTACATCGAGTGCGAAAGCGAGGTTATCGATGGCAGGGTGCGAAAGGTCTGCCACCTCACAGACAAGGGCCGGGAGGCCTACAGGTCTGCGGCGCGGGTCTGGGCTAGCGTGCTGCCATACCTGAATAATTCGGTTAAAGAGGCCGGAGCGACGGTGGATTCCGCGTGCGGCTGCTGTGGCGGCGACTAGACGCAGGCCGCAAAACCTACGGATCGCCTTATGAAAAAACAACGGGAGGAATCTAATGGCTGAAATGACGGATGCGGAAGTGAAGGACCTGGTAAGGGAAAACTATGCGCAGGTGGCCCAAGGCGCCACTGCCTGCTGCTCCAGCGACTGTTGCAGCGAGCCAAACAAGCTTTACGACGTCGAGGAGATAAAGGACCTGCCGGCGGAGGCTGTCATGGCCTCTGCGGGGTGCGGCAACCCGACGGCAATCGGAGAGCTGGCTTCCGGCGAGACGGTGGTGGATTTCGGCAGCGGAGGCGGCATCGACTGCTTCATCGCGGCCAAGGCTGTGGGTCCCGAGGGCAAGGTCATTGGCGTTGACATGACCGAGGACATGGTTAACCTGGCACGCACCAATGCGGCGAAGCTGGGCCTGAGCAACGTGGAATTTCACCTGACCGAGATGGAGCACACGCCCATCGCGGACGGCTCGGTGGATGTGATCATATCCAACTGCGTCATCAACCTGGCGCCGGACAAGGGCGAGGTATTCCGGGAGGCGTTCCGAATCCTGAAGCCGGGGGGCCGGGCCTACATCTCGGACATGCTGCTGGTGAAGGACCTTCCGGAGGAGGCGAAGGCGGATAGGAAAAACTGGGTCATGTGCCTCTCCGGCGCAGAGCGCAAGGACGTTTACCTGGGCCGAATGCGGGACGCCGGCTTCGTGGACACGCAGGTCCTGGAGGACAAGCCGTGGGATGGCCCGGAGAGCTGGGCCTCGGATGTGCATAGCATGAACATCCGCGCATACAAGCCCGTTTAGAGACGCGGCCGGTTGATAAATGTGGGCCCGACTGTAAAAGTCGGGCCCTCTTCAATTTCGGAGGAGAAAGGCTATGCGGGAATCTTCTCCACGCCGTTGCCGAACTGGTTTAGCTGCTGCTGCTTCTTGGATGCCTCAGTCTCCAGCTTCAGCGCGTCGATGCCTCGGCGCACCTGCCCCAACACCTCCGCCATCTGCTCCTCCAGGTTGAACAGCACCTCGCGGGCGTATTGGTCGGCCCCGTCTCTTCGGCTCGTGGAAGCGCCTTCGGCCTCGTTGATTATGCGGTAAGCCTTGCGCTGGGCATCCTGCAAAATCTGCTGAGCCTCGGATGCGGCCTCTTCCCTAATCTCCTGACCCTTTGACTCCGCAGCCTTCAGGATCTCCGAATCGTCGACCTTGGACGCATGCTCTTCTTGAGCGGCCGATGTCAGCGCCCCGGCCTCCTCTTCGGCCACGCCCCGAATACGCTTGGCCTCCAGGTACGACTGGTTGATTATGCTCTCCTTCATCTTGATGACCTCGGAGGCCTCCTGGATGTCGGCGGGCACGGACCTGCGCAGTTCATCGCCCAGAGTTATCATTCGGTCGATATCGACCATCACCTTACGGCGGAAACCGGGTACCCTGGTGCCGGTGCTGGCCAGCAGTTTTATCTCATCCGCGATATGTCCAATTTCCATACAGCTTCCCCCAATACTGGATATTCGTCGCCTACTTATTTAGCCTATTTGTGGACTAGAGTTTTTCCTTCAGCGCGGCGGCAACGTGGGCCGGCACGAGGTTGTCGACATTGGCGCCCAATTTCGCCACCTCTTTGATGCGGCTGGAGTACACGAACTGGTAAGCCAGCGAACTCATCATGCACACCACGTCGATGTCCGGGGCCACGTTGCGCCACATCAGCGCCATCTCAAATTCCAGTTCAAAGTCGAATCCGGCGCGCAGCCCTCTGAGTATGAATTCCGCGCCCAACTCCCTGGCCACGTTGGGCGCCAGGCCCACGAAGGTCTGCACCCGGACGTTGGGCAGGTGTGTAACAGATTCCCGAAACAGGTCTACGCGCTCCTCGGTCGTAAACATCAGGTCCTTTGACGGAGTGTCGTATACGCCAACGATCAACTCGTCGACCAGCTTTGACGCCCTCTCTACGATGTCCACATGTCCGTTGTGGACGGGATCGAAGCTGCCGGGATACAAAGCCTTAACCATCCATCGCTCCAGCCCCGTAGATTGAGACCGAGGTATCGCCGTAGCGCCGTCGGGTAACGAGCTTCAGCCTTTTATGCACCTCAGCGAGTTCGGTATCGTGCCGATGTTCTATCACCACGACACTCTCATCACATAATGTACCTTCTCTGTTAAGCAGCTCCTGCAGCTGCGCCAGGTTGTCCACCGCATAGGGTGGGTCGGCCAGCACAAGACCGTAGCCGCCCGGCAGCCCCTCCACCACCGCTTCGACCTTGCCTGTGTAAACCTTGGCCCTGCCGGACAGGCCCAACGACTCCAGATTGGCGCGCAACTGCTGCGCCCTCCGCCCGTTGGCTTCCACAAAATCCGCCCAGTCGGCGCCTCGGCTCAGGGCTTCAATCCCCAATGCTCCGGTTCCCGCGTATAAGTCGAGAACCCTGACGCCCTTCAACAGATCCGGTCCGAGGATCGAAAATATTGCTCCTCTGACTCTGTCGGAGGTGGGCCTAAGGTCCGCGCTCTTCGAAACTCTTAAACGGCGGCCGCGGTGCTCTCCTCCCGTAATCCTTAGCGTCATGACCGGGCCCTATCTCCTCAACGCCGGCATATCGCCGTGCTTTTCCCGGCCGCCTCGGCGTTCCCAAGCCGGCGACTAGAATGGCGTGAACGGAGTATAACCCAACCGTTCAGAAATGCTAGCACTACTCCCAATTGGCCTTAAAGCGAAATCCTGACATCTTTTCAAGCATTGAACAAATCTTATCATTGTCAAAAGCAACAACGGTATTTCCGGCATCAGTAATTGGTCAACGTAGCTGCCGGTTAAGCCTGGCCAACACCTGGCCCATCGCAGGATTCGACGACAAATTTAAGGCAGGGCTTGTTGCCCCGAGGAAACAGACGGTGCGGGCTAAATGAATATGCAGTCAACGGCGCATCAGCGAACGCCGTTCGTGGCCGTGGGGATGGCGGACCTGACGCCGTGGTTTTTCAGGGCACAACGGGTCATTTACAAACTGTTGTGCCGTCTTCAGCTTCGGGTCAAGGCCGTTCCCCTCGTGTCGATAAATATCCTTGCAGCGTTGCCACAATTAATGCTTAAACCCGGCGACATAGGTTTACCTATAACGATGCATCCGTGGCCGGGTTACCCGGAGCAGGTTACCGCCTGCCCCCGGGCGTCGGAGCAAAGTCCACCAAGCTAAAGTCGTTAGGCGGCATAGACGGGAAATCGAGTTACCGGGAGGTGCTGAAATGCCACTGCTTTACGCCGATTTGAACAGTGTGCGCAAGACCATCAGCGGTCTTGCCGCAGATTTCAAATCCCCCCGAAAGCTACCGTGGCGGATAGAGGACAAAACCAGCACGTCTGAGTCCAGTCTCAAGATTCGAGCCTGGGACGCCTCCACCAAAGATGACCACAAATGCTGGATCCTGTTCGAGGCCGCCAAAGTCGAGCGGGGCACGACTGTCGAAGTGTCCATCTGCCAGAAGCTTCACTACGTGGGCAAGTTCCTGAGTGCCTCCCTGGACACGTTACTCAGCCTTCACGGCAGTCCGCCACAAAAACAAGCCGAAAAGACAACGTTGTCCGTTCCCGCTCCTGCCGCACCAACGCCTGTAAGGCCGTCTGTTTCTCCTGCGGCCCGACCGCCCGCTCGACCACCCGCCCGGCCACCCGTTCGGCCGCTCGCCCGGCCGGCGGCTACTCGCCCCAAATTACATCCAGCCTTTATAAAGCGGCCAACCAACCAGCGGTAACGGCTGGACTGCGGCTCCGATAGTTCCAATCCGACCACACAATTTCTGGGTGTCCCTCACGGGGCGGCCTACTCCAGCTTTTCGCCTTTTTGGCAGAGTCCCGTACGGATTTACAAATCCATAGGGCGAGGCTACAATGAACGATATGGGCTGAGTGAGTTGCTGCCGTGGGGCGGTCTCCTGGCTCTTTTATTTTTGGGAGCTCCGCCATGGTACAGAGGGAAACTTACCTGACCGAGGAAGGCCTGAAACTGCTCCAGGACGAGATGAGGCACCTCCGAGGCGCCCGGCGACAGGAGGTGGCCGCCCGAATTCACAGGGCCATCGAGTCTGGAGGAGCGGCACACAACGCTCAGTACGAAGACGCCAAGAGCGAACAGGCCTTTGTGGAAGGGCGAATTCTGGACGTCGAGAGCATTCTCGCCAACGCGGTCGTGGCCTCCCACGATAAGAAGTCCCGGACCGTGGAGATTGGTTCGACTGTCACGGTGGAAACGGAACAGCACAAGAAAGAGAGCTACATCGTCGTAGGCAGCGCGGAGGCCTCGCCTCTGGATGGCAAGATCTCCAACGAGTCGCCGGTAGGGCGGGCGATCATGGGACACAAAGTCGGCGACGTGGTGCAGGTTGAGACCCCCTCCAAGGTGATCAAGCTCAAGATCACGAAGATGAAGTAGAGCTTAATCACCCCAGGAGGAGACAACCGAATGACACAGCCGGAAAACGAGCTAATACGGGTGCGGCTCGAAAAGCTCGAAAGGCTACGGGAGAAGGGCATCCAGCCCTACCCCAACAAATACCACAGGTCCCACACCTCACAGCAGGCCAAATCTCTATTCGAAGCCGCGGAGGCCGAGAACTCGGAGGACGCACGCACCGAGGAGGTTACCGTGGGCGGGCGCCTGGTCGCCTTCCGTGGCATGGGCCGCGCTTCCTTCGGAGACCTGCTGGACGGCGAGGGCCGCGTGCAGGTGCTTTTCCGCCGCAACACCCTCACCGACACCTACGAGCTGCTGCAGGAACTGGACGTAGGGGACTGGCTTGGCGTACGCGGGCCTGTGTTTCGTACGCGCACCGGCGAGATAACGGTCGAGGCCAAGGAGTTCACAATTCTCTGCAAGGCGATTCGCCCCTTGCCCGAGAAGTGGCATGGCCTGACAGACGTGGAGACCCGCTTCCGCCAACGCTACCTGGACCTTATCGCCAACCCAGAAGCCCGTCGTGCGGCCGTAATGCGCAGCAACATCGTAGCAGGCATCCGCGCCTTCATGACCTCCAGGGGTTTCCTGGAGGTCGAGACGCCCATCCTGGTGTCGGTTGCCGCCGGGGGCATGGCGCATCCCTTCGTGACACACCACAACCAGCTTGGCCGCGACCTGTACCTGCGCATCGCCACGGAGCTCCACCTAAAAAGGCTAATAATCGGCGGCATGGAGAAGGTCTACGAGATCGGCAAGATCTTCCGCAACGAGGGAGTGGACCAGACCCACAACCCGGAGTTCACGACGATGGAGAGCTACGAGGCTTTCGCCGATTACAACGACGTAATGTGCATGGTGGAGGATATGGCCCACACAGTAGCGCGGCAGGTACTTGGCAGTTCCGTATCGGAATTCGACGGCCACCGTCTGGACTTCACGCCTCCATGGCCTCGTCTGAGCCTGCTGGACGAGATCAAAAAGTACAGCGGAATCGACGTTCCCGCCCATTCGGATATCGAATCGATGAAGTCGGCCATGGCGGATATAGGAATCGAAGTCAGCCAGCAGATGAGCTGGCCCGGCCTGATGGATAAGCTCATCTCTTCCAAGGTCGAGCCCAACCTGATTCAGCCGTGCTTCCTGATGGACTACCCCGTGGAGATGTCTCCTCTGGCCAAAACCAAGAGCGACAATCCCAGGCTGGTGGAGCGCTTCGAGGGCTTCGCGGCCGGTATGGAGATCTGCAACGCCTTCACCGAGCTGAACGATCCCATCGATCAGAGGGAGCGCTTTCAACAGCAGGAGGAGTTGAGATCGCAGTTCGCCGGGGAAGAGACGGACCGACTGGACGAAGACTTCCTGGTGGCCATAGAGCATGGCATGCCGCCCACGGGAGGCCTGGGAATTGGGATCGACAGGCTGGCAATGCTATTTTCAGGACACAAGACTATCCGAGAAGTGGTACTGTTTCCTCAGATGAGGTGATAGACAATTATGGGAATTGGCTTTCAGATTATCTCATGCCCTATCGGCGGCGAGCCCACAGCCGTCACCACGGATGACGATTACGGTATGGTAATCATATCGGAGATTCCGCACCTTGAACTGGATTCTCAGGAGTTCGAGGGCGGCCTCGGCAAAGAGGTCGCCTGCCCCGAGGGACATACCTTCTACGTGTACACCGTGCCCAGCGGCATGATTTCCCTTTAACTTGAGCCTGCCTGAATTCTAACTAGGCGAAGGTTGCATCAGACTCGACGCCAGCCGAGTAGGCGGGCGTTTTTGGCGTAGTCATGCGTCGAGGTTCCTGGTCAGCCCTTCTACCTCGTCCCTTGCGCCGTCCGTCTGAAGCACAGCATTAGACATCAACGCTCATCCTTCCCTTTAGAGCCTGTCTCAAAAAAGCGGATGCCTTGTCCGCGCCCGCCCACCCTGGGGGCTCTTGTTCCTGGAGGCGCATACCCCAGGCCCTCTGCCGGAGGGGAAAGCCCCTCTGGACTACCCCATGACGATTTTAAGATAGCGACTTAATCACAGCAGGTCTCGCCCCAAGGCCCAAGGGCGACTCGACACCAGCACACCCTGTTTTGCCATCGTGACGGCTCCCCGGCCCCTTCCCATCCGATCCATCGATGGGTGGCCGAGCCCGGCGGCAGCCGCCCATCCCATCCAGCCACCGATAGCAAAGCCACGTGGCGGGCCGTTATGCCAACGCCCGCTTCTGTTTATCTACAAATCGACAACAGAAAATACCGAGGCGCCACAATACCTTCGATGCGAAATCTAGTCCTTCTAATAATGCTGACCGGCCTGGTCACCACCGCCTGCTTCTTCGGCGGCGACGATGACGAGACGGTCGAGGCACAGGAGCAATCAGACGCAGAGAGTGGCGATGCGGAAGACAAAGACGGCGGCGACGACGAAAAAAAGCAAGATGAAGACTCGGGGGCCGATGTAATTGAGGGGCCTCAGGGCCCGGCTGGGCCTCAAGGCCCGGCGGGGACTCAGGGACTACCCGGCCCTGCTGGAATTTCCGGGCCACCGGGAGCACGAGGAGCGCAAGGCCCTCCCGGCGAGAATCGCGGTCCGCTTGGCCCCCCGGGTCAGCAAGGGCCTCCGGGTCACTTGGGAGGGAAGGGCCCCCAAGGGATAGCCGGCGAAGAAGGCCCGATGGGTATTCGAGGGCAGATTGGACCACAAGGAGAAACCGGCGGCGCCGGGGACAAGGGCCCAACGGGTGATCAGGGCACACAGGGCGGGACTGGAGTGCAAGGCCCCCGAGGTGTACAGGGGCTGTCCGGCCTTCAGGGTCCCGCTGGTCCACAAGGCCCCGTCGGACCGCAGGGAATTCAGGGGACACCTGGCACGCCGGGCGGTCCTAAAGGCGACAAGGGCGACAAAGGCGACAAGGGCGGCAAGGGCGACAAAGGGTCCAAGGGCGACGAAGGCGACAAAGGCGACAAGGGCCAGCCAGGAGGAGTTGGCGGCTGGACTTACGTCGCTGAGGTAGACGACTCAGACGATGTCGACCGGACCATTGACGCCGTGTGCCCTGTGGATAGGGTGGTGATTAGTGGCGGATTCAGCATCAGCGAAGAAGAGGCTGTCGTTATGCAAAACCTGCCCTTAAAAGACGGCACCGCCTGGCGGGTTAGGGCTGTTGGCCCCGACTACAACTGGCGTCTCCGAGTCTACGCAATCTGCGTGGACGAACGGTAACACGGTAACCAGGACCACGGCCGTCGCGCTTTCACAGGTCCTGCCATCCAAACATCGAATGTACAAAATGGGCCTGGTCACCAGGTATCGTGGCCAGGCCCATCATACTTTGCGAAAACTGCGGTCGAAACGCGCCGGCGCATTTGCGGCTACGCAACGTCCGTGTGGTCGCACTGGTTATGGCCGAAGAAGGAAATCTCCCGCTGGTTTATCAGGGCGTCTATGGTGTGACGAAGCCTGCGGGACATGATTTCCGCTAAAGCCATCGTTACCTTGCATCCCAACGCCGGGTAGATCTGAAGAGCCATGCGCAGTGTCTCGGCGTCGATCTTGATTAGCTTGCTGGAATTCCATGCCACTGCGGAGAGCGTGTACTTGAATGGGTCCACCAGCGCCGACCAACCCACGGTCTCGCCAGGATAGCACAGCGTGATAGTCGTGCGCCTGGAGTGCCTCGCGTGGGGGGCCCTGATGTGTCTTTGCAAAGCAACTTTGCCTTCGGTAAGCACGTATATGTGGGAAGCGTCCTGCCCTTCGTTGAAAATCATCCCGTCTTCCGCCACGACCGTATCGGCACAGAAGGGCATCAACACACAGAGTTCGTCTTCCGTAAGCTCACTAAACAACTCACTTCTTCTCAATAAATTTATGTGTTGAATCATCTATCTTCGAAATTCCTCTCCGGCTCAATTCACGCCAAACGAAAAAAGCCGGTCCATTGCCCTGCAAATCGGGCTTGGTCGGCTTTTGCGTCTGATATCTTCTAAACGCTACCCCAGCTTCCCTTAATGAAAGCGTCCACGCGGTATTGATCCATCCACACTAATAAAAGATATTGATATAGGTTGTTAAAGTAGGACGTTAGATTTCTAAAGGAAAATAAACTACCGGCCGAAATTTGTCAACATTGTGTTTAGCTTCACAATATTGGCATAACAAACGTATTCCTGACCTTTGCTACGTGGCTATGATGCCTGACCCACAATGAATATGAGGCAGGACTGGTGGTCCCGCCTCAATTGTGCGGCAGAAAAACCATGACTCGATTGCCATAAATTCAAACCCAGGGCGTCTGCAGGCGGGTTGCCGTTTCAGACATGATATTTTCAACCTCATCATTTTTCACCTCAAATGGTGAAAAACGAAAATAAAGACTAAGTAACAATCTCAAAACGGCGGATGCCTTGTTCCCACCTACCCTGGGGGCTCTTGTTCTTGGGGGCACATCCCCCAGGCCCTCT
>JACZVF010000306.1 GCA_022572805.1 Chloroflexota bacterium
CGGGCTGCCCGCGATCACTGTGCCCAGCGGCTTCTCCCGGAGCGGACTGCCCACGGGTGTTCAGTTCATGGGGAGGGCCTACGACGAGAACAAGGTCATCGCCGTGGCAAGGGCCTACCAACTGCGCACGGACTGGCACCTGAGACACCCCGAAGCGGTGACGCCGTAGCCTCATCGTGGGTGCCGATGCGCCGCCGTTTTCAGGGCCAACTCATCTGGACATCGTGGACGGCTGCGGATATTATTCCGTGCGGGGACAGCGCGACGATGCCTCCGGGGCCATGGGATGCGGAATGCTGACTTGATATCAAGCTATACGTGGGTAAAGAACGAAGTTGAACGCCTGCATACACGGTCTGAAGCATGAATGATCCGGCTAAGGATGAGCAAAATCCGAACACCGTGCTCTTCCTCTGTTCTGGTAACTACTACAGAAGCCGGTTCGCGGAAGAGCTTTTCAATGGCAAGGCGGCTGCCAGGGGCGTACCCTGGAAGGCCGACTCGGCGGGCCTGGACCTGAACCCCAACAACAGGGGGCCCGTGTCGAGCCTGGTGTTGGACCGGCTGGAGAAGCTGGGCATCGACCCGCTAGGTGGGAACAGGTTTCCCAGGCCGGCGGAGAGCCTCGACCTCGATAGCGCCGGCGTTGTCGTAGCCATGTCTTACCGAGAGCACTACGGCCTCATGCGAAGAGTCTTCCCGGGATTCGTGAGCAAAGCGCGGTACTGGGATGTCGGCGATACCGGCGACATGAGTTCAGCGGAGGCGCTAAAGACCATCGAGCAGCAGGTAGACGACCTGGTGGACGAGCTTCAGAGCGGGAACACAGGTCTGGCCGGGACTGGATAAATCGAGGAAAGCAGCAATATGACCAGCGAGAACATGTACGAACTGGTAATAGCCGACGGCCGAGTAATCGACCCTGACTCCGGTCTGGATGCTGTTCGCAACGTGGGAATTGCCGGCGGCAGGGTACTGGCCATCTCCGAGTCCGCGCTACACGGCAGGGACACAGTGGACGCCGGCGGCCTGGTAGTCGCGCCCGGCTTCATAGACCTGCACTCACATGGGCAGAACGTCGAGAACTACGAGATGCAGGCCCGCGACGGCGTCACCACAGCCCTGGAGCTGGAGGTTGGCATAGCCGACTTCGACGCCTGGTACGGGGAGCGCAGGGGCAACGCCGCCATAAACTTCGGCGCCAGCGCGGGACACATCCCGGTGCGCATGAAGGTCATGAACGACCCCGGCGCTTTCCTGCCCACCGGTGACGCCGCCCATCGCCAGGCCACCGCCGACGAGATATCGCAGATGAAAAGTCTGCTGTCCGATGGCCTGAACAAGGGCGCACTGGCCATGGGCTTCGGTATTGACTACACCCGAGGCGCGTCCCGCTGGGAGATCGTCGAGATGTTCCAGGTGGCGGCGGACCACGGCGCGTCCTGCCACGTACACCTGCGAGGCAAGGGCCACATGGAGCCGGGCGGCGCAATCGAGGCCTTCGAGGAGGTGCTGGCCGTAGCTGCCGTGACCGGCGCTCCGCTGCATGTCGTACACGTCCAGAGCACCGGCATGCGCGCCACGGCGCAGGTGCTGCACATGGTCCAGGGAGCCCAGCAGCGCGGCCTGGACGTGACCACCGAGTGCTACCCCTACGCGGCGGGCATGACCAGGATCGAATCGGCGCTCTTCGACGATGGCTGGCAGGAGCAGTACGGCATCAGCTACGAAAACCTGCAGCGGCCGGACACCGGCGAGTTTCTAACAGCGTCGACCTTCGCCCAGTACCGAGAGGAAGGCGGCTGGATAATCGCCCACTCCACTCCGCAGGACGACGTGGACGTGGCAGTAACCAGTCCTCTGACGATTATAGCCACCGACGGCATCATGAACGACGGCAAGGGCCACCCCAGGACGGCGGGCTCGTACTCGCTGGTGCTTGGACGCTACGTCCGCGAGAGAAAATTATTGAGTCTGACAGAGGCCATAGCCAAGATGACGATTATGCCCGCGAAACGCCTGGAGAATCGTGCAACGGCATTCAAGAACAAGGGCCGAATAAAAGCCGGCGCAGACGCGGACATCACCATCTTTGACCCGGCAACGGTAATAGACAGGTCCACCTACGAACAGCCAACTCTGCCGCCGGTTGGCATGCGGCACGTTCTGGTGGGCGGCCACTTCGTGGTGCGCGACGGGCAGCTGCAGGCGGGCGCGACACCCGGCCAGGGGATTTTGGCCCTGTGAGTTGGACCAAGACCCGCACTCTGGGGCTGACTTATCACGACCCCGCAAAGGCGTTTCCCGGATACACACTCTTCGCTTCGGTGCGCGCACGCCATGCCACCCTCATCGACATGGAT
>JACZVF010000307.1 GCA_022572805.1 Chloroflexota bacterium
GCGTTGATGGCGTGGCCGGCCGATACCCAGTGCAGCGTGGCCCTCACCTTGCGGCCGTCCGGCGCCGACCCTCCCCGCGTCTCGGGGTCGTAGGTGCAGCGCAACTCGACGATGTTGCCGTCGTCGTCCTTCACCACGTCTGTGCACTTGATGAAGTAGCCGTACCGCAGGCGCACCTCACGGCCAGGCCCCAGCCGGTAGAATTTGCGCGGCGGGTCCTCCATGAAGTCGTCCTGCTCGATGTACAGCTCCCTGGAGAAGGGCACCTTTCGAGTGCCGGCGTCGAGGTTCTCAGGGTTGTTCACCGCGTCCAGCCAGTCCACCTCTCCCTCCGGCATATTCTCGATAATAACCTTCAAGGGCTTTAAGACGGCCATGACGCGCGGCGCCGTGCGGTTGAGACGGTCGCGGACACAGTGTTGCAGCACCGCGATGTCTGTTATGGCGTTGTTCTTGGTGACGCCGATCTTGTCGCAGAAGTCGCGTATGGCCTCGGGCGGGTAACCGCGCCGCCTCATGCCGGCCAGCGTCGGCATGCGTGGGTCGGTCCACCCGGAGACGCGGCCCTCGTTGACAAGCTGCGACAGCATGCGCTTGCTCAGCACCGTGTGGCTCAGGTTGACGCGAGCGAATTCGATCTGCCTGGGGTGGTACAGGCCCAACGTGTCCAGGAACCAGTCATACAGCGGGCGGTGGTCCTCGTACTCCATGGTGCACAGCGAGTGCGTCACGCCCTCGATGGAGTCCGACTGCCCGTGGGCGAAGTCGTACATGGGGTAGATGCACCACTTGTCGCCGGTGCGGATGTGGCCGGCGCGGATAATGCGGTACAGCACCGGGTCTCGCAGGTTGAGGTTGGGCGACGCCATGTCTATCTTGGCGCGTAGCACTACCTCGCCCTCTTCGAAGTCGCCGTCGCGCATTCGCTCGAACAGGCCCAGGTTCTCCTCAACAGAGCGTTCGCGGTACGGGCTGTCCTTGCCCGGTTCCGTCAGCGTGCCCCTGTGCTCGCGTATCTCCCCCTGGCTGAGGCTGTCTACGTAGGCCTTGCCGCCGCGAATGAGCTGGGTAGCGTATTCGTATAGCTGGTCGAAGTAGTCCGACGCGTAGAACTCCCTGTCGCCCCAATCGAAGCCCAGCCAGTGGATGTCCTCCCGCTGGGACTCGACGAACTCCTCCTCCTCTTTGGCGGGGTTGGTGTCGTCGTAGCGCAGGTTGCACAGCCCGCCGAAGTCTTTAGCGACGCCGAAGTTGAGGCATATAGAGCTCGCGTGTCCGATGTGCAGGTAGCCGTTGGGCTCCGGCGGAAAGCGGGTATGCACGCGTCCGTCGAATCTGCCGGACTGCGTGTCCTCTGTGATAGCCTGCCTGATGAAGTCCGTTGACGTGGACGGTTCCGCCGTCGCCATTTGCAACTGCCCTCGGCCTTGCACAAAAAGTGCCGGGTCTGTGTGAATTGTCCTTCGACAAGCTCTCCGCTGCGGCTGAGTCCGAAGAAAGTCCTACATCCGAGTCGGACAGGAGGAACGTATTTTTATATCGCCGTTCGTGGTGAGCCAGTCGAACCACAAGCCTCATAACGACTTCTGTGCGAAGCTGCCGCTCTCAATAAATTTGTTTGCCGTTACTTTACAGTAAAGTACCCGCAGCGCCTACGCAAGCACCTGCATGGTGTACCTTGAGCGCATCAGCTTTCCCTCGTTGAACCGCCGCATGTTTAGCATGGATATGTCGATGGTCGAGGCGTGTCCCTGGGTGATGAGCTCCGCCATCGTGAGGCCGATCATGGGAGACTCCTTGAAGCCGTGTCCGCTGAACCCTACGGCGCAGTACAGGCCATCGATGCCGTCCACCCGGTCAAGGATCTGGTGCCAGTCGGGAGTGGTCGTGAACAGCCCGGACCAGCCGCCCTGAAACAGGGCCTGCGACATGGCGGGGATTCGTTTCACCAGCCTGAGCATGGCGCTCTCCACCATCGGCATGTCCAGTCCCTGGTTGTACTCGTCAGGCCCTGGGCCCTCCTCCTCGCCCACGCCAATCAGCGTGCGGAAGCCGATGTCCGGGCGGGTGGAGAAGTCGTTGGCTATGTCGCCGATGGTGGGATGCTCGGGAAGGCTGTTCGGCCTGCGCAGGTTGATTACCTGGTGGCGCACCGTGCTCAGCGGCAGGTCCAGGCCGACCTTGCGCAGCAGCGGCCTGCTCCACGGCCCCGCGGCCACCACGGCGATAGGTGTCTCGATTCGCTCGTCGGGGGTGAGCACTGCCGTGATTTTCCCGCCCGTAACCTCGATGCCCGTGACCGTAGTGCCGTCTTGGATGCGCGCTCCCATATCCCTGGCGCGGCTGGC
>JACZVF010000104.1 GCA_022572805.1 Chloroflexota bacterium
GCGGAGCGAAATGAGGAATCTTAAACGTGCTGGACTTGCAGGGGACATAAGACCTGTCCGCCGCAGGAATCCCTTCGCACGGAATGACACGGCAAAAAAAGGCCTATTCGAAAATTCTAATCGACCTGCATTCCGCACGTAATTCCCGATTATCTATCTGATGGGGCCTGGCCGAGAATATGCCAAGAGTCCTAACGGCTAATACTCGCCGTTCCCACCGTCAGGACTTGAAAAGAGGCATCACCTTGTCGCCGAACAGCCTCATGGACTTCTGAACCGCCCTGGGGTCCATCTCGCCGGTGTTGAACTTCAGCATCAGGTTGCGGGTGCCCGCGTCCCTCATCTCCGCCACCTGGTCCGCCACCTGTTCGGGCGTACCCAAGATAAACGCCTGCTCAATATCCTCGCCGGGGGAGAGCGGCTTGCTTGGGTCCGTGGGAGGAAATCCGTCCGGGTTGAACTGCTCTCGGGCCTCCCTGAAGTGCTTGCGCTCACGCCCGAACCCGAACTCGGCATTTTCGCGCGCCTCGGCGTAGGTCTTGGCAACGAATACATCCCTGGAAAACCAGCAGCGGTCCAGCGCCTTCTCCGTGGCCTCCTCGCCAAAGCCGGACTCCAGCATAGCCTTCCGGAATACGTCCACCCGATTGCGAACAGCGGGAACACCTACGACGCCGATGAGCACCGGTCGGCCGATCTTGCCCATGGCTATGGTTGAGGCCTCGCTGATACAGGCCCTCACGATGGGCGGATGGGGTTTCTGAAAGGGTCGGGGGCGCAGACGCGGAAAAGCCACCTGCCAGTACTTGCCCTCGTACCTCAGGTTCTCGGAAGTCCAGGCCTTGACCAGAAGGTCCTCCGCCTCATCCATGCGTTCCAAGCCCTGCTCCATGGTCATACCGAAGCCTATGTACTCATAGTGATTGAAAGCGGAGCCTCTCCCCAGGCCTACAATTAGCCTGCCGTGGCTCAGGTTGTCCAGCACCGACGTCTGCACCGCCAGACGCACCGGGTGGTAAAACGCCATCTCCAGCACGGCAAAGCCTATCTTGATTCGTTTCGTTCGGGCTGCGATGGCGGCGCCAAAAATCAGGGGGTCGGCGTGGGCGGCCGCTCCGTCAAAGTGGTGCTCCGTCAACCAGGCGGTATCCAGACCGATCTCCTCGCCCAGCTCAACCTCGGCGAGTGTATCGTCAATAACATTAACGTCGTTGTCCGGCGTGTGGCTTACCGGAAACACGAAGGAACCAAAACGCATCTAGGCCTCCCAATGAAGTTGCCGTCTTGTTGCTGCCGAGGGTCGCTCCCGGGGCTCAGACAGTATATATCAAACGCATTTGTACGGCCCCTTTGGCGCGCGCATCGATGGCGTACACGTCCAAGTTGTGCAACGTTGCACGTGAGAGTACACTGACAGCATTTCCACCAGACGATTAGCTGATTCAGGTGAAATGCAGGAGTACCGCAATGGCCTCTACGTTGGATATCGACTCTTTAAGAAATGCCTCGCTGCGATACCTCTGGATGCACAACCGCGACTGGACGCAGATGGCAGAGGAGGGGGAGCCTTCGATCATTGTTAGCGGCGAGGGAGTGCGCGTCACCGACTCTGAAGGCCGTTCTTGGATCGACGTCAACGGCGGCTACAACTCTGTGAACGTCGGGTACGGCCGAACGGAAATCGCCGACGCGGCCTATGAACAGATGCAGAAGCTGCCCTACTTTCCCAACGGCACCACAACCGAGCCAACGGTGCGTCTAGCCGAAAAGCTTGCGGCTATCACACCCGGAAGCCTCTCGAGAGTCTTTCCTGTCAGCGGCGGCTCCGAGGCCAACGAGACTGCTCTGAAGATCGCCCGCGCCTATCACAAACGCCGTGGCGAGCCGGGGCGTTACAGGGTTATCAGCCGCAGGGGTTCATACCACGGCACCACCGCCGGAGTTCTGTGGCTGGGCGGCAGCGCTGCTCAAGCCAGGGACGACTTCGAGCCTGCATACCCCGGCATGGTCTACGGGCCGCAGCCGAACCCTTACCGCTGCGAAATGGGGGGTGAGACGCCTTCCGAATGCGCCGTGCGCTGCGCAGAGGAGATAGAACGCCTGATAGAGTTTCATGGGCCCAAGACCATCGCGGCGGTCATCGCGGAGCCTGTAGGCGTTCCGCAAGGCGCGGCTGTGCCGGGCGACGAGTACTGGCCCATGCTGCGTGATATTTGCGACCGCCATGGCGTGCTTCTCATCGCGGATGAGGTCATCTGCGGCTTTGGCCGCACCGGGAAGATGTTTGCCGTGGAGCACTGGGACGTGGTGCCGGACATCATGACCGTGGCAAAGGGCATCATCAGCAGCTACCTGCCGTTGGCGGCGGCCATCGTTAGGCGCGAGGTCGCGGATGCCTTCGCCGGAGAAGACAACTACCTGCGCCATACCTTCACCTTTGCCGGCCACCCCGTGTCCGCAGCCGCCGCGTTAAAGAACATCGAGATTTTGGAGAACGAAAACATGGTCCGGAATTCCGCCGAGGTCGGCGCTTATTTCAAGCAGCAGCTGGAGGGACTGGCGGTGGACCATCCGCTGGTGGGGGATGTGCGCGGCATTGGCCTGCTGCTGGCCGTGGAGCTGGTGAGCGACCGCGCCACAAAGGCGGGGTTCTCCCCCGAAGACCGCATACCGGAACGCCTCAACGTGAAGTTCAAAAAGCACGGGCTTATTTTCCGAATAAGTAGCAATATCCTCAGCATAGGCCCTCCGCTCTGCATCACGACCGGCGAGGTTGACGAGATAGTGCATGCCATCGACCTTTCCCTGTGGGAGCTGGAGGGTGAGATGGGCATTGCGACGATGACCTAAATCGGCGTTTTTATGGCGAATTCATTGGTTTCACGCAGATGTCTTCGGCCTTCCGGCAAATAACTACACTAATCCGAATTTGGCAAAACAGAGAACCTAGATATGCTGCCTCGCCTGCGTGAGCGCATGCTAGTGTGGAGTTGAACAATGGTCAGAACCCGCGACACCCACGACCAGGCAAGCCTGAAGGCTGCTGCACTGGAAAACCTGTGGATGCACAGTACGGATTGGACCCAGATGGCCGAGGAGGGCGGCCCGACCATTGTCGTCTCGGGGCAGGGCGTCCGCGTGACCGACTCGGAAGGCAAGACGTGGCTCGACGTGCACGGAGGATACGCCTCTGTAAACGTCGGATACGGCCAATCCGAAATTGCCGAGACCATGCTGGCGCAGATGCGGAATCTGACGTATTTCCCGCAGGGCACGACGACCGAGCCGTTGATACGTCTCGTCGAGAAGTTGGGGAGCATGTTGCCGGGCGATCTGGAGCGGGTCTGGCCCGTCAGCGGTGGTTCTGAAGCCAACGAGACGGCCATCAAAATTGCCAGGGCGTTCCACAAGAAAAGAGGAGAGCCGGGCCGTTACAAAATTATAAGCCGCAAGGGCTCTTACCACGGGGCCACGGCCGGGGTGATGTGGCTGGGCGGAGGCGCAGGCCTATCTGATTACGAGCCGGCCCCGCCGGGTATGGTGTACGCGCCTCAGCCAAATCCGTCCCGGTGCGAACTGGGAGGGACCACACCCTCAGAGTGCGCTTCGTTATGTGCCCAGGCGATAGAGGACCTGATCCTCTTCCACGGGCCGAAAACCGTGGCGGCCCTTATAGCGGAGCCCATAACGTCAGCGGGCGGGGCCATCGTCCCTGGTGACGAATACTGGCCCATGGTCAGGGACATATGTGACCGCACCGGAGTGCTGCTGATTGCGGACGAGGTCGTCTGCGGATTCGGCAGAACAGGCAAGATGTTTGCATCGGAGCACTGGGACCTGGTCCCAGACCTGATGACGATAGGCAAGGGACTGACGAGCAGCTACTTGCCAATGGCCGCAACCGTCGCGACAACCAGGGTAGCCGACGTATTCGCCGGACAGGACAACATTTTTCGACAGGCGCTGACATTCGGTGGTCACCCGGTAACCGCGGCTGTTGCTCTGAAAAACATAGAGATAATCGAGCGGGACGGACTGGTGGAGAACTCCGCCAAGGTAGGGGAGTACTTTCTGAGCAGGCTGCATGAGCTAAAGGAGAGGCACGAAGTCGTACGTGACGTTCGGGGTAAGGGGCTGCTGCTTGGCATCGATATGACGGCTGACGCCAAAACGAACGGCCAAGCGGACCAACGCAGCGGTCTTGGGAAGCGCCTTACCTCCAAGCTTCGAGACCAGGGACTCCTGCTGAAGTGTGGCGACAATGCCATCAGCATGGGTCCGCCTCTGTGCATAACTCGGGAAGACGTGGACGAGATCGTTAAGGGCCTCGATATTGCCTTTGGAGAAATATGACCGACGCAAATAAACACGTAAACTACGATGATGCTAACCAACGGGTGGCGATATTCATAGACGGCAGCAACCTTTACCATAGCCTTGAAGAGAACTGCAAACGGTTCGACCTGGATTTCAAGGCATTTTCCGACAAGCTCTGCAAGGGGCGTCGGCATTTCCGGACCTACTACTACAACGTGCTGCGGGACCCTGATAGAAACCCGCAGGCATATCAGGACCAGCAAAAGTTTCTGGCGGCTCTTTACAGCACTCCCTACCTTGAAGTCCGCCTCGGCGCGGCCAAACAGAGGGGCGACGTGGTCATAGAGAAGGGCGTGGACATCATGTTGGCCACCGACCTTCTGCATATGGCATGGAACGATCTGTACGACGTGGCCATCGTCGTAAGCGGCGATGGCGACTTCGCCTACGCACTGCAGACAGTTAAGAACATCGGCAAACATGTCGAAATCGGCGCTTTCCCAGCAAACCTCTCGTGGGAGTTGACCCAGATTGCGGATAGCTGCGAGCTCTTCACCCCGGGGTACTTCTCCGATATCTGGAGCAGGAGGCGAAACAGCACTCGCCATACTAACCACGGGCCGTCGGAACCTTCCCGGCGTGGCTGGCGTAGACCGGAGAAGCCGCCTGTGGCCCCATTCTCCGACGGCGCTGAGGATGAGACGCAGACGGCGGCCGACGCCTAGAGGCTTCGACCCCAGGTCCCACGACGGATTACCAACGCCGATCGGCTGCGCGGCCCCGAGTAGCAGCCAAGGTTGCCCGGCCCACAGGCATGGCCGGCCGCACCTGTCGCTTTCCAACGTCTAGCTTCATCTGCTATACTCCACATTGCCGAATTGGCCAATTTGACACGTCTGGCGTCTAACCTCCCTTGTGGAGGTTTTCGCCGTGTTAGGGCTATACGATTGGCCGGTTATTCACTAGCAGGAAGGGGAATGGCATGCCTGCCTACGCCGTTTTAGGCGCTCAATGGGGTGACGAGGGTAAGGGGAAAATAATCGACGTCCTGTCCCGGGATGCCGACATAGTCGCACGATTCTCGGGCGGCAATAACGCCGGCCATACTGTAATAAACGAAGAGGGAAAGTTCAGCTTCCATATCATTCCCTGCGGCGTGTTCTGGCCCAACACCATGAACGTCATCGGCAATGGCGTCGTGGTGGACCCGGACGTTTTGCTGGACGAGATCGACAACCTGCGCGAACGCGGCCACGACATCTCAGAACGACTTCTCGTCAGCGAGCGGGCGCACCTTATCATGCCCTACCATGTCGCGCTGGACAACCTCTCCGAGGCCGCGCTGGGCAAGGAGGCCCTGGGCACCACCGGCAAGGGCATCGGCCCCACCTACAGCGACAAGGCGGCCCGCACAGGCATTCGCGCCGCGGACCTGCTGGACGTGGATTCCCTGCTTCCAAGACTGGACGGCATCATCAAGCACAACAACGCGATTATCACCACGATTTACGGCGGCGAACCAATCTCCCTTGACGACGTGTTCGCCAAGTGCAAAGAGTGGGCGGAGCGACTGGGACCTTTTATCGCCCCCGTGGAGCGCATCGTACATGACGCGCTCAAGGCGAATAAGAACGTTCTGCTTGAGGGTGCGCAGGGCGCGTTGCTTGACCTGGACCACGGCACCTATCCGTTCGTAACTTCATCCAACCCCACAATCGGAGGGGCCTGCGTGGGAATGGGCATGCACCCGCGCTTCATCTCGCAAATAGTAGGGGTGTTCAAGGCGTATTGCACGCGAGTGGGCACCGGACCCTTCCCTACAGAGCTATCCGACGAGACAGGCGAGGCGATTCGGGAGTTGGCGCAGGAGTTCGGCGTCACCACCGGCCGACCGCGGCGGGTTGGCTGGTTCGATGCCGTGGCGGCCAAGTTCAGCACACAGATCAATGGCTACACCTCGGCCGTCCTTACTCGCCTGGACGTTCTCGATGACTTCGACCCGGTCAAGATCTGCACCGGCTACGAATTGGATGGCGAAATCACGACCGACTTCCCTGGCGGAGTGGCCGCGCTGGAGCGCTGCAAGCCTATCTACGAAGAGATGTCCGGTTGGTCCAGTCCCACCGCAAGCGCCACTACCATCGAGGAGTTGCCGCGCGAAGCCCGCGAATACGTTGACAGGCTGCAGGAGCTGATAGGCTGCCCCATCGACGTGATATCGACGGGCCCGCACCGCCATGAGACGATAAGGGTACGGCCTCTGATAGACGCGGTATCGGCCTGATAAAGACATATGCGGTCACATGGCTTGATGCCGTTCGTCCTAAGTACCGATTCTTTGAGAATCCTCGACCGGGCGGGATCTGTCAAATGACGAGCATGCACAAAACATAACCGAAAGGGGCGATCCGCCGTGGCGAGTCGCCCCCTTTTCAATCACTGGAAGTAGTGGACGGGCCTAGTCGTCGCCGGCCACCGCCACCGGCAGATCGATATTGTAGCGCGACACCACGGCGTCTATCTGGGCAGCCGTTGCCTCGTCCGGAGGCACCAGTGGCAGCCTGGGCCTGCCAACGTCGAAGCCCGCCATGCCCACGCTGTACTTGACCGGTATGGGGTTGGATACCAGGAACATTATCTTGAAGATGTCCAGCAACCTGCGATGCTCGGAAGCCGCGCTCTCGATGTCGCCCTCCAGAATCATTCCCATCATCGCCTTGATCTGATTGCCCACCAGGTGCGACAGCACGCTCACCACGCCGTAGCCGCCGGCGCACATTATGGGGAACGTCTCGTCGTCGTTGCCGCTCCACACGCGGAAGTCGTCGTCGGTATCCCGGATGATCTTTGTGATCTGGACCAGGTCACTGCTGGCCTCTTTTACGCCAACGATATTGTCCACGTGGCTGAGGCGCACCGTGGTGTCCACTGTCATGTTGGTCGCCGTGCGGCTGGGCACGTTGTACAGTATGCAAGGCAGACTTACGCTCTCCGCGATAGTCTTGAAATGCTGGTACAACCCCTCCTGAGGGGGCTTATTATACGACGGCACAGTCATGAGTATGGCGTCAACACCAAGGCGCTCGGCATCCCTGCTGGCCTCCACCGATTGCGCGGTATTGTAGGTGGTGCTGCCGGCTATGATGGCGGCCCTGTCGCCGACGGCGCTCTTGGTCTCCTGGTAAAGCCTCAGCTTCTCGTCTTGGGATAGCGTAGGGGTCTCGCCAGTGGTACCGGTCACCACGAGGCCATCGCTGCCGGAGTCCACCAGCGCGACGGCTAATCGTCGGGCTTCCTGGTAATTTACCTCGCCCTGCTCGTCGAAGGGCGTTATCATCGCGGTTATCAGCCTACCGATTTCAGCCATGACCGGGGCCTCCTCTTGCAACTTAACGCTGGTGCCAGGCGCTATCTCACGGCCGACTTCAACAGGTCTCTGCGCAGGACCTCTTCGGCAATCTGGATTGCGTTGGTTGCCGCGCCCTTCCTCAGATTATCCGAAACGACCCACATCGCGATTCCGTTGGGGTGGGACACGTCCTGTCTAATTCGTCCTACGAAGACGTCATCCTTACCTGCCGCGTCGACGGGCATAGGATACACGTTCGCCCCTGGATCGTCCAGAACGCTAATGCCGGGGAAGCTCGACAGGATTTCCCTGACGTCCGCCGGTGAGATGGGACCGGCAAACTCTATGTGAATGGCCTCGCTGTGGCCGACCATTACGGGTACCCTGACGCAGGTGGCAGACACCGCGAGACTGCTGTCGTGAAGAATCTTGCGGGTCTCGTTGACCATTTTCATCTCTTCGTTGGTGTAGCCGTTCTCCAGAAACGGCTCGATGTGGGGCAGAGTGTTGAACGCAATCTGGTGCGGGTAGGCGCTGGGCTTAACGCTACTTCCCTCCAGGACCTGCTCGGACTGCATGCGAAGCTCCTCAATGGCGGCTGCGCCCGTTCCGGAAACCGACTGGTACGTGTCGACGATGACGCGAACAACGGGGTTGACGTCCATGAGGGGCTTCAGCACCATGACCAGGGGCGTCGTCGAGCAGTTGGGGATGGAGACGATGGCCCTGTGACCCTTTAGTAGGTGGCTCTCCAGGTCGGATGCGTTCACCTCTGGCACCACCAGCGCCACGTCGGTGTCCATGCGAAAGACCGAGCTGTCGTCGATTACAAACGCGCCCTGCTGCACGGCCACGGGAGCCAGCGCCCGGCTAACGTCGCCGCTGGCCGATATGAAGACTACGTCCACCTGGCTGAATAGCTCCGGGGTCGCCTCTTCTACGGCGATCTCCTGCCCTTTGACCTTTAGCTTCTTGCCCACGGAACGCTTGGACGCGCAGAGCCGGATGTCCTTGGCCGGGAAATTCCGCTCCTCCAGGATATCCAGAAATACGCGGCCTACCGCGCCGGTTGCCCCCACCACCGCGATGCTACAAGCGTCCACAAAAAACCTCCGGTTTTGCCTGTCAGTTATCAGTATCCAGCAATCAGCCCATTGCCTGATGATGGAGTGCCGACAGGAGAAAATGATAACGGTTTGGAGGGTGCCGCGCCAGTCATGGGACTCTGTGCGAACTCAAGCCGTCTCTCAGCTAAACACGAGGAGGCCACGATGGCTGTCATCGGTCCTAACCCGCCAATCGTGCACGTCAGTAATTATCTCCAAAATGCGGATTCCTTGTTCCCGGCCACCCACCCTGGGAGCTCTTGTTGCTGAGGGCACATCCCCCAGGCCCTCTGGACACCTCCATGACGATTTTAAGATAGTGACTTGAAAAGCCTCTTTCCAAAAGACCCTAGAGCCCCATTAGCTTATCGAGGCCAACCGTGAGGCCTCTGCGGTTGACAACCTCTTTAA
>JACZVF010000105.1 GCA_022572805.1 Chloroflexota bacterium
TACCTCTCCTGCACACCGCCGTACGCGACGCGGAAGCCGGTTATGACCTCATCGAGAATCAGCAGCGCTCCGTGCTTCTCGGTAATCTCGCGCAACCCCTCGAGGAATCCGGGCTGCGGGGGCACCACACCCATGTTGCCGGCAATAGGCTCCGCGATGACACACGCGATGTCCTCCGGGAATTCGTCGAAGTGTGTCTGTATCGAAGGCAAGTCGTTGTACTGCGCCAGCAATGTGTCCCTGGCAAACGACTCGGTGACGCCTGCGCTATCGGGCACGCCGTGGGCCATCGCGCCTGACCCTGCCGCCACCAGCAGGGCGTCGGTGTGGCCGTGGTAACCCCCCTGGAATTTGATGATTTTGGGTCTGCCTGTGAACGCCCTGGCCAGCCGCAAGGCGCTCATCGTGGCCTCGGTGCCTGAGCTAACGAATCGCACCATGTCCATGGACGGGTAGCCCTCTACGACCATCCTGGCGATGGTGGTCTCCATTTCCGTTGGCGCGCCAAAGCTGGTGCCGCCATCCGCAGCCGCCTTTATGGCGGCCAGTACCTCGGGGTGCGCATGGCCCAGTATCAGCGGGCCCCATGAGCAAACGTAATCGATGTACTCGTTGCCGTCCACGTCCCACACCCTGGAGCCGGAGCCTTTCTTTAGGAATATAGGGTCGCCTCCAACGCCTCCCCAGGAACGGGCCGGGCTGTTTACTCCACCCGGAATGAACTTTCTGGCGCTGGCGTAGAGCTCGGCGGAGCGTTTTCGGCTCAATCGGTCACCTCGTACGAACGAT
Organism: Chloroflexota bacterium; assembly: GCA_022572805.1. GTDB lineage: Bacteria > Chloroflexota > Dehalococcoidia > Lucifugimonadales > JADFKI01 > Casp-Chloro-G4. The sequence continues at coordinate 790 of JACZVF010000105.1, forward strand.
GATTTGGCAGGACCAGTGTTTCAACTGCCACGAAATCATATCATTTATGCCTTGCCAATGTGATGAATATATGGCCCTTTTGCCGATGGCATTGCGACGTAGTACACTCGGTGTCGACGGCTGGGTAGACCGCTAGTTAGAGAGGCAAACATCATGAAGATCACCGGCATCAAGACCAACATTTTTTCTTCGTTCCACAGCAACGCCAAACGAAACTGGCTTATCGTACGCCTGACCACCGACGAAGGACTGGAAGGCATGGGTGAGGCATCCATGCTGGACTATGATCCTGTATTGGTGAATGTTCTTGAGGAGTGGACGGAACGCTATCTTGTTGGTAAGGACCCGCTGCACCACGAGTTGCACTGGACTCGCATGTTCAACGACAACCTGGGGCGCGGCGGACGCCTATTCAGCACGGTGCTCTCCGGCATTGACCTGGCCATGTGGGACCTGAAGGGCAAAGCGCTGGGCGTTCCCGTCTACGAGCTCCTGGGAGGGCCATTCCTTGACCGCATCCGCGTTTACGCCAACGGCTGGTACACCACCCCCGGCACTCCCGAGCAAAACGCCGAGGAGGCCAAGGCCGTGGTGGCCAAGGGGTACACAGCAATGAAGTTCGACCCCTTCGGCCAGACCAGCTACATGACCATCTCGCCACGAGAGGCGCAGTTGGCGGAGGACAGAGTGGCCGCAGTACGAGAGGCCGTCGGGCCGGACGTTGACGTGCTCGTGGAGGTCCACGCCAAATTCAACGTGTACACCGCCATCGGGCTGGGCCAGCGATTGGAAAGGTATCGCCCCTTCTGGTTCGAGGAGCCCGTATCGCAGGAGAACGTCTCAGAGATGAAGCAGGTGCGGGACAAGGTAAACATACCCATTGCCACGGGCGAGAGGCTATACACGAAGTTTCCCTTCTTCGAGCTGGTTAAGCACGAGGCTATCGACATATTGCAACCTGATATCTGCAACGCGGGAGGTATCACGGAGCTGAAGAAGATTGCGGCGATAGCTGAGGCGCAGCACGTCATGATGGCGCCTCACAACACTAACGCCGCCGTTGGCACCGTGGCCAGTATGCATCTGGACGCCTCCATGCCCAACTTCCTGATACAGGAGTACCACGCCGAACACTACGAACCTCACTACTTCGACATCTTCCCCGGCCTGCCAAGGCAGCAGAACGGTTACGTTGACCTGCCACAGGGACCGGGCCTTGGCCTGGGCTTCGATGAGGAGATGGCGAAGGCCCACCCTTACCTTCCTCAATCTCACAGGGAACGGGGCATCTGAGACAGCCAGTCCGACAACCTGTCAAAACGCGGGGCCGGGCCTGCGCGCCGTGCCCTCGCAACCAGGAATTCTCGACCACACAGCCGCGCATTTTCGGCTTACAATGGAGTAGGTTACCTGGAATACTAAAGCCCCCGTGCGCATCCAATCAGGTAACCTGTTTAACTCCATAGCCACCAATTCGAGGAAACCCATATGACGGAAATGAAACTCGACACTCTCGAAGGCGTCCTTCACGAGGTCGAAATGATATGCCGGGCGCAAGGCGTCGATCTCAATAGCAGGCTCTACAGGCAGTTGATAATAGAGGCGCTGAAGTTCAAGCGGGACGACCTGGACACCCTGGACTTGAAGATTATGAGCCGGGCCATGGACGAGTTCCGCTACGCTGCCAGGGTATTCAAACCCTATCGAAGCATTCGTAAAGTGTCCATATTCGGCTCCGCCCGTACGCCGGAGGACGATCCGTACTACGCCCTGGCAGTCGATTTCGCCAGAATGTTGGTCCAAGAGAAGTTCATGGTTATCACCGGCGCGGCGTCGGGTATCATGAAGGCGGGCAACGTGGGGGCGGGGGCGGAAAACAGCTTCGGCGCCAACATCCTGCTGCCTTTCGAGCAGGGGGCCAACGAGATAATCGCAGACGACCCCAAGCTGATTACCTTCCGCTACTTCTTTACCCGCAAGCTGTTCTTCCTCATGGAGGCCCACGGCGTGGCGCTGTTCCCAGGAGGGTTCGGCACCCACGACGAGGGCATGGAGACGCTGACTCTGCTGCAGACAGGCAAGGAGTCTCCCATGCCTCTGGTGCTCATGGAGCTGCCGGACGATGACTACTGGGAGAGTTGGGACCAGTTCATCAGGAAACAACTTCTTGGGCGCGGCCTAATCTCGGAGGACGACCTGTGTCTCTACAAGATAGTGCACTCTGCGGAGGAAGGCGTGGCGTGGATGAAACACTACTACTCAACATATCACTCCATGAGGAAGGTAAGGGACAGGCTAGTCATAAGGCTGGAGAAGCAGCTGACCAAAGACCACATCGAAGAGCTAAATGATACCTTCGACGGACTTGTCAAAAAAGGCAAGATACAGAAGTCCAACGCTCTGCCCCAGGAGGCCGACCAACCCGACCTGCTGGATAAGCCGCGCCTCGTCTTGAACTACAACGACCGAGACGCAGGCCGCCTCAATCTCATGATCCAGACCATCAACGAGATGGGACTCTCGATAGACGGCAACGCTAAATCCGAATAGCCTACACACCGTTTGCGGACAGCGCATAACAAAAAAGCAGGGGAGGTCATTTACCTGACCGCCCCTCCTCCGCGTGCGATTACAATCGACGCGCGCCGGCAGCCATGCGCATAAGCGGCCGCATACCCAGTCTGGTTTCGTCGAGCCCTCACGTTAAAGACTTTCTGTCGGTCTCGGAGCGCAGACAGGTGAGCGGCCGGCAAACCTGTACATTTGAATAGAAACGAAAATCCGAACCAACCACGCCTTCAATCAGCTCAATAATCCGGTGGGCCTTCGGAGGTTCATCCGATTCACCATAAAGCCCTGACCGGGGCCGTCAATAGACTTCAGCCAGTCTATACAGGTTGCCACGGCCTGACCACTTCCGCCTTGACTATTGAATAAATGTTAAGATATTCGCCATGAGGATCATTGGAATCGAAAGCTCCTGCGACGAGTCCGCCGCCGCCGTCATTGAGGACGGCAGGACCATCTGCTCCAACGTAGTGGCGTCCCAGGCCGAGATTCACGCGAAGTTCGGCGGCATCGTGCCGGAAATCGCTTCTCGGCAGCATATGATCACCTTGATACCCGTGGTGCAGCAGGCATTGGAAGAGGCCGGGGTGAAGGCAACTGAGCTTGACGGCATCGCCGTTACGTACGGCCCGGGACTGGCCGGCTCGCTGCTTATCGGCGTGAACGCCGCCAAGGGCCTGGCGCTAGCCAACGAGTTGCCCTTTATCGGCGTCAACCATCTCGAAGGCCACATCTACGCCTCCTGGCTGGAAGGTACCGACCCGGAGCAGGGGACAGGTTTCCCCTTGATGTGTCTGATCGCGTCAGGCGGCCATACGGACCTCATCCTGATGGAGGGACACGGGCGCTACACGCTAATCGGCAGGACGCGGGACGACGCCGCAGGCGAGGCCTTCGACAAGGCGGCGCGCGTGCTGGGCCTGGGCTTCCCGGGGGGACCGGCCATCCAGAAGGCGTCTGAGTCCAGCGTTGGCGGCGAGGCCAGGTTCACCCGACCCAACGTCAAGGACTCTCTGGACTTTAGCTTCAGCGGGCTGAAGTCGGCCGTGGTCCGCCGCGCCCAGGAGAAACACATGTATCCGCCACCCGAGGACTCCGACCTGGACCCGCAGGAGGTGGCGAATGTGGCGGCGGCGTTCCAGGAGGCCATCGTGGACTGCATGGTGGAGCGAACCATCGCCGCAGCCAGGCTGCACAACGTCAAGGGCATTCTTCTGGGAGGAGGTGTCGCTTCCAACAGCTTGCTGCGCTCGGAGATGAGCAGACGCGCTCCGGTGGAGGTTATCGTTCCCGCGCCCGCCCTATGTACGGACAACGGCGCCATGATCGGGGCGGCGGCCTTCTTTCACCTGCGCCACGGCAACCGCTTTCAGTGGGATTTGGACGTAGTGCCAAATCTTCGACTGGGGTAGGACGAACTCGACCAATTAGGCCCCTGGCTAGCGAAGGGCGAATCTGGATGGGTCCCTGTATCGGCCGGAGTCGTGCTCGTCTTTTAGCTCGAACAGACGATGGATAAGGCTATCCAACTTTGACTTGGCATCCTCATTTCGGACCTCAACCTTCATGTCGCCGACGCCTGCCTTGAACACAAGCATATTCTTTCCATGCGAGGTCACCCTGTCGAAGATGAGGTAACCGCCCATGAGACCCAGCACTATGCCCGCAGCCGCCGAACCAAGCGGATGGTCCACGACTTGCCAAAGCATCAAGCCCACGAAGAAGGACAGGCCGGCCCAAATAAACGCGGCGATGCCTTCTTTCTCCGTCAGCATCTCCGTTATGAGAATGTCCTGAACGGACGCCATGGAGGCCTTTCGGTTCTTCGGATTTCCGTTGAGGTGCATCAGGCGTCGGTCGGTCAGCAACAGGACATCCGGGTCCGGCGATTCGGGAGAGCCTTCCGCCAGGTCCAGGGAAATCTCCACTCGCTCGCCGTCCAGCAGGGACAGCTCATCGAAACCGAACTGCGACAGCCGAACCTCTTCCACTCGGGCCTCCAAGATATCGTATTGCCATGACGCGACAGACCTAACATATGATATCAGAGGTCACTCAAACAAGAGGCTTGAGGCTACCAAGCGCAGCATTCAGGCCTGCGCCCTGCGGTCCAGGTAAACGACTCCGCCCTTCATAACGAAGTCCACGGCCTTGCCCCTCTCCAGAATCGTCACGTCCTGCAACGGGTCCCCGGCCACCAGAATCATGTCTGCCTGTTTCCCAACGCTGATGGTCCCGACCTCCGCCGCCAGGCCAATGGCCTCTGCCGCCCTTCCCGTGGCCGCCTGTATCGCCTGCATGGGCGTGAGTCCGGCCTCCACCAAGCAGCTTATCTCGTGAGCGTTGTTGCCATGCTCCCAGCCGCCTTCGTCGGTGCCGGCGACAACGCGAACGCCCGCCTCCATGGCCACCTGCACACTGCGGACGTGGTGCTCGCGCAGCGCCGCGGCCCTGGCCCTGCCGTGGGGAGTGCCCCTGGTGGCGTGGAAGGTATAAACACCGAAGGTTGGCGCCAACGAAATGTCCTTCTCCACCATGATGGGTAGTAGATCGGGTGCCTCGTCCAGGTAGCTGCCGTGCTCTATGGAGTCCACGCCAACCTCGATGGCCATTCGAAGTCCCGGCCCACCCAGGGCATGGCACATCACAAGGCAGCCCCTCTTGTGGGCCTCGTCGACCAGCGCCTCCAGCTCGTCGCGCTCGAAGAGCAGGTCCTTGGGGCCCAGACCGGCCGTCGAGCTAGCACCGCCAGTCGTAGCGCACTTGATGACGTCGGCCCCCGCACGCACCATCTCCCGGACCTTGGCTCGAAATCCCTCGGGGCCATCGGCCACACCCCAGGGGAGGCCCGTATCCGGGCCCCCTGGCGCCGCGAAGCCCAGCGGACTCAAGCGGTCTGCCATGCCTCCGGTCGGCGTTATGAAACCAAGACCGCAGAGCAATCTGGGACCCGGCACCAGACCCTCCTCCACCGCCATGCGGAAGCCCGCGTCCAGACCTCCTGCATCGCGCACGGTGGTGTAGCCCGTCTCCAAAGTCTGGCGCAGCACGGATGCTACCCGCAGGTGACGCTGACTTCGCATCTCAGTGATGCCCCAGCGGCTGGCAATCTCGTAGCTCATGGACGCCAGGTGGTCGTGGCAATCGATGAGACCGGGCAGAAGAGTCATGCCTGAGCCATCTATTACCTCGGCGTCGGCGGGAATCTGTATTGACCCGGCAAGTCCGACGCCCTCAATCCTGTCCTCATTCACGAGCACAGTGGCGTTTTCCGTGGGTGGGCCGCCAGCGCCGTCAATCAGCGTTGCGCCGGTAATCACTTTCCTGTTTGTCATATTCAAGGGATGCCTCCACGGAACACAGTGGCGTTTGGCGCGATGATACCACGCCGCGTACCGGACGCCAATCGCCGATGGACTGGGCGTCGGCCCTGTGATATTCTCCGGGTTGTCGTAAATTCAAAGGCGACAACTCTGTTTGCAAATCAGGAGATACGCATGGAGCGTCCCATATTAAAGCCCGTAGGCACGCCGGTGGAGGAACTAGACACGCCCGCACTGGTGCTGGACCTGGAGGTGCTGAAGCAGAATATTGATAAAGTCCACTCATTCTTTCAGGGGCAGACGGCAAAGCTGCGGCCCCACGTAGAGTCGCACCGCTGCCCTGCCATAGCCCATCAACAGCTAGCTGCGGGCGGCACCGTGGGCGGTATCAGCGTAACAACGGTGGGAGAGGCGGAGGTGTTCGCCCAGGCGGGCATATCCGACATAGCCATCGCCAACGAGGTAGTAACGTCTCAGAAGATCGACAGGCTTTGCGCGCTGGCCCACCAGTCCAAGATCACGGTCGCCGCAGACAACACGGACAACGTGAAGGCACTGTCGGAAGCTGCGCAGGCGGCGGGCGTAACGCTTAGCGTTGTCGTAGACATCCACACTGGGCTGGAACGTTGCGGCGTGGAGCCTGGCCAGCCGGCGGTGGACCTGGCCAGGACGGTAGCCCGGTCCCGGGGTCTGCACTTCGCCGGACTCATGGCCTACGAAGGCGCCATAATTGCCGCCACCCCCGACGAACTCACAGCGCAGTCCAAGAAGTGGATTCAGCCTGTGCTGGACACACGTCAGATGGTGGAGTCGGCAGGTCTGGACGTGGAGGTTGTCAGCGTGGGGGGCACGCACAACTACGAGATCGCGGCGACAATGTCCGGCGTCACCGAGGTCCCGGCGGGCAGCTACGCGTTGATGGACTCCCGATACAGCGCGACGCGGCCCGGACTCAGGCCGGCGGCGAAGGTAATGGCAACAGTGACAAGTCTGCCGGAGCCGGGCAGGGCAATCCTGGATACAGGCAAAAAGGCGACCGGCGACGACCTGGGCTTCCCGACTCTTGATGACCTGCCCAATGTGAACGTATTCAGTCTGAGCGCGGAGCACGGCAACCTCACCTGGGAGGAAGGCAACGACCCCAACCTGTCCGTGGGGGAAAAAGTCTGGTTCACCCCGTTGGAAATCGGCGCGACAGTTAATGTCTACGACTATATTCAAGCAGTGCGAAACGGCAGGCTGGAATCGGTGCTGGATATCTCGGCCCGAGGCCGCTACCGCTGACCTTTTTGAACTCACCTGACGGGGTGCAAACCCTTTCGCCTGGAGGACGAATAATATGGATAACTATCGGCCCCTGGTGGGGACTAGTCTCGCCAACCTGGACACACCGTGCCTCATGGTGGACCTTGATGCGCTGGAGCACAACTACGACGTCATCGCCAGGACGTACAGCGATACCGAGTGCAAGATGCGGCTCCACACCAAGAATCTGAAGAGCCCCCTGTTAGCCCACATGCAAATACGCGCAGGCGGCACCGTGGGCGGCGTCTGCACGGCCAAGGTCGCCGAGGCCGAGGTTATGGTGGAGGGCGGCATAGACGACATTCTCATTCCCAACCAGGTCGTCACCAGGGACAAGATCGTCCGGCTGTGTACCCTGGCCAAGCGGGCCAAGATGATGGTGGCCGCCGACAACGCCGACAACATCCGGGAGATATCCGAGATAGCCCAGGAGCACGGGGTGAAGATAGGCATTGTGGTAGAGGTGGACACGCAGATGCACCGCGCGGGCGTTCGCGATACGCAGGCCGGCGTCGACTTGGCTCGCGTTGCCACGGACGCTCCGGGCATCGACTTTCGCGGGGTCATGTGCCACCAGGCCGCCAAGGGGTTCCCGGACAGGGAGACGCGATTCATCGAGGGCCGTCAGATTATCCAGACCGCGTTGGATGTCAGAGATGCGATAGAGATGGCGGGTATGCCTGTGGAGGTGGTGTCCGCAGGCGAAACGTGGACATATGACCTCTGCGCGACAATCCCCGGCGTCACGGAGGTTGAGGGCGGGACCTACGCGTTGATGTCGCACGGCTACGCATACATGGAAGAGTTCGAGTTTGCCGCAACGATTCTTGGCACGGTGATAAGCACGCCAAGGCCCGGCGTGGCCATCGGAGACACCGGGTCGCGTTGCCTGGGCTCACCCGGCGGCGTGCTTCCCCAATTGGTTGGCATGCCGGGCATCGTCGTGGACTCGCTACAGGAAGAGCACATCGTTCTGCGGTCCGAGGGGGAAATGCCGTTGAAATTAGGCGGCAAGTACCAGTTGATCTCAGGTCAGCAGGACATCATGGTGAACCGCTGGGACCAGTACATAGCCATGCGCAAAGGCTCGGTCGAAGCGGTATGGGATATCCCAGGCAGGGGTTGCCACAACTGAGACGTTGGAGGCCGAATCGATTGCGGTTATAGGCAGACTGTCGGGCCAGCAGAACAGGTAC
>JACZVF010000106.1 GCA_022572805.1 Chloroflexota bacterium
CGACATCTCCGGAGACTGGCTACGGCTACATTCACAAGGGGTCCGCCAACGACTCTGCTTTCAGGGTGGCGGAGTTCGTCGAGAAACCGGACCTGGCCGCCGCCGAAAGGATGCTCGCCACCGAGGAGTACCTCTGGAACAGCGGCCTTTTCATGATGCAGCCATCCGTTTGGCTGCGTGAGTTGGAACGATACAGGCCGGACATCGCCGGGGCCTGCGAGGCGGCACACGCGGCCAGCAATCTGGACGGCGATTTCTACAGGCCCGACGCAGATCTCTTTGCGGCCTGCCCGTCGGAGTCAATAGACTACGCCGTGATGGAGCGGGCCGGCAGCGCCGCCACAGCCGACGCATTCTCATGCCTGGTCGTTCCGCTGGACGTAGGATGGTCCGACCTGGGGGCCTGGTCAACGCTCTGGGAGGAGGGCTCCAAGGACGCCAGCGGCAACCTGATTCAGGGCGACGTATACGCCCACCCTTCGATGAAGGACTCGCTGCTTATCAGCCAGCACAGGTTGCTGGCCGCCGTTGGGCTGAAAGACGTCATCGTCGTCGAGACCGCCGACGCCGTTCTCGTGGCGCACAAAAACAGCGTGCAAGACATTAAAGACCTGGTTGCCCATTTGAAAGCCGAGCACAGGCCGGAGCAACGCAACCACCGCAAAGTCCACCGACCGTGGGGCACATATGAGACCGTGGACGTTGGCGGCCGATTTCAGGTGAAACGCCTGTCTGTCAACCCCGGCGCGGCGCTCTCCCTGCAGATGCACCACCATAGAGCGGAGCACTGGGTAGTGGTTACGGGGACGGTTAAGGTCACCAGGGGCGACGAGGAGTTCCTGCTAACGGAAAACCAGTCCACCTACGTTCCCGTAGGAGTCAAGCACCGCCTGGAGAACCCCGGCACCATCACCACGGAGATAATCGAGGTGCAGACCGGAAGCTACCTGGAGGAGGACGACATCGTCCGGTTCCAGGACCGCTACAACCGGCTGGACAGCGCCTGATTGCCGCCAGGACGCAAGGCGCACGCCTACTCCCCCAGCAAATGCCTGCTCCCAGGTCGCACAGCCGCAACTGCAGCCCCACCGCCAGGATGTACAATGGATTCGGATCCTTTCAGATTTGATTGCCTACCCTTCAAGGCAGTAATCAACGCATCCAGGTGGTGTTAATGACTCAAATCGGCTTACCCCCATCGGAAATACCCATGCTTCCAGCCCGTACGCTACTGGGGCCTGGGCCAAGCAACGTGGACCCCCGAGTGCTGCGGGCCATGACGCAGGGCATGATCGGCTACCTGGACCCCGACTTCACGAAAATCATGGACGAGGTCACGGACCTGATACGCCGTGTGTACAAGACTGCCGAGGGCCGCACAATGGCACTTTCGGGAACGGGCATGTCCGGAATGGAGGCTGGTCTAGCGAGCCTCTTGGAGCCCGGCGATACCGTGATCATGTGTGTGCACGGATACTTCTGCGAGCGCCTGGTGGAGATCGGCAACCGGGTGCGGGCCAACGTTGTGCCTTTGAGGTCCGACTGGGGCGGCGTCTTCCCCGAGGAGATGTTGGAGCAGGAGCTCAAGAAGCATAAAAACGTCAAGCTGGTATGCGCGGTCCACGCGGAAACCTCCACTGGGGTACTGCAGCCGCTGGAGGGCCTGTCCCGGCTGGCAAAAGACCACGACGCGATGTTCATGGTGGACGCCGTAACGTCATTGGGGGGCGTGGATGTGGCCTTCGACGACTGGGGCATGGACTATGCTTACTCGGCCACTCAGAAGTGTCTGGGATGCCCCCCTGGGCTGTCCCCAGTGTCCCTTAGCGAACGAGCCCTGCACACGGCCCGGAACCGGACCGAGAAGCCCTTTACCTGGTACCTGGACCTGGCGATGCTGGCCGATTACTGGGGATGGGGGGAGCAACGAGTCTACCATCACACGGCGCCGGTCAGCATGATACTGGCGCTGCGGGAGGGACTCAGACTTGTCTTGGAGGAGGGCCTGGATAACAGGTTCAAACGCCACGCGGTAAACGCCGCCGCGCTCAGGGCAGGTGTGGAGGCGCTGGGACTGGACCTGGTTGTGCCGGCGGAGCACCGCCTGAACCAGATAACAGTGGTATGGGCGCCCAAGGGCATCGACGAAGCGGATGTGCGGACACGCCTTCTGCGAGGCCACGGCATCGAAATCGGCGCGGGTCTTGGCGATTTTGCCGGCAAGGTGTGGCGCATCGGACTCATGGGCGAATCAAGCAAGCAGGAAAACGTTATAGCGCTGCTCTCCGCTCTGGAGAGGATTCTCCCTGAGGTCGGATTCGAGGTTGCCAGGGGCGCGGGCGTCAAAGCTGCCGAGGACGCCCTTACAGCCGCTTGAACCCCACCGGCCGCGGCGCCTGATATCTCAGTCCAGCTTTAAGACGGACTAATGGCCCCACCGCAGAGGGTAGCGGTGTTGCTGCGGTGTCTAAGCCACCTCGTCCACATGGACCTTCATGTCGGCCAACATCGCCGCCATCCGCTCCGGGGAAACGACGTCCATCGTGTGTCCGCACTGAAGGCAGGTGTTGAACTCGCCATAGATATCCCTGCCCCCGTGCATGTCTCCGCCGCACCGAGGACAGCCTTTGAACTGCAACACCCTGCCCGAGTTATAAATGAACGCAGACCGCTTTATGCGCCTTTCCATAATCCAACTCCTTCCGATGATTGGCCAACAACACAATCGCCAATTCCGCATTAACAGGTTGAAGTTGAATTAATTTAGAACATTCGTGCGGCAACGTCAATATGCCAAATAGGTCAATATTCTCCATTTTCAAACGAATGTGCTATTTCGGCCCTCTGGATAGCCCAACCTGGCAAAAAAAGGGCGGGACCAAGTGGCCCCGCCCTTTGCATTAACAGTCCAATTTTAAGATGTCTAGTTTGCGGCTTTGCTCAGCTCCGCCCCTGCTGTGAATCCCACGCGCTTGTGGGCCGGTACCGTTATAAGATTGCCGGCCTGTCCGCCCCTTATAGGCCGGACCTTCCGAGCTTTGACCTGCCTTACCTCGAATGACCCGAATCCCGTAAGCACTACCCTGTCGCCGGAAGACAGCGCATCCTGTATGCTGTCCAGAACGGCGTTCAGCGATGCCTCGCCCTGTGCCTTTGATCCTTTTAATTTTGCAGCGACACGTCCGGCCATGTCGCTTTTTCGTAGGGTTGCCATAAGTACCGTACCTCCTCCTACAAAATTCAGTTTACAGCGCTTCTAGACCCCATGTCGGAGGTATACATGGTCGCGCATCCCGATGTCAAGCACTTGAAGCTCTTTAATACCGAGTTATAGCCGCGTGTGGTCAATTGCCTGAACGTTCGCCACAACCTGTTTTGGCAATATATTCCAGGAACAAGGGGTCCTGGTTAATATCAAAATGAAACGGCCTTCGGACCGTGCCGGACCCGAAGCGTCCCAGGTCCGTCGCCGGGCGGAGACAAGATACCGGCTCACGGACCAGCCACAGACAGGCGCCGGTTTAATCCTGGGGCCGAGAACATTTGAAAGCAGGGAAAGCAAATGCAACCGGAACTAATTGCGGACTACCAGTGCAAGGTCGGTGAAGGGCCGATGTGGCATCCTCTGGAAAAGTGCGTTTACTGGGTAGACATCCCCACCGGACGCATGTTTCGGTACGATCCAGCCACCCAAGATCACCGGCTGTTCTTCGAGGGTCCGCACATTGGCGGGTTCACGGTTCAGGCGGACGGCGCGTTGCTCCTGTTCCTGGAGAAGGGGGCGATTGCAATCTTGAGAAACGGCGCGCTCCAATACATCCTGGATGAGATTCCGGCGGAGCGCGAGACCAGGTTCAACGACGTCATCGCCGATCCTGCCGGCCGTGTGTTCTGCGGCACCATGCCCGCTCCCGATCACCCCAGCAGCCTCTACAGGTTGGACACGGACGGGTCGATCAGGCAGGTGCTTGGCGACATCGGCATATCCAATGGGATGGGCTTCACACCGGATGAAAAGCAGATGTACTACACGGACTCCCCCACCCACAATATCTACCTGTTCGACTACGAGGCCAAGACTGGAGAGTTGAGCAACCAGCGCGTCTTCGTCAGCACCGGCGATAATGACGGCATACCCGACGGCATGACTGTCGATGCGGAGGGTTTCGTCTGGTCTGCCAGGTGGGACGGCTCCTCTCTCGTGCGCTACGCCCCTGACGGCAGCCAGGACAGACGGGTCTGGTTCCCCGCGCGCAAAGTCTCCAGCGTGGTGTTCGGCGGCGAGGACATGACCGACATGTACGTTACGACCGCCGGTGGGGAGGACAAAGACGGCGAAGGTCCGGGCGCCGGGGGCCTTTATCGCATCAACCTGGGCATCAAAGGCAGACCGGAGTACCTGTCGAGAGTACGAATTTAGTCCGAATGGCAGCCCAATTATGCCGAGCGCTTGGCCGCCATTTCAGCCGATATTCAAGACGGGTTGCCTGGTAATCGCCAGGCAGGCGTGGGCGACTCTCGAAAATGGCGACTCGTAATTTTCAGCACAAATCGGTAGTGGCTGCTTTGACCAAATTTTTCCCTACGTGATAAAATCTGGGTAACAGGCGTCATCAGGATGTATCGTCCGCAAATCAACGAGGAGTCTCTCATGTCTGGTCACTCTAAATGGTCGACAATCAAGCATGCCAAAGCCATTACCGACGCCCGTCGCGGCAAGCTGTTCACCAAGCTGGCCAGGGAGATCATCATTGCGGCTGGCCAGGGCGGCGCCGACACCGGCATGAACATCAGGCTGCGCATGGCCATCCAGAAGGGCAGAGACGCCAATATGCCCAACGACAACATCGAACGGGCCATCAAGCGTGGCACCGGAGAGGGCGGAGACGCCGACCAGATGGTGGAGTTCACGTACGAGGGATACGGCCCAGGCGGCACCGCCATACTGCTGGAGACCCTCAGCGACAATAAAAACCGGACCGTATCCGATGTACGCGCCACGCTGACCAAGGCAGGGGGAAATCTGGCCCAGTCGGGTGCGGTTGCGTGGCAGTTCCAGCAAAAAGGCGTTGTGGTCGTGAACGCCGACGAGGCGGCGGCGGAAGAGTTCACGCTGGTCGCCATAGATGCCGGGGCCGAGGATTTCGACTCCTTCGACTCCACTCTCCAGATATTCTCGCCGCCCGAGCTTCTGGAAGACATACGCAACACCCTGTCCGAAAAAGACGCCTCCATAGTATCGTCCGAGCTTTCAATGATTCCAACCAGCACCATCTCGCTGGACAAGAAAACGGCCCTGCAGACGCTTCGTTTGCTTGACCTGCTGGAGGACCTGGACGACGTGCAGAAGGTTTATTCCAACGCAGATTTTCCCGATGACGCGCTGGAGCAGTACCAGGAAGAGGAGTAGAGCCTGTATGCGTGTTCTAGGCATAGACCCGGGAACGTTCAACATGGGCCTTGGCATCGTGGATACCGATGGGCCGGACCTTCTGATGGCGCACATGGATGTCTTGAAGGCGAAACGGACGCTTCCCCTGGCCGAGAGGCTCAATGTGCTCTACGGCGGCATCCTGAAGTGCATTGATGAGTGGAAGCCGTCTGAGACGGCGGTCGAGCAGCCTTTCGTGGCCCTCAACGTGCGCTCCGCAATGGCCGTGGGTCAGGCCCAGGCTATCGCAATGCTGGCCGCCGCCAATAGAGGGCTTGCCATATCCACCTACACACCCAGAGAGGTCAAGCAGGCGGTAACCGACCATGGCGGAAGCTCCAAGGAGCAGGTGCAGGAGATGCTGCGGGTCCTTCTGGGCCTGAGAGAGGCGCCGGCTTCCTCCGACGCCGCCGACGCGCTGGCAGTGGCAATTTGCCACATAAACGCCGCCAGGGTGCGGGCGCTTTCGATTCTCGACTGATCTTATCCAGGCAGGCGGATTAATTTGGTATCCTCAATAATTTCTTCGGTCAGAGGCGTGCTGGAAGGCAAAGGCCCGGATTGGGCTGATGTCGCCGTGGGCGGTGTGACCTTTCGAGTCAATGTGCCGGGCTCCTCGGTGGAGATGCTGGGGCCTAACGGAGACCTTGTGCAGCTATACACGTCGCTACAGGTGCGCGAGGACAGCCTGAACCTGTACGGCTTCCCGACCTACGAGGCCCGGCAGACCTTTGAGACGCTCATAAGCATCAATGGCGTGGGTCCACGTGTCGCCCTGAGCATACTGTCGACGTTCACGCCCGCGTCCCTTGCGGCGGCGGTGGAGGCCAGCGACGTGAAGGCCTTTACCGGCGTGTCGGGTGTGGGCAACAAGACCGCCAGCCGCATTGTGCTGGAGCTCAAGGGCAAGCTGGACGACGATCTGGTGATGGCAACTGCGACTTCGCGTTCGGACGACGTCCTGGACGCGCTGACATCGTTAGGCTACTCCGCCGTGGAGGCGCGCCAGGCCCTCACCGCCGTCAACAGCGCCGGCCACGGCTCAGACGAGGCCACGTCCCTGGAGGACCGGGTGCGCCTGGCCCTCCAAGAGCTGGCGAGCGCCTAGTTCGCAGATGGAATCATCGCAGTACGACGCCTGGGCGGCCATCTACGACTCCGTTTACTCCTACGTCCGCGAAGACATTCCCTTCTACGTTGACGAGGCCAAGGCAGCCAACGGCCCGGTCCTGGAACTGGGCTGCGGCACCGGGCGAGTGGCCATACCCATAGCAAAAGCCGGCCTACACATAGTCGGGCTGGACTTCTCCCATGCCATGCTGGATGTTGCCAGGAAAAAGGTTACTGCGCTGGGCGGCCTGGACAATCTGGCGCTGGTGTACGGTGACATGACGGACTTCAGCGTGGGCGAAATGGACGAGGTGGACGGAAAATTCGGCCTTGTGATTATACCCTTTCGAGGATTTCAGTCCCTGCTCTCCGTTGAAGACGAGATAAAGACTCTGGCAAATATCAAAAGGCGCCTGGCGCCCGGCGGGAGGCTGGTCTTCAATATCTTCGTGCCCGATGTACAGATGATGGCGCAGGACTCCGATGTCCCCTACCACTTCCGCGACGTGATAGACCCGGACACCGGTGCCCGATACGTGCTTTGGAACCAGACCGAGTACGACTGCTACAGCCAGGTCATGAACATTCGCACTACCGTCGAGGAGTTGAACGAAAGCGGCACCGTGGCGCGAAAGCTGTACCGCGATTTTCAGCTGCGCAACATCTTCCGATGGGAGATGCACCACCTGCTGGTAAGCTGTGGTTTCCAGGTTGAGGACGTATTCGGCGACTTTTCGCGTTCCGATTTTGACGAAACAAGCGCCGAGATGGTTTGGGTCGCCTCTCCTGTAAAATGATTTGGCGAAATGATTTGTCCGGCGCCATCATCTTCCATCCGTATCTCCAAAAGCGGGTACGGCATCTAATCCATTTCCGGCAATTGAAGCCGGCAAGTCCGGATACGCAGCGTCCGCCGCGATGGATCGATGGAATCGGCACTATCCTCGCGTCACGACGCCACGTTTTATTGGATAAGCATTCAAGACGTCGAGGACTTAGCCACTATCTTGAGATCGTCATGACGGAGTCCAGAGGGGCTTTCCCGCTCTGTCAGGGGGCCAGGGGGATGTGCCCCCAGGAACAAAAGCCCCCAGGTTGGGTGGGCGGAAACAAGGCATCCGCCATTTTGAGATAGTTACTATTGGATCGGATTATGGTATCTGGGTAGGGATGGGGTGACATGAAACTATTTATATTCAAAAGGAATGGTCTGATCGGGTATGTGATGCCCGCGGTGTTGTTTTTGGCTTTGGCATGCAGCGTGCCGGTCGCCGACACACCGGCTCAGGAGCCAATCGCCGCCGTTGTGGAGCAGCCTACATCGACCTCGTCGGCAGACGTTGCGGCGCCGGTCCAGACATCGCTAAATATCGCGTCGGCCGAGCCCGCCGCCACGGGAGGACCGGGTACGACGGCGGCGCCATTACCTGGGCCGGCAACCAGGCCGTCCGAGTCTACCGATACGCAACCTCCTAATGCACAGCCTCAGGTGCAACTGGATGCCGACGCCGTGGTCGCCGCGTTCGAGCAGGTCATCGGCAGGATACACGACGACGTCCTGCCCTCGGTGGTCCAGATCCGCGTATCCCAGAGAGTCTCCACGGGCGACGAGCTGCCGGATTCGGAGTTTCCATCGCCATTTGACGGCCCCCCCGTGCCTGGGCCCAATCCCGGTGACAGGGACTTCTTCTTCCGCCAGGGAGAGGGCTCCGGCTTCGTGTGGAGCGATGAGGGCTACATCGTAACCAACCAGCACGTGGTGGCGGACGCGGACATATTAACCATCATTTTCGCCAACGGCATAGAAGTAGAGGGCGAGGTAATTGGCGAAGACCCGGACTCAGACCTTGCCGTAATCAAGGTGGACCTTCCCAAGGAGATGCTGCCTCCCGTGAAGCTAGGCGACAGCAACAGTGTGCGAGTGGGCCAACTGGCAATCGCCATAGGGAACCCCTTCGGCCAGGAGTTCACCACTACATTGGGAATCGTCAGCGCCATAGGTCGGACCTTGCGCAGCGGCAACACGCCCTTCTCCGTTCCGAAGGTTATCCAGACGGACGCACCCATAAACCCCGGAAACTCCGGAGGGCCCTTGCTGGACAGGCAAGGCAAAGTGATCGGCATCAATACGCAGATCATTAGCCGCACGGGAGCAAGCACGGGCATTGGCTTCGCAGTGCCCATAAATACGGCCAGGCAGGTGGTGCCCGCGCTAATAGAGGATGGAGAATTTACCTACGCATGGCTCGGCATCAGTGGCACAGACCTGCGAAGGGAAGTCGCCGAGGCTATGGACATCGACCTCGATATCAGGGGGGCGCAGATCATCAGCCTTGCGCAGGACGGACCGGCCATGGAGGCAGGCCTAAAAGGCAGCGACCGTAGGCAAGAGACCGACCGCGGTCCCATACCAGTCGGCGGGGACGTTATCGTGGCCGTGGACGGGACCGCCACACCAGACATGGACGGGTTAATCATTTACCTCATCGAAAACACCAGGCCCGGTGACGTTGTATTGATTAAAGTCATCCGCGACGGTGGCGAACCAGCCGAGATCGAGGTGACGCTGGGGTCCAGGCCCTAGTAGAAGACGGCAGACGTCCTGGTCAAAGAGTTTAAGCCCGCAGGCCTATTG